>NZ_JAWJWL010000014.1:0-198446 GCF_034721475.1 Burkholderia alba | reverse complement strand
ACGGCCGGGCCAACGACGCGCCAGCGCCGGCGCCCGCGCAGCAGACCGCGACGACGGGCTGACGCCCGGCGCAAGCGGCGGACGGGCGCAGGACGGCCCGTGCGCCGCGGCAACGATCGCGGCAAAGCAAAACGCCACGGAGTCTTCCGTGGCGTTTTTTTTATATCCGCCGCGCGCAATCGCGCGTCGTCGGGGTGGTGCCGGGGTGTCAGTGCAGGTCGGCGGCCCGTCCGTCGAAATCGTGTCCGGCGCGGCGGATGTCGCAGGTGGCGTCCTGCTCGCCCTTCACGCCGTTGAACATCAGATTGAGCAGCACGGCGCAGACCGACGCGAGCAGGATGCCGCTATGCAGGATCGGTGCGAGCCCGCTCGGCAGCTTCGCGAAGAAGCCCGGCGACACGACCGGCACGAGGCCGATGCCGACGCTCACGGCGACGATGAAGAGGTTGTTGTGATTCCTCACGAAGTCGACCTTCGACAGCACCTTGATGCCGTTCGCGGCGACCATCCCGAACATCACGATCCCCGCGCCGCCCAGCACGAACGCGGGCACCGATGCGACCACCTGCGCCATCTTCGGGAACAGGCCGAGCAGCACCAGCAGCACGCCGCCCGTCGCGCAGACGAAGCGGCTCTTCACGCCGGTCACGCCGATCAGGCCGACGTTCTGCGAAAACGACGTATGGGGGAACGAGTTGAAGATGCCGCCGATCAGCGTACCGAGCCCGTCCACGCGCAGGCCGCGGACCAGCCGCTCCTGATCGACCGGGCGGTCGACCATGTCGCCGACCGCGAGGAACATACCGGTCGATTCGATGAAGGTGACGAACATCACGATGACCATCGTCGCGATCGACAGCGGGTCGAAGTGCGGCAGGCCGAAGTGGAACGGCATCACGAAGCCGACCCACGGCGCGGCCGACACGCCGTCCGTGTTCACCCGGCCGAGCGCGAACGCGAGCAGGAAGCCCGCGACCATGCCGAGCAGCACCGAGATATTGGCGATGAAGCCGCGGCCGAACTTGTTGATCAGCAGGATCAGCGTGAGGACCAGCAGCGACAGGCCGAGATAGACCGGGTTGCCGTAGTCGGGATTGCCGACGCCGCCGGCCGCCCAGTTGATCCCGACCTCCATCAGCGACAGCCCGATCACCGAGATCACGGTGCCGACCACGACCGGGGGGAAGAAGCGCAGCAGCTTGCCGATCACGGGCGCGAGCACGATGCCGATCACCCCCGCCGCGATCGTCGAGCCGAAGATGTCGAGAATCCCCAGGCCGGGGTTCGTGCCGATCGCGATCATCGGGCCGACGGCGGCGAACGTGCAGCCCATGATGACGGGCAGGCGGATGCCGAAGATCCACAGGCCGAGCGTCTGGATCAGCGTCGCGATGCCGCACGAGAACAGATCCGCGCTGATCAGGAACGCGATCTGATCCTTCGGCAGCTTGAGCGCGCCGCCGACGATGAGCGGCACGGCGACGGCGCCGGCGTACATGACGAGGACGTGTTGCAGGCCAAGCGTCAACAGCTTGCCGGACGGCAACACCTCATCGCACGGATGGGCCGTGTTCGATTGCATCTGTCTCACTCCATGATCTTGTTTTGGGGATGACTCGACGTTATGCGCAATGCCGGACCGCAACAAGAGCACTGGGCCCTATTCCGTGCTTCGCTGCATCGATATGCCGTTTCGGCGTGAGCAAGGAGGGAAATCATCGTGGATCCGCCGCGGAAGTGAGGTTCCCGGGTTTTATAGCCGTCCAAAAATGGCCCGGCCCCCATGCCAAATATAGGCTGGTTTATGGTGTGTATCGGCGATCCGGAATAGTGGGGTTTCGGGCATGGCGGAAATCGCCCTGGGTTTACCCGCGCGGAGCCTTTTCTCGCCTGGGTTTGGCCCGGCGGCGCGCTGCCGTCGCGAACAGGGGGACAGAGCGTCGGACCGCCGCGCGCGGCGCGAGGTCGCGACGCCGATCCGGATGGTGCTTCGCGGTGTCATCGGCACGGCGCCGCTGCCTGGAACGAGTACGCCCGATCGCGTTCTTGCCGTCGCGATGGAGCAGGCTTCGCGATGGGCGTTTACACTCTCGCACTTGTCTCGATGCGTCATCGATGACGCATTTTGGCAATGCCGCGACCGGTTCGCGCACGCGTGGCGCGCGCCGGCCTGCGATCATGCCCGAGCACCATCCCATTTCGCCGTGCCGCGCGACGAGAGCCGCGCGCGGCACGGCCCCAGTCACTGACAGGAGCCGCACGATGAAAACGAAAGCCGCGATCGCATGGAAGGCGGGTGAGCCGCTCACCGTCGAAGAGGTCGATCTCGAAGGGCCGCGCGCCGGCGAGGTGCTGATCGAGGTGAAGGCGACGGGCATCTGCCACACCGACTATTACACGCTGTCGGGCGCCGATCCGGAAGGCATCTTCCCGGCGATTCTCGGCCACGAGGGCGCGGGCGTGGTGGTCGACGTCGGTCCCGGCGTCGGCACGCTGAAAAAGGGCGATCACGTGATCCCGCTCTACACGCCCGAGTGCCGCGAGTGCAAGTTCTGCCTGTCGCGCAAAACCAACCTGTGCCAGAAGATCCGCGCGACGCAGGGCAAGGGATTGATGCCCGACGCGACGTCGCGGTTCTCGATCGGCGGCAAGCCGATCTTCCATTACATGGGAACCTCGACATTCTCGAATTACATCGTCGTGCCGGAAATCGCGGTCGCGAAAATCCGCGAGGACGCACCGTTCGACAAGGTCTGCTACATCGGCTGCGGCGTGACGACCGGGGTCGGGGCGGTCGTGTACTCGGCGAAGGTCGAGGCGGGCGCGAACGTCGCGGTGTTCGGGCTCGGCGGGATCGGGCTGAACGTGATCCAGGGCGCGAAGATGGTCGGCGCGGACAAGATCATCGGCGTCGACATCAATCCGGCGCGGGTCGAACTCGCGAAGAAGTTCGGCATGACGCACTTCGTCAATCCGAAGGAAGTCGAGAATGTCGTCGATCACATCGTGCAGCTGACGGACGGCGGCGCCGACTATTCGTTCGAATGCATCGGCAACGTGACGACGATGCGTCAGGCGCTCGAGTGCACGCACAAGGGCTGGGGGCAGTCGTTCATCATCGGCGTCGCGGCGGCCGGCCAGGAGATCAGCACGCGGCCGTTCCAGCTCGTCACCGGGCGCGAATGGAAGGGCTCGGCGTTCGGCGGCGCGCGCGGCCGCACCGACGTGCCGAAGATCGTCGACTGGTACATGGAAGGCAAGCTGAACATCGACGACCTGATCACGCACACGCTGCCGCTCGAACGGATCAACGAAGGCTTCGACCTGATGAAGAAGGGCGAATCGATCCGCTCGGTCGTGCTGTACTGAGGGCGCGGCGATGCTCGAACTCGTTTCGTCCCACGCATGCTTCGGCGGCGAGCAGCGCTTCTACCGCCACCCGTCGGCGCAGATCGGCCTGCCGATGAAGTTCTCGGCATACCTGCCGCCGCAGGCGGCGCACGGCCGCGTGCCGGCGCTGTTCTATCTCGCGGGGCTTACCTGCACCGACGAGACCTTCGCGATCAAGGCGGGCGCGCAGCGCTTCGCCGCGCAGCACGGCATCGCGCTGATCGCGCCGGACACGAGCCCGCGCGGCGCGGGCGTGCCGGGCGAAACCGACGCATGGGATTTCGGCGTGGGTGCGGGTTTCTATGTCGATGCGACCGAAGCGCCGTGGTCCGCGCACTACCGGATGTACGCGTACCTCGTCGACGAACTGCGCGAGACCGTGCTGGCCGGGCTGCCGCTCGACGGCGGGCGGCTCGGCATCTTCGGCCATTCGATGGGCGGGCACGGCGCGCTCGTGCTCGCGCTGCGCAACCCGGACATCTACCGGTCGGTGTCGGCGTTCGCGCCGATCGCCGCGCCGATGCGCTGCCCGTGGGGCGAGAAGGCATTTTCCGGCTATCTCGGGACCGATCGCGAAGCCTGGGCGCGCTATGACGCGAGCGAGCTGGTCGCGCGCGGGCAGGCGGGGAAGTTCGACGCGGGCATCCTGATCGACCAGGGGCTGGCCGACCCGTTTCTCGCCGGCCAGCTCAACCCCGACGTGTTCGAAGCCGCGTGCGCGCAGGCCGGTCAGCCGCTGACGCTGCGCCGGCACGCGGGTTACGATCACGGCTACTACTTCATCTCGACCTTCATCGCCGACCATCTGGCCCATCACGCGCGGGTGCTGTGCGGATAAGGCGGCGGTAGTCCGTTGCGCAGAATGGACAAAGCCCGAGCCGCTCGATCGAGCGGCTCGGGCTTTTTTTCGCGGGGCGGCGGCCGCGCCGCTCCGCGCACCGGGGGCGGTGCCCGCCGGTACTGCCGCGCCGTTACGCGCGGCGGCGTCCCAGCAGGCTGAACGCGTACACCAGCGCCGACAGCGCAGTGATCCAGAAGCTCGTCGGCCAGTCGGTGTAATACGCGAGCGTGATGCCGAGCCACGCCTGGCCGAGCGCGAACAGCGCGGCGAGCCATACGCCGGTGGACAGCCGCGTCGCGAGGTTTTGCGCGGCGGCGGCCGGACCCACCAGCAGCGTGAACACCAGCAGCACGCCGACGATCTGCGTGCAAGCGGCGACCGCGAGCGCGCAGATCGCGAGGAACAGCACCGATACGAGCCGCAGCGAGACGCCCTTCGCTTCGGCCAGCTCGGGCTGCAGCGACGCGAACAGCAGCGGGCGCATGATCGCGGCGAGCGCGACGACGCTCACCGCGCCGATCCCGGCGAGCACCACGAGCGTCGCGTGGCTCACGCCCAGCACGTTGCCGAACAGGAGCGAAGTCACCTGAGTCGCGAAGCTCGTATAGAAATGCAGGAACAGCAGGCCGCAGCCGAGCGCGACCGACAGGATCACGCCGATCGCGACGTCGCGGCCCGCGAGCCGTTCGCCGAGCGCGCCCATGCCGATTCCCGCCGCGAGCGTGAAGCCGACCATGCCCCAGATGGGCGATACGCCGAGCAGGACCGCGCCCGTCGCGCCGGTGAAGCCGACGTGCGACAGCGCGTGGCCGGCGAAGGTCTGGCCGCGCAGCACGAGAAAGTAGCCGACGACGCCCGCGAGCACGGCGACGATGCCCGCCGCCGCGAACGCGTTGACCATGAATTCATACTCAAACATCGTGTGTGTGTCCGCTGGGTGGATGGGCGTGTCCGTGTCCGCCGCCATGGCCGTGCGAATGGTCGTCCTCGTGTTCGTGGTCGTGCTTCTCGACCTCGACGTCGCCCGACATCACGAAGATGCGGCCGTTGACGCGCATCACGTCGATCGGCGAGCCGTACAGCCGCGACAGCACCGGCTTCGTGATCACCTCGTCAACGGTGCCGAGCGCGGCGACGCCGCTGCCGAGATACAGCACGCGATCGAGCGCGTTGAGCAGCGGGTTGAGTTCGTGCGCGGAGAACAGCACGGTAATGCCGAGTTCACGCTGCACGCGCCGCACGAGCTCGACGACGCCGCGCTGGTGATGCGGATCGAGGCTGATCAGCGGTTCGTCGAGCAGCAGCAGCCTGGGCGTGCCCAGCAGGCATTGCGCGAGCAGCAGCCGCTGGCGTTCGCCGCCCGACAGTTCGGACAGCGGGCGCTTCGCGAGCGCGGCGCCGCCGACCAGGTCGAGCACGCGCTCGACGTCGGCCTTCACGGCGGCGCTCGAACCGGGCAGGCCCCAGCGATGGCCGTCGGCGGCCATCGCGACGAAATCGTGGCCGCGCACGCGGCGTCCGGCAAGTGCGCTGCGCGTCTGCGGCATGTAGCCGATCGCCGGGTTGCCGCGCGCGACCGGCGCGCCGGCGACGCGTAGCGTGCCGTGCGCGGCCGGCACGAGGCCGAGCACCGCGCGCATCAGCGTGGTCTTGCCGGCGCCGTTCGGTCCGAGCACGCCGACGAACTCGCCCGCATCGACGGCGAGGCTCACGTCGTTCAGGATCGTGCGCCCGCCGAGCGTCAGCGTGACGTGCTCGAGTTCGAGCGCCGGGTGGGAGCGCGTCATCACGGGCGGGTGGCGAGCGCCGTGCCGAGCGCGTCGAGTTGCGACAGCATCCATTGCTGGAAGGTCTTGCCGGCCGGCTGCGTTTCGGTGACCGCGATCGTCGGCACCTTCGCGTCCTTCGCGATCTTGAGCATCCGCTTCGTCATCGGCTCTTCCGCCTGGCTGTTGTAGATCAGCACGCGCACCTGGCGCTTGCGCAAGTCGTTCTCGAACGCGGCGATGTCGGAGGCGCTCGCCTCGGTGTCGTTCATCGTCGCGAGCTGGAAGCGCAGGTTGCGCATGTCGAGGCCGATCGCGTCCGACATGTAGCCGAACACCGGCTCGGTGGCGGTCACGGGCAGGCCCTTGTACTGCGTACGCAGCGCGGCGACCTTCGCGTCGATCGGCTGCAGCGACGCGACGAAGCGCGCGAGATTCGCGTCGTACTCCGCCTTGTGCGCGGGGTCGGCCGATGCGAGCGCGGCGGCGATCGCGCGGGCGGCGGCGGGCATCGTCGCCGGGTCGTACCAGAGATGCGGGTTGTCGCCCGCCTTTTTGCCGACGAGGTCGGCGACCACGATCGTCGCGCGCTGCGCGTTCTTCGACGCGGACAGCAGCTTCGCCATCCACGGATCGTAATCGGCGCCGTTGTAGATCACGAGGTTCGCGTGCTGCAACTCGCGCGCGGTCTTGGGGCTGGCCTCGAACAGGTGCGGATCCTGGTCGGGGTTGCTCAGAATGCTCGACACCGCGACGCGCGCGCCGCCGATCTGATGCACGACGTCGCCGTAGAAATTCTCGGCGGCGACCACCTGCACCTTCGCGCCCTGCGCGAGCGCGGGCCCCGCGAATGCGAGCGCGGCGATGCCGGCGGCGAGCCATCGGGAGACAGGCGAAAGCGCACGCAGCGGGGCGCGCATCGAGACGATGGAGATCATGCGGTCGATCCTTGGTTCGGGTTGAAATGGGCCGGGGTGCTCAAGTGCGCGGCGCATGCCGGCTTTTGCATTGGCCGCACAGGCCGCTCAGTTCGACGACCTGCCGGTGGACTTCGAAGCCGTGCGCGGGCGGGCTCGCGGACAGCTGCTTCGCCAGATCGGCGCCCGGTATCTCGACGGTCTCGCCGCACTCCTCGCAGATCAGGAACTGGCCCTGGTGAGGCTTGCCGATCTCGCAGCATGCGAAAAACGCGTTCTTCGATTCGATCCGGTGGATGAAGCCGTGCTCGACGAGGAAGTCGAGCGCGCGGTAGACGGTGGTGGGCGGCACGCGGCCGCGCTGCGGTTCCAGCTCGGCGAGCAGGTCGTACGCGCCGATCGGGCGCTGCGCGGCCAGCACTCGCTCGTAGACCTGGCGCCGCAACGGGGTCCACGCGAGGCCGTGTTCGGCCGCGAACGCGTCGGCACGGGAAAGGCGGGCGGCAAGGGGATGAGTCGAGGCCATGACGGATACCGGTGAAACGGGGATGACAGCGATGATATAACGTATCGGCCCCCGCCGCACCCCCATCGTCGGGGCCCCCATCCCGCCTGGCTTTACCCGCTCCGTCATGCCGCAGCGCATCATCGAAAGGGGGATTGCCCGCCTTGACAGCACCGGCTTCGTATCCGATCATTCGATCGCAATCAGAGCAAATGATCGTTTGATGGGCGTTCGCTCACCCGACGGCTCGCAGTACAACGGATAACGAATCGGAGACAGCCAGTGAGATTGCAGAACAAGGTCGCGATCCTGACGGGCGCCGCCAGCGGCATCGGCGAAGCGGTGGCGCAGCGTTACCTGGACGAAGGCGCCCGCTGCGTGCTCGTCGATCTGAAGCCCGCGTCCGGCACGCTCGCGCAGCTGATCGAAGCCCATCCCGAGCGCGCGATCGCGGTCAGCGCCGACGTCACGCGCCGCGACGACATCGCGCGGATCGTCGATGCCGCCGCCGAGCGCTTCGGCGGCGTCGACATCCTGTTCAACAATGCCGCGCTGTTCGACATGCGCCCGCTGCTCGACGAATCGTGGGACGTGTTCGACCGGTTGTTCGCCGTCAACGTGAAGGGGCTCTTCTTCCTGATGCAGGCGGTCGCGCAGCGGATGGTCGAGCAGGGGCGCGGCGGCAAGATCGTCAACATGTCATCGCAGGCGGGCCGCCGCGGCGAGGCGCTGGTGTCGCACTATTGCGCGACCAAGGCGGCCGTGCTGAGCTACACGCAGTCGGCCGCGCTCGCGCTCGCGAAGCACCGGATCAACGTGAACGGCATCGCGCCGGGCGTGGTCGACACGCCGATGTGGGAGCAGGTGGACGCGCTGTTCGCCCGCTACGAGAACCGGCCGCTCGGCGAGAAGAAGCGCCTCGTCGGCGAGGCGGTGCCGCTCGGCCGGATGGGCGTGCCCGCCGACCTGACGGGCGCCGCGCTGTTCCTCGCGTCGGCCGACGCCGACTACATCACCGCCCAGACGCTCAACGTCGACGGCGGCAACTGGATGAGCTGACGCCATGGCCGCGATCGTCGTCGCAGGGGAGTTGCTGGCCGAATTCGTCGCGGTGAAGCGCGGGCAGGGCTTCGACGCGCCGGGCGATTTCACGGGACCGTTTCCGAGCGGCGCGCCGGCGATCTTCGCGGATCAGGCCGCGCGGCTCGGCATCCCGGTCGGTTATGCGGGCTGCGTCGGGCGCGACGCGTTCGGCGACGCGATCGTCGCGCGGCTCGCCGGCCACGGCGTCGACGTGGGCCGGATCCGGCGGGTCGCGAGCCCGACCGGCCTCGCGTTCGTCGCGTATCGCGCGGACGGCGGCCGCCAGTTCGTCTACAGCATCGAAGGCAGCGCGTCCGCGCAGCTCGACGCGAGCGACGTCGATGCGTCGATGTTCGCGGGCTGCCGCTATTTCCACGTGATGGGCTCGTCGCTCACGAGCGACAACGCGATCGCGGCCGTCAAGCGCGGGGTGATCGAGGCGGCGCGGGTCGGAGCGAAGATCTCGTTCGATCCGAACGTCCGCCCCGAAATGCTCGCGTTCAGGCCCATGCGCGCCGCGCTGAACGACATGCTCGACGCGTGCCACCTGTTTCTGCCGAGCGAAGCCGATCTGCCGTTCTTCTGCGGGCCGCAGGCGAGCGAGCGGGCGATCGCGAGCCTGCTCGCGACGCGGCCGCTGCTCGAACGCGTGGTGCTCAAGCGCGGCGCGGCCGGCAGCGCCGCGTTCGACCGCACCGGCAGCCAGTCGGCGGCCGGCTACGGCGTGATCGAGGTCGATCCGACCGGCGCGGGCGACTGCTTCGGCGGCACGCTGGTCGCGAGCCTGCTGCAGGGGCTGCCGATCGACGCGGCGCTGCGGCGCGCGAACGCGGCCGGCGCGCTCGCGGTTACCCGCATCGGCCCGATGGAGGGCAACAGCGGTCCGGACGAACTCGAACGATTCATGACTCAGCGAGGTGCCGCATGCACGGCGTGACCCCGGCCGTCGAACGCACGCAGGCGGGCGATACGGCGCGGCTGCTGCACGACGTCTTCGCGGCGAACCGCAATCATCTGGGCTGCGGCATCTACTCGGTCTGCAGCGCGCACCGCCTGGTGCTCGATGCGGCGCTGGAGGCCGCGCGCGACGACGAATCGCCGCTGCTGATCGAGGCCACCTGCAATCAAGTCAATCATCGCGGCGGTTACACGGGCATGACGCCCGCCGATTTCCGCCGCGACGTCGAGGCGCTCGCGCGCGACCGGGGTTTTCCGCTGTCGGCGCTGGTGCTGGGCGGCGATCATCTCGGCCCGAACCCGTGGCGGCATCTGGGCGCGAGCGATGCGATGCACGAAGCGCGGGCGATGGTGGCCGCGTACGTCGCGGCGGGTTTCACCAAGATTCATCTCGACGCCAGCATGGCCTGCGCGGACGACATCGCGCCGCTGACCGACGCGCTGATCGCCGAGCGCGCGGCGCGGCTGTGCGCGGCGGCGGAGCAGGTTGCCGCGGCGACGGGCGCCGCGCCCGTCTACGTGATCGGCACCGAGGTGCCGACGCCGGGCGGCGAGGCGGGCGACGACGACGGCGGAGACACGATCGGGCGCATCGAGGTGACGCGCGCGGACAGCGTGAAGACGACGCTTGACGCGCATCGCCGTGCGTTCGCGCAGCACGGCCTGCAGGATGCGTGGACGCGGGTGATCGCGGTGGTCGCGCAGCCGGGGGTCGATTTCGACGACCGCCGGGTGCTCGACTACGATCCGGCGAAGGGCGCGGCGCTCGGCGCGAGCATCCTGGCCACGCCCGGTTTCGTGTTCGAGGCCCATTCGACCGACTACCAGACGGAAGCCGCGCTGACCGCGCTGGTCCGCGACCACTTCGCGATCCTGAAGGTCGGGCCCGGCCTCACGTTCGCCTTGCGCGAAGCGCTGTTCGCCCTGAGCTATATCGAGGATGCGCTGTACGGCGACGTGCAGGAGCGCTCGCAGCTGCGCCACGTGATCGACGCGGCGATGCGCGAGCACCCCGAGCACTGGGCGCCGTACTATCGGGGTGACGAGACCGCGCAGCGCCTCGCGCGCCAGTTCAGCTACAGCGACCGGATCCGCTATTACTGGCTGCTGCCGGCCGTCGCGGCCGCGGTCGCGCAGCTGTTCGACAATCTCGCGCGCCGCGCGCCGCCCGAAACGCTGGTCGCGCAGTGGCTGCCCGACGTGTATGCCGCGCGCCGCTCCGGTGTGCTGGCGAACGATCCCGAAGCCTGGGTTCGCTACAGAATCCGCGATGTGATCTCGCGCTATGCGCGGGCGTGCGGAATGCAGCGGCGCAGTTGATGTACCTGCCTTGACCGACGACAAGCCAATAATCACAGGAGACATGCCATGCAACGAAAAACGCTGACCGCCGCGATCGCGCGCCTGTTCGCGGGCGCCGCCCTGGCGTCGTCGGCGCTCGCCGCGCACGCGGCGACGCTGACGATCGCGACTCTCAACAACCCGGACATGATCGAGCTGAAGAAGCTGTCGACGACGTTCGAGAAGGCGAACCCGGACATCAAGCTCAACTGGGTGATCCTCGAGGAGAACGTGCTGCGCCAGCGCGCGACGACCGACATCACGACGGGCAGCGGCCAGTTCGACGTGATGGCGATCGGCACCTACGAGACGCCGCAGTGGGGTAAGCGCGGCTGGCTCGCGCCGATGGGGAACCTGCCCGCCGACTACGACCTGAACGACGTGGTGAAGACCGCGCGCGACAGCCTGTCGTACAACGGCCAGCTGTACGCGTTGCCGTTCTACGTCGAAAGCTCGATGACGTTCTACCGGAAGGATCTGTTCGCGGCGAAGGGCCTGAAGATGCCGGATCAGCCGACCTACGACCAGATCGCCGAGTTCGCCGACAAACTCACCGACAAGGCGAACGGCACCTACGGCATCTGCTTGCGCGGCAAGGCGGGCTGGGGCGAGAACATGGCCTACGTGTCGACCGTCGTCAACACCTTCGGGGGCCGCTGGTTCGACGAGAAATGGAACGCCCAGCTGACCACGCCCGAATGGAAGAAGGCGATCGGCTTCTACGTGAACCTGCTGAGGAAGTACGGCCCGCCGGGCGCCAGCTCGAACGGCTTCAACGAAAACCTCACGCTCACCGCGTCGGGCAAGTGCGCGATGTGGATCGACGCGACGGTCGCGGCGGGCATGCTGTACAACAAGCAGCAGTCGCAGGTGGCCGACAAGATCGGCTTCGCGGCGGCGCCGGTCGCGGTCACGCCGAAGGGCTCGCACTGGCTGTGGGCGTGGGCGCTCGCGATTCCGAAGACGTCGAAGCAGCAGGACGCCGCGAAGAAGTTCATCGAATGGGCGACCTCGAAGCAGTACGTCGAGATGGTCGGCAAGGATGAGGGCTGGGCATCGGTGCCGCCGGGCACTCGCCAGTCCACCTACCAGCGGGCCGAGTACAAGGCGGCCGCGCCGTTCTCCGATTTCGTGCTGAAGGCGATCGAGACGGCCGACCCGAACGATCCGTCGCTGAAGAAGGTGCCTTACACCGGCGTGCAGTATGTCGGCATCCCCGAGTTTCAGTCGTTCGGCACGGTGGTGGGGCAGGCGATCGCGGGCGCGGTGGCCGGCCAGACGAGCGTCGATCAGGCGCTGGCCGCGGGGCAGGCCGCCGCGGATCGCGCGGTGCGCCAGGCCGGTTACCTGAAATGAGCCGGCGCGCCCGCCGCACCGGGTTCCGGCGCGGCGGGCGCGTGTCGGCGGCAACGCGGACGCGTGCAGCCGCGCGCCCCCGCATGACAAAGAGGTGGTCCCGATCATGCGTCACTTACGTCTCCCACTCTCCCATTCGGTGCCGATGACCGACAATCCGCAATCCGCCGCGTCGTCGCGCGGCAAGCCGGCCCGCTGGCTGGTATCGCCGTCCGTCGCGGTGCTGCTGCTGTGGATGTCGATTCCGCTCGCGATGACGATCTGGTTTTCGTTCACGCGCTACAACCTGCTGAATCCCGACGTGAAGGGTTTCGCGGGCCTCGACAACTACCGCTTCCTCGCGACCGATCCGTCGTTCCTGCCCGCGATCTGGCATACGCTCGCGCTGATCGGCTCGGTGCTGATCATCACGGTCGTGGGCGGCGTGCTGATGGCGGTGCTGTTCGACCGCAAGTTCTACGGGCAGGGCATCGCTCGGCTGCTCGCGATCGCGCCGTTCTTCGTGATGCCGACCGTGTCGGCGCTGATCTGGAAGAATATGATCCTGCACCCGGTGTACGGGCTCGTCGCGGCCGGGATGCGTGCGCTGGGCATGCAGCCGATCGACTGGTTCGCGCAGTATCCGCTGACGGCGGTGGTGATGATCGTCGCGTGGCAGTGGCTGCCGTTCGCGTTCCTGATCCTGTTCACCGCGATCCAGTCGCTCGACCAAGAGCAGAAGGAGGCGGCGCGCATCGACGGCGCGGGCCCGATCGCGATGTTCTTCTACATCACGCTGCCGCACCTGCGGCGCGCGATCGCGGTGGTCGTGATGATGGAGACGATCTTCCTGCTGTCGATCTTCGCGGAGATCTACACGACCACGGGCGGCGGTCCCGGCGACGCGACCACCAACCTGTCGTACCTGATCTACGCGCTCGGCCTGCAGCAGTTCGACGTCGGCCTCGCGTCGGCGGGCGGCATCCTCGCGGTCGTGCTCGCGAACATCGTGTCGTTCTTCCTCGTGAGAATGCTCGCGAAGAATCTGAAAGGGGAGTACGAAGCATGAGCGACGTCACCATCTCATCGTCACCGCGCGGCGCGGGCGGGGTGTTCGGCGCGCTGCGGCGCGGCATTCCCGGCACGCTCGCGTGGCTGATCTCGCTGCTGCTGTTCTTCCCGATCTTCTGGATGGCGATCACCGCGTTCAAGACCGAGCAGCAGGCATATTCGTCGTCGCTGCTGTTCGTGCCGACGCTCGACAGCTTCCGCGAGGTGTTCGCGCGCAGCAACTATTTCGCGTTCGCGTGGAATTCGGTGCTGATCTCGGCGGGCGTCACGGTGATCTGCCTGCTGCTCGCGGTGCCGGCCGCCTACGCGATGGCGTTCTTCCCGAGCAAGCGTACGCAGAAAGTGCTGCTGTGGATGCTGTCGACCAAGATGATGCCGTCGGTCGGCGTGCTGGTGCCGATCTACCTGCTGTGGAAGAACGCGGGGCTGCTCGATACCGTGTCCGGGCTCGTGATCGTCTACACGCTGATCAACCTGCCGATCGCGGTGTGGATGACCTTCACGTACTTCAACGAGATCCCGCGCGACATCCTCGAGGCAGGCCGCATCGACGGCGCGTCGACCTGGCAGGAGATCGTATATCTGCTGATGCCGATGGCGCTGCCGGGGCTCGCGTCCACCGCGCTGCTGCTCGTAATCCTGTCGTGGAACGAGGCGTTCTGGAGCATCAACCTGTCCAGCTCCAACGCCGCGCCGCTGACGGTGTTCATCGCGTCCTACTCCAGTCCGGAGGGGCTGTTCTGGGCGAAGCTGTCCGCCGCGTCGCTGCTGGCGGTCGCGCCGATCCTGATCGTCGGCTGGCTGTCGCAGAAGCAGTTGGTGCGCGGCCTCACGTTCGGAGCGGTCAAATGAGCGCCGCCCGTCTCGAACGGCTGCTGATCTGCGATTGCGACGGCGTGCTGATCGACAGCGAGGCGGTGGCGGCCGACGTGCTGGTGCGCGAGCTGGAAGCGCGCTGGCCGGGGGTCGACGCGCGGCCCGTCGTGATGCCGCTGCTCGGCCTGCGCACCGAACGCGTGCTCGACGGCGCATGCGCTCGCACCGGGCGCACGCTGGCCGATACCGATGTCGACGCGATTCGCCGCGCCGTCGAGGCGGCGGCCGTCGAGGCCCCGGCCGTCGACGGCATCGCGGCGGCGCTCGAGCGGATCGAACTGAGCGCCGCGTGCGCGAGCAACAGCGACCGGCGCTACGTCGAGCGGGCGCTGCGGCGCACCGGTCTCGAGCGGTTTTTCGGCCAGCGGCTGTTTTGCGCCGACAGCGTCGAGCGGCCGAAGCCCGCGCCGGACGTCTATCTCGCCGCCGCGCACACGCTCGGCGTCGCGCCCGCGCAGTGCCTGGTCGTCGAGGACAGCGTGACGGGCATCACGGCCGCGGCGGCGGCGGGCATGACGGTGCTCGGCTTCATCGGCGGCGCTCACGCGTCGCCCGCGCAGATCGACGCGCTGCGCAGCACCGGCGCGCAACGCGTGTTCGACGATATGCGGCAACTGCCCGGCCTGGTCGCGCATTGGGTCGCGACGGGCGCGGTGCAGCCGCAATGAACGATTGATTGCGTCGCGCGCGGCAGCCGCCGCCGCGCGACGCGCCACTGGAACGGAGGCAAATCATGGCAAGCGTGCTCCTGCGCAACATCGGCAAGCGTTACGAAGACAACGAAGTGCTGCGCGACGTCAACCTCGACATCTCGGACGGCGAGTTCGTCGTGTTCGTCGGGCCGAGCGGCTGCGGCAAATCCACGCTGATGCGGATGATCGCCGGGCTCGAGGACATCTCGGGCGGCGAGCTGCTGATCGACGGCGCGAAGGTCAACGATCTGCCGAGCGCGAAGCGCGGAATCGCGATGGTGTTCCAGTCGTACGCGCTGTATCCGCACATGACGCTGTACGACAACATGGCGTTCGGCCTCAAGCTCGCGGGCGCGAAGAAGCCCGAGATCGACCAGGCGGTGCGCCAGGCGGCGAAGATCCTGCACATCGATCATCTGCTCGAACGCAAGCCGAAGCAGCTGTCGGGCGGCCAGCGGCAGCGCGTCGCGATCGGCCGCGCGATCACGCGCAAACCGAAGGTGTTCCTGTTCGACGAGCCGCTGTCGAATCTCGACGCGGCGCTGCGCGTGAAGATGCGGCTCGAGTTCGCGCGGCTGCACGACGAACTGAAGACGACCATGATCTACGTGACGCACGACCAGGTCGAGGCGATGACGCTGGCCGACAAGATCGTGGTGCTCTCCGCCGGCAGCGTGCAGCAGGTGGGCACGCCGAACGCGTTGTACCACGCGCCGGCGAATCAGTTCGTCGCGGGCTTCATCGGCTCGCCGAAGATGAATTTTCTGACGGGCGTCGCGCAGGCCGTGGCGCCGGACGAGGCGCTGGTGCGCTTCGAAACCGGCGAGACCCAGCGGGTGGCGGTCGACACGGCGGGCTTGAGCGTCGGCGACGCGGTGACGGTCGGCGTGCGCCCCGAGCACCTGCTGGTCGGCAAGCCGGGTGCGGACGGCGTCACCGCGAAGACGATGGCGGTCGAGTCGCTGGGCGATTCCGCGTACCTGTACGCGGAATCGGCGCTCGCGCCGGACGGCCTGATCGCGCGGATCCCGCCGCTCGATACCTATCGCGCGGGCGAGCCGCTGCGCGTGCACGCGGCGCCCGAGCATTGCCATCTGTTCAACGGGGAAGGCCGCGCATTTCCGCGCAAGCATCCGCACGCGCTGGCGGCCTGAGCGCCCGGGCGCCCGGGCGCTCAGGCGAACATCCGCGCCGCGAGAAAATCGACGAACGCGCGCAGCTTCGGCGAACCGTGCCGGCCCGACGGCCACAGCACGTGGAACGGCGTGCGTTTTTCGACGTAGTCGTCGAGCACGGTGCGCAGCGCGCCGCTTGCCAGTTCGCCGCGCACTGAGAAATCGGGCAGGCACGCGATGCCGCGTCCGTGCAGCGCGAAGCACACGCGCGCCTCGAGGTTGTTGGAGACCATCGACACGGGAACGTCGACGGCGGCCTCGCCGGGCGCGGCGCGCAGCGGCCAGACCTCGAGCTTGCCGTCCTTCGGATAGCGGTAGTGCAGGCACGCGTGCCGCGCGAGATCGGCGGGCGTGAGCGGCGTGCCGTGCCGCGCGAGATAGTCGGGCGCGCCGACCAGCACCGTCCGGAAGGTGCCGAGCAGGCGCGACGTCAGGCGCGAGTCGGTCGGCTCGCCGGTGCGCACGACGGCATCGAAACCTTCGTCGATCACGTCGACGAGCCGGTCGCTGAAATCGAGGTCGAGCTGGATGTCCGGATATGCCGCCATGAAGTCGGCGAGCAGCGGCAGCACCAGCCAGCTGGTAACGGGCAGGCTCACCCGCAGCCGGCCGCGCGGCGCCTGCGTCGTGGTCGACAGCTCCTGCTCCGCTTCGTCGAGTTCGTTCAGCACGCGCCGGCAGCGCTCCAGGAAGCAGGCGCCTTCGGCGGTCAGGGTGATGCTGCGGGTGCTGCGGTGAAACAGGCGCGCGTGCAAGCGCGTCTCGAGGCGCGCGATGCGTTTGCCGACCGCCGACGCGGAAATGCCGAGCGCCCGCCCGGCCGCGACGAAGCTGCGGGTTTCGGCCACCTGCACGAACACGATCAAGCCGCTCAGATTTTCCATGTCCCGTTTCCGATTACGGACATCGAGGTCCGTAGTGTCCGGAACTCTAGCCTAGTTTTTCCCGATTCGCCGGCTGCCTAAGATGAGCGCTCTGCTCCATTGTCGAGGGAACGTCATGGCTGATTCGTTGTGTCCGGTATCGATCGGGGAGGGGCGCGAGCTTCCCGCATCACCATCGGGGGCGCCCGCGCATCCCGAGCGCCTGCCTGTCGCCGGCCTGCTCGCGCTCGCGATGGCCGGGTTCGTCACCGTCCTCACCGAAGCGCTGCCGGCGGGCCTGCTGCCGCTGATGAGCAGCGACCTGCGTGTGTCGGAATCGCTGGTCGGGCAGCTCGTCACCATTTATGCGCTCGGTTCGATTCTCGCCGCGATCCCGCTCGTCGCCGCCACGCGCGGGATGCGGCGCCGGCCGCTGCTGCTGGCGGCCCTGGCCGGCTTCGTCGTCGCCAACACGGTGACCGCGTGGTCGCCGTCCTATCCGCTGACGCTGGCCGCGCGCTTCGTCGCGGGCATGTCGGCCGGGCTGCTGTGGGCACTGCTCGCGGGCTATGCGAGCCGGATGGTGGGCGAGGGCCTGCGCGGCCGGGCGATCGCCGTGGCGATGCTGGGCGCGCCGATCGCGATGTCGATCGGCATTCCGGTCGGCACCGGATTCGGCGCGGCGTTCGGCTGGCGGTACACCTTCGCGGCGATCACGCTGCTGACGCTCGCGCTGATCGGCTGGGTCCGTGCGTGCCTGCCGGATTTCTCCGGGCAGCCCGCCGGCGCGCGGCGCCCGGTGACGGGCGTGCTCGCGCTGCCCGGCGTGTTGCCGGTATTGACCGTGATGTTCGCCTACGTGCTCGCGCACAACATGCTCTACACCTATATCGCGCCGTTTCTCGCCGGCGCGCGGATGGGCGCGCAGGTCGACACGGTGCTGTTCGTGTTCGGCGCGATGTCGTTCGCCGGGATCGGCATCACCGGCGTGTGGATCGGCACCGGGCTGCGGCGGCTCACGCTCGCGAGCATCGCGCTGTTCGGGCTGGCGTCGGTGCTGCTCGCGCTGTGGAGTCAGGCGCCCGCGGTGATCTATGCGAGCGTGGCGGTCTGGGGGCTGGCGTTCGGCGGCGCGCCGACGCTGTTCCAGACCGCATCCGCGAACGCGGCGGGCGACGCGGCCGATGTCGCGCAATCGATGATCGTGACGGTATGGAATCTCGCGATCGCCGGAGGCGGGATCGCGGGCGGCGTGCTGCTCGACGGCTACGGCGCGAGGGCGATGCCGTGGGTGCTGGCGGTGCTGCTCGTGCCGGCGTGGTTCGGCGCTTGGCGCGCGCGTCGGCATGGCTTTCCGGGCGGATGCGCGGCGTGAGCGCGCGGGACGGTGGGCGGCTGGGCGAGGATGGGCCGGTTGCGCGACGCGCGTCGCCGGACGGGGCGTTGAGGGACGGCCGGCCACGCTCGCTTTCCCGATGCCGGGATTTTCTTCACGGCGCTGCCCGCCGCGCGAAGCGTTCGTCGCGGCGTATCCGCCGCGAATGCATCGGCCGCGCTTCGACGCAATCCCTGAGTCCGCTCCTTCCGGCGGTTTGCACCGGCGCGAGCCGGTGATCGGCGTGAACGGGGCTCGGATTCGGGCGGCGCGCGCCGACGGTCGCGAAGGACGCGGCGGGGCCGCGCTTCGCGGCTAGTCGGCGAGTGCGGCGCGCGCGCAGCTCTCGTCGGTGACGAGGCCCGACAGCCAGCCGCCGCGCAGCGCGGCGAGCACCGCCGCCCGCTTGCGCGGGCCGCCCGCGAAGCCGATGGTCGGCCGTTGCGGCGGCGCGTCGAGCGATACGCTCGTCACGCGCCGGCTCGTCGATGCCTCGATCCGGCGCCCTTGCGCGTCGATCGGCAGCCCGAGCATCTCGGCCACCGCGCCGAGGTCGATCATTTCCTTCAGCTCGTCGGCGGTGATGAAGCCGTCTTCATACAGCGGGCAGTGCGCGCCGATGTTGCCGAGCCCGATGAACGCGACGTCCGCATTGCCCGACAGCGCCTCGACGATCCGGTAGAGCCGGTGATTGCACCACTGCGCGCGCTCGGCATCGCTGTCGGCGAACAGCGGGGCGGGCAGCAGGAAGTGCTTGCCGCCCGTCTTCTCGGAGATGTGCTGCGCGACGTCGTAGCGGTTCGACGAGCCGTCCTGCGCGATCGCCCCGACCATCGACACCAGCCGGTGCTGCGGCCGCTCGAGCTGCGCGATCTGCGCGACCGCGGCCTTCAGGGTCCGGCCGCTGCTGACCGCCACCACCATCGGCCGCGTTTCGTTCAGATAGCGCTCCATCACCTGCGCGCCCGCGACCGCGAGCTTGCGGTCGATCGCGTCGGGCGTGTCGCTGTCGATCGGCACGACTTCGCACATCGCGAGGCCGTAGCGCTTCGACAGCTGCGCGGCGAGATCGAGGCAGTCGGCGATCCGGTGATCGACGCGCACGCGGATCAGGTTCTTCTCGACCGCGAACGCGACCAGGCGCTGCGCGACCGGGCGCGATACCTGCAGCTTTTCGGCGATTTCGTTCTGGGTGTCGCCCGCGACGTAGTAGAGCCACGCGGCGCGCGTGGCGAGATCGAGTTTTTCTGAGGACTTGGGCACGGTAGCGAAAGGAACGTCTGGCGGGTCGGTGAACGGGAGGTGACGCGCACACTGTACCTGATCGATGTGTCAGGCGAGCCGCGCGCGCGTCGGCTCGAACAGCGGGCGCACGTGCCGGTACAGCGTGCGGAATCCGGCGAGGCGCTCGCGCAGCGCCGCATGCCGGCCCGGGTCGGGCGCGTACTCGGCGCGCAGCGGCGGCTTCGTCAGCACCTGCGCGGGATCGCCGCCCACCGCCAGCCAGCCGAGCCGGGCCGCGCCGAGCGCCGCGCCGGTCTCGCCGCCGCCGTGTTGGCGGGTGCGCACGCCGAGCGCGTCGGCGAGCAGCTGCGCCCAGTATGCGCTGCGCGCGCCGCCGCCGATCAGCGACAGCGCATCGGCCTCGGTGCCCGCCGCGCGCAGCGCGTCGAGGCCGTCGGCGAGCGCGAGCGTGACGCCCTCGAGCACCGCGTGGCCGAGCAGCGCGCGGTCGGTGCCGTGGGTCATGCCGAAGAACACGCCCTGCGCGTATGGATCGTTGTGCGGCGTGCGCTCGCCGGACAGGTAGGGCAGGAAGTACGGCGCCTCGTCGAGCCGGGCCGGATCGAGCGCCGCGATGTCCGCGAGCAGCGTCGGCTCGTCGGTCGACGTCAGCTTGCAGAGCCAGCGCAGGCAGCTCGCCGCCGACAGCACGACGCTCATCTGCTGCCAGCGGTCCGGAATCGCATGGCAGAACGCATGCACGGCCGAGGCCGGGTTCGGCAGGAAGCGGTCGCCGACCACGCTCAGCACGCCGGAGGTGCCGAGCGAGATGAAGCCGTCGCCCGGTTCGGTCGCGCCGATGCCGAGCGCACTGGTGGCGTTGTCGCCGCCGCCGCCCGCGACCACCACCGTCTCGCCGAGCCCGAGCGCGCGCGCGACATCGGCGCGCAAGGTGCCGGACGGTGCGTTGCCCTCGACGATCCGCGGCATCTGCGCGGCGTTCATGTCGCAGGCGGCGAGTAGCGGCCCGGACCAGTCGCGCCGCGCGACGTCGAGCCACAGCGTGCCGGCCGCGTCGGACGGATCGGACACCTTCTGGCCGGTCAGCTTCAGGCGCAGGTAGTCCTTCGGCATCAGCACGCACGCGGTCGCGGCGAATACCTCCGGTTCGTGCCGTGCGACCCACAGCAGCTTGGGCGCGGTGAAACCCGGCATCGCCAGGTTGCCCGCCAGCGCATGCAGGTCCGGCGCGCGCGCGGTGAGCGCCGCGCATTCGTCGGCGCTGCGCATGTCGTTCCAGAGGATCGCCGGACGCAGCACGCGGTCGGCGCGGTCGAGCAGCACGGCGCCGTGCATCTGTCCGGACAGGCCGATGCCGTGCACGGCGGCGAACGCGGCCGGATGCCGGGCGCGCAGCGCGCCGAGCGCCGCGACGGTGCCGTTCCACCAGTCGTCGGGATGCTGCTCGGCCCAGCGCGGATGCGGCCGCGAAACGGAAAACGGCGAGCCCGCCGTGCCGACGACGGCGCCGTCGGGAGCCAGCAGCAGCACTTTCACTTCGGAGGTGCCGAGATCGATGCCGAGATACATGAGCGGTGACCAGTCCGTCAGAGGGGAGCCGCTACTTTAGCCGGGCGCCCGGTGGGATGCCAAGGGCGGCCCGAACGGCGCGGCGCCGCGCGCCGTTCAGCGCGACCCGAGCCACGCGTCGACCCGCGCGAGGCCGGCGCGCAGCGCCTGCAGCAGCGGCGCGGTGCCGGCCAGCGAGCCCCATAGCTGGCGCTGCGCGCCGAGCGCCGCGACCGGATCGGGCGCCGCGACGATCGCGCGCGCGACGCCGGGGTCCATCACGCCGTCCTGATACGCATACGGCAGCGTGTGTTGCGCCCAGCGTTCGAGGAAGCGCAGGAACAGCGCGGGCAGTACCGCCGTCGAGACCGGCTCGACGCCGCGCGCGACGCATTCGGCGAGCGTCGGGGCGATGAAGCCGGGCAGTTTCGAGAAACCGTCGGCCGCGACGCGCTGGTTGGTGTCGAGGATGTACGGATTGCCGAAGCGGTCGAGCACCACGTCGCGGTAGCGGGCCAGGTCGAGCGGGCTCGGGCTCAGGCACGGGATCACGTCGTGCGTCACGTAGTCGGCCGCGAAGCGGCGGATCGCCGGATCGCGGGTGCCCTCGTGGATGTACGAGAGCCCGGCCAGCGTGCCGGCCCACGCGATGCAGCTGTGGGTCGCGTTCAGGATGCGGATCTTCGCCTCCTCGTACGGATGGACGTCGTCGACCAGCTCGGCGCCGGCTTTCTCCCACGCGGGGCGGCCCGCCGCGAAGCGGTCCTCGATCACCCACTGGATGAACGACTCGCCCATCACCGGGCACGCGTCGTCGAAGCCGGTCGCGGCCAGCACGCGTTCGCGCACGTCGTCGGTCGGGCGCGGCGTGATCCGGTCGACCATCGCGCTCGGGCATGCGGTATGCGCGTCGAACCACGCGAGCAGATCGGTCTGGCCGCGCCGTTCGAGGAATTCGCGCATGCCCGCGCGAAACCGCGCGCCGTTGTTGCGCAGGTTGTCGCAGCTCTGCAGCGTGACCGGTCCGGCCCGGCGCGCGCGGCGCGCGTCGAGCAGCGCGGCGAGCGCGCCGTAGATCGTCGTGCGGGCGCCCTGCAGGTCGGCGGCGAGATCGGGATTCGCGAGATCGAGCCGGTTGTGCTCGTCGAGGTAGTAGCCGCCCTCCGTCACGGTGAACGACACGATCCTGCAGATCGGCTGCGCGCCCGCGTCGATCAGCGCCGCGAGGTCGCTCGACCACGGCAGCACCTGCGTGATCGAGCGGATCGTCTCGTACGCGCGTTCGCCTTGCGGCGTGACCGTCTCGAGGGTGTAGACCCCGAACTGGTCGGCGAGCGCGTCCATCGTCGCGCGCAGGTCGTCGCGGATGTTGCCGACCGTGAGCGACCAGCGCTCGGCGGGCGGCACGGCCTCGTTGACCCGGTGCAGGTACCACGCCTGATGCGCGCGATGAAACGAGCCGGCGCCGATATGCAGGATCATCGGCGCGGCGGTGGACGAACTGTTCATCCCGTGTCTCCTGGCGGCCGCTTGAGGCCCGTAAAGATCATTTGCTCTTGATGTGAGCGAATGATCGTATTCGAGCTGTCGAAAGTCAAGGCGGGAAAACCGGGTTTCGATGGTGCGCTGCGCCATCGGGCGCGAGGCGCGCGCAGCGGTGTCAGAACGGCTCGCGGGTCAGCAGCACCAGCTGTTCGAGCAGTTTCGCGGCCGGGCCGGGCAGGATGCCGTGGCGGCGGCGGAACGCGGTGAGCGTGCGGGTCGCGTGCACGCCGCGCACCGGCAGCGTGTCGATCGCGCCGGCGCGGCGTTCGGCGCGATACATCGGCTCGGCCATCCAGCTCAGGAAGCCTGCGTGCGCGACGAGGCTTTTCAGCGACGTCACCGAACGGGTTTCGACGACGATGTTCGGCAGGTCGAGGCCCTGCGCGTCGAAGGTCGCGCGCAGATGCTCGTACGGCGCGGTGCCGCGCGGCGGGATCGCCCAGCGGGCGGCGCGCGTGTCGGCGAGGTCGAGCGCGGCGCCGTCGCGGCGCAGCGGGTGATCGAGCGCGGCGACCACATGGCTGTGGTCCTCCCAGCGGCACTCGGGTACCGCCACCACGTCTTCCGTGTCCGGCACGCGGGTGCTGAGCGCGAGATCGATCTCGTGCTTGAAGAGCGACTCGGCGAGCCGGTCCCACACGCCTTCGGTGATCTCGACGCGCAGGTTCGGCCAGCGGTCGAGCACGCGACCGATCGCGATCGGCAACACCAGGCTCGCGATGCTGCCGACCGCGCCGACCTTGATCGTGCCTTTCGCGAGCCCGCGCAGCGCGTCGATTTCCTCGCGCGCATGCTCGGCTTCGTGCTGCAGCAGCGTCGCGTGCGGCAGCAGCGCCGCGCCGAGCGCGGTGAGCTGCATGCCCTTCGAATGGCGTTCGAACAACGGCGCGCCGACCTGATCCTCGAGCCGCTTGAGGATGCGGCTCAACGCGGGCTGCGTGACGTGCAGCGTCTCGGCGGCGCGCCCGAGGCTGCCGCTGGAAACGATCGTGGTGAAGGCCCGCAACTGGCGCAGATCGAAAGTCATGCCGGGACGTAATGGCTTTTTGCAGAAAATACAGTATCGGACAATGCTTCGCGCTCGGATACTGTGGAAATCAATGACACGAACGAAGCAGGAGACGCACCGCATGACGGACCTCGCCCCCCTCGCCGCTCCCGGCGCAAGCTTCACGGTGCGCGACGCCGTGATCGATCTGCTGCGCCAGTTCGGCATCGACAAGGTGTTCGGCAATCCCGGCTCCACCGAGCTGCCGATGTTCCGCGATTTCCCCGCCGAATTTCAGTATGTGCTGGGTCTGCAGGAGGCGGTGGTGGTCGGCATGGCCGACGGTTATGCGCAGGCCACTCGCAACGCGGCCGTCGTCAACCTGCATTCGGCGGCGGGCGTCGGCAACGCGATGGGCAATATCTTCACGGCGTTCAAGAACAAGACGCCGATGATCATCACAGCGGGCCAGCAGGCGCGCGCGATCCTGCCGTTCGATCCGTTCCTCGCGTCCGCGCAGGCCACCGAGCTGCCCAAGCCCTACGTCAAATGGAGCATCGAGCCTGCGCGCGCGCAGGACGTGCCCGCCGCGATCGCGCGGGCGTACCACATCGCGATGCAGGAGCCGCGTGGCCCGGTGTTCGTATCGGTGCCGGTCGACGACTGGGATCAGCCCGCCGAGCGGGTGCCCGCGCGGGCGGTGAGCCGCGCGGTGCGGCCCGATCCGGAGGCGCTCGGCAAGCTCGGCGATGCGCTCGATGCGAGCGCGCGGCCCGCGTTCGTGATCGGCGCGGCGGTCGAGCGCGCCGGCGCGTGGGACGAGGCGGTGCGGCTCGCCGAGCGGCATCGCGCGCAGGTCTATGTCGCGCCGATGTCGGGGCGCTGCAGCTTTCCCGAGGATCATCCGCTGTTCGCCGGCTTCCTGCCCGCGATTCGCGAGAAGATCGTCGCGCAGCTCGCGGGACACGACCTGATCGTCGCGTTCGGCGCGCCCGCGTTCACCTATCACATCGAAGGCTTCGGTCCGCACGTGCCGGCCGGCGCGACGCTCTATCAGTTGGTCGACGATCCGGCCGTCGCCGCGTGGACGCCGGTCGGCGACGCGGTGGTCGGCAACCTCCGGCTCGCCGCGCGCGACCTGCTCGCGCGGGCGGCGCCCGTCGAACGGCCGCTGCCCGCGCCGCGCCCGCCGCGCGAGCGTGTGGGGCCGGGCGCGCCGGGCGAACGGATGCCCGTCGCCTATGCGCTGCAGACGCTCGCCGACGTGCGCGAGGCGGCCGACATCGTCGTCGAGGAAGCACCGAGCGCGCGGTCGGTGATGCAGCGGCATCTGCCGTTCACGCAAAGCGGCACGTTCTACACGATGGACAGCGGCGGCCTCGGCTACGGCATGCCGGCCGCGGTCGGCGTCGCGCTCGCGCGGCCCGGGCGGCGCGTGATCGGCCTGATCGGCGACGGCTCGAGCCTGTATTCGATCCAGGCGCTGTGGAGCGCCGCGCATCTGAAACTGCCGATCACGTTCGTGATCCTCAACAACGTCCGTTACGCGGCGCTGCAGGATTTCGCGCCGGTGTTCGGCTTCGCCGCGAGCGATCCGGTGCAGGGCACCGATCTGCCGAACCTCGATTTCATCGCGCTGGCCGAGGGGATGGGTTGCCGGGGCGTGCGCGTGGCCGACGCGAGCCGGCTGCGCGCCGCGCTGGAGGAGGCGCTGCACGCGCCGACGCCGGTCGTCGTCGAGGTCGAGATCGCGTGACGACGCGGCGCTTTCCCTTATCGAATCAGGAGACACCCGGATGGACACCCTCTCGATGCTGATCGGCGGCGAACGCCGCTTCGCCGGCAACGGCGCGACCTTCGAACGGCGCAACCCGCTCGACGGCGAAGTCGCCACGCGCGCGCCCGCCGCGACGCCCGACGATGCGCGCGCGGCGGTCGATGCGGCCGCCGCCGCGTTCGGCGCGTGGGCGGCGCTCGGCCCGAGCGCGCGGCGCGCGTGGCTGCTGAAGGCCGCGCAGGCGCTCGAGGCGAAACGCGAGCGCTTCGTTGCGGCGATGGCGGCCGAGACGGGTGCGTCGGCGCTGTGGGCCGGCTTCAACGTACAACTGGCCGCCAACGGCCTGATCGAAGCGGCCGCGCTGACCACGCAGATCGGCGGCGAACTGATTCCGTCCGACGTACCGGGCTCGCTCGCGATGGGCGTGCGCCAGCCGGCCGGCGTGGTGCTCGGCATCGCGCCGTGGAATGCGCCCGTGATCCTCGGCGTGCGCGCGATCGCGCTACCGCTCGCGTGTGGCAACACGGTCGTGTTGAAAGGCTCCGAGCTGTGCCCGGCGACCCACGGGCTGATCGTCGACGCGATGCAGGAAGCGGGCCTGCCGCCCGGCGTCGTCAACTTCGTCACCAACGCGCCGGACGATGCCGGCGCGATCGTCGACGCGATGATCGCGCATCCGGCGGTGCGCCGCGTGAACTTCACCGGCTCGACGCGGGTCGGCCGGATCATCGCGGAAAGCTGCGCGCGGCACCTCAAGCCCGCGGTACTCGAACTGGGCGGCAAGGCGCCCCTCGTCGTGCTCGACGACGCCGATCTCGATGCGGCGGTGGCCGCCGCCGCGTTCGGCGCGTTCGCGAATTCCGGGCAGATCTGCATGTCGACCGAACGCATCGTCGTCGATGCGCGCGTCGCCGATTCCTTCGTCGCGAAGCTGGCCGACAAGGCCGCGTCGCTGCCGCTCGGCGATCCGCGCGACGGGCCGGTCGTGCTCGGCTCGGTGGTCGACCGGAGCACGGTCGAGCGCTGCAATGCGCTGATCGACGACGCGCTCGCGCACGGCGCGGTGCTGCTGTGCGGCGGCAAGGCCGACACCACGCTGATGCCCGCGACGCTGCTCGATCATGTGACGCCCGCGATGCGGATCTACCAGGAAGAATCGTTCGGCCCGGTGAAGGGCATCGTGCGCGTCGACGGCGAGGATGCCGCGATCGCGTGCGCGAACGACAACGCGTTCGGGTTGTCGTCGGCGGTGTTCAGCCGCGATGTGGCGCGCGCGATGCGGGTCGCGGCGCGCATCGAGGCGGGGATCTGCCACATCAACGGGCCGACCGTGCACGACGAGGCGCAGATGCCGTTCGGCGGGATGAAGGACAGCGGCTTCGGCCATTTCGGCGGCAAGGCGGGCATTGCCGAGTTCACCGACCTGCGCTGGATCACGGTGCAGACGTCGCCGCGTCATTACCCGTTCTGAGGCGAACCGATGAAGATTGCGATTCTGGGCGCGGGCGCGATGGGCTCGCTGTTCGGCGGGCTGCTCGCCGAACACGGCCACGACGTGACGCTGATCGACGTCAACGATGCCCATCTCGACGCGATCCGTCGCGATGGGCTGCGGCTCGATACGGATGCGGGCGACCGGCGCGTGAGCGGCCTGCGCGCGGTGCGCCCCGACGAAGCGGCGGGCGGCGCGCCGCCCGACTTGCTGCTGGTGTTCACGAAGTCGCTCCATACCCGCCCGGCGCTCGACGGCGTACGTGCGCTGCTGGCGAACAACCCGGCCGTGCTTACGCTGCAGAACGGGCTCGGCAACGTCGAGGCGATTCGGGAATGCGTGCCGGCCGAGCGGATCCTGGTCGGCGTGACGACGTGGCCGGCCGATCTCGCGGGTCCGGCGCACGTGCACTCGCACGGCGCCGGCGCGATCCGGCTGATGAGCGCGGACGGCGTCATGCGGCCGGCGGTACGCTCCGCCTGCGCCGCGCTGACCGGCGCGGGACTGAACTGCGCGGCGGATCCGGACGTATGGGCGGCGATCTGGGAGAAGGTCGCGTTCAATGCCGCGCTCAATCCGCTGTGCACCGTGACCGGCTGCACGGTCGACCAGTTGGGCGCGCGCGAAGACGGCCCTCGGCTGGCGCTCGCGATCGTCGCCGAGACCGCGGCGGTGGCGCGTGCGCAGGGCATCGCGGTCGACGAGGGCAAGGTGCGCGCCAGCGTGCTGCATGCGATCGCCGAGCATCGCGGCCACCGGCCGTCGATGTTGCAGGACGTGCTGGCCGGGCGGCGCACCGAAATCGATGCGATCAACGGCGCGGTCGTCGCGGCGGCGCGCGATGCGGGCATCGCGGTCCCGCATACGGAAACGCTGATGCGGCTGGTGCGCATCATCGATGCGCGGGCGGCGTGACGGCCGGCGGCGAACTAGGGTTTGTGGCGATTTAACTAATCGAAATTAGTTTTACTATCCGGAAATTCAGGGTGCGGCCGCGGAGCGGGGCGGCACCGGGCAGTACCGGTCCGCGTCGCCCGCCAGGGACGCGGACCCCGCTCGCGACGCGCGAGCGCGGCGGCCTCGGCCGCGACGGCAGCAACGGTTCATCAGAAATCGGCTGGCGGTTCAGCACAGCGCGCGGATCCAGAACGATCAGGAGACAGCATGAACAACCACGCCGGCCCGGCTCGAGTTTCGGCTCATTCATTCGCACCCCATATTAATTGCGCGCGGAGGTCAGCATGAGCGCGCACCCCGGACAGCCGCCGCTCGCCGTCGACATCGGCGCGACGCTCGATCATGGCCCGTTTACCGCGATGCAGCGCTGGGTCGTGCTGCTCGCGGCGCTGTCGATCGTGCTGGACGGGTTCGACAGCCAACTGATCGGCTTCGCGATTCCGGTGCTGATCAAGGAATGGGGCATCACGCGCGGCGCGTTCGCGCCCGCGGTCGCGGCGGGACTGATCGGCATGGGTATCGGCAGCGCGTGCGCCGGGCTGTTCGCCGACCGCTTCGGGCGCCGCTGGGCCATCATCGGCAGCGTGTTCCTGTTCGGCGCGGCCACCTGCGCGATCGGTTTCGCGCCCGACGTGGCGACGATTGCCGCGCTGCGTTTCGTGGCGGGACTCGGCATCGGCGGCGCGCTGCCGACCGCCACCACGATGACGGCGGAATTCACGCCCGCGCGGCGCCGCACCGTGATGGTGACCGCGACCATCGTCTGTGTGCCGCTCGGCGGCATGCTCGCGGGGTTGTTCGCGCATGAGATCCTGCCCGCCTACGGCTGGCGCGGACTGTTCTTCATCGGCGGCGCGTTGCCGCTCGTGCTGGGCGTGCTGCTCGCCTATGCGCTGCCGGAGTCGCCGCGCTACCTGGTGCGGCGTCCCGCGCGCTGGCCCGAGCTGGGCCGTCTGCTGACGCGGATGCAGCGTCCGGTGGCGGCCGGCACCGCCTTCACCGATCTCGGCGAGGCGAGGGCGACCGGCGCATCGGGCGGGTTCCGGTCGCTGTTCGCGGCCGGTCGCGCGCGCGACACGTTTGCTTTGTGGTGCGCGTTCTTCATGTGTCTGCTGGCGGTCTACAGCGCGTTCAGCTGGCTGCCGACGATGCTGAGCGCATCGGGTCTGAGCGTCGCGGTTGCCGGGGCCGGGCTGACCGCCTACAACCTGGGCGGCGTGATCGGTGCGCTCGGCTGCGCATTCGCGATCGGCCGCTTCGGTTCGCGCTGGCCGCTCGCGATCTGTTGCGTCGGCGGGGCGGCGAGCGCGGCGTGGCTGCTGAGCGTCGACGCGGGCAGCCACACGAGCTGGCTGATCGTCGGTCTCGGCGCGCACGGCCTGTTCGTCAATGCGGTGCAGTCGACCATGTACGCGTTGTGCGCGTACATCTACCCGACCTCGGTGCGGGCGACCGGCACGGCGAGCGCGCTCGCGTTCGGCCGGCTCGGCGCGATCCTGAGCGCGTTCGCGGGCGCGATCGTGATCACGGCGGGCGGAGCGGCCGCCTACCTGACGATGCTGGCGGCGGCGATGTGCGCCGTGTGCGTCGCGCTGCTGGTGGTGCGCAAGCACATCCCGCGCTTGCGCCGCGACGGCGACGCTGTCGCGGACGACGCGCTCGCGCGTTCGTCGTCCTGATGCCGTCGGTACGTGCGGGTCGCGCGAACTACAGCGCGGTCCGCACGTGCCACAGCTCGGGGAACAGCACCACGTCGAGCATCTTGCGCAGATACGGCGCGCCGCTCGTGCCGCCCGTGCCCTGCTTGAAGCCGATGATCCGCTCGACCGTCGTCACGTGGCGGAAGCGCCATTGACGGAACGCATCTTCGAGGTCGACCAGTTCCTCGGCCATTTCATACAGCTCCCAATGCGCGTCCGGATCGCGGTAGACCGCGAGCCACGCGGCCTCGACCGACGCGTCGTGCTCGGTCGGCCGGGTCCAGTCGCGCTCGAGCCGCGCGGCGTCGATCGGAAAGCCGCGCCGCGCGAGCAGGCGGATCACCTCGTCGTACAGCGACGGCGCTTCGAGCGTCGCCTGCACCTGCGCGAGGATCTCGGGCCGGTGCGCGTGCGGGCGCAGCATCTGCGGATTCTTGTTGCCCAGCAGGAATTCGAGCTGCCGGTACTGATACGACTGGAACCCCGACGACGCGCCCAGGTAGGGCCGCATCGCCGAGTACTCGGACGGCGTCATCGTCGCGAGCACGTTCCACGCCTGGACCAGCTGTTCGAGGATGCGCGACACGCGCGCGAGCATCTTGAACGCGGGCGGCAACGCGTCGCGATGGATCGATGCGAGCGCCGCGTGCAGTTCGAACAGCGCGAGCTTCATCCACAGCTCGCTGGTCTGGTGCTGGATGATGAACAGCATCTCGTTGTGATCGGGCGAGCGCGGATGCTGCGCGTCGAGGATTGCGGTCAGCGACAGATAGTCGCCGTAGCTCATCGACGCGGAGAAATCGAGCTGCGCGCGGTGCCAGCCGCCTTCGGCATCGGTCCGGCCGTCGCCGGCGGGCACGTGCGGCGCTTCGGATGACGGCGGATGCGCGCCGGAAAAGGGGCAGCCGGACGGTGCGTCGTTGCCGGGCGGCTGCATATGGCCAGAATTCACGGAAGTCTCCAACGATTGAACGGGGCGGGGGCGGGGGCGAGGCGCCGGTCGATGCGCGGGCGTTCAGGTCACCGCGGTCCGTGCGGCGAATTCCGGCGCCTGCCACGCGTGGGTGGCGAGTACGTCGCGCAGGGCCTCCACCGCGTCCCACACGTCGACGAAGCGCGTGTAGAGCGGCGTAAAGCCGAAGCGCAGAATGCGCGGCTCGCGGTAATCGCCGATCACGCCGCGCGCGATCAGCGCTTGCATCACTTCGTAGCCGTGCGGATGCTCGACACTGGCTTGCGAGCCGCGCTGATGGTGGGCGCGCGGCGTGACGAGCTTCAGCGACTGGCCTTCGCAGCGGGTTTCGACGAGCGCGATGAACGCGTCGGTGAGCGCCAGCGACTTGCGGCGCAACGCGTGCATGTCGGTCTCGTGAAACAGGTCGAGACCGGTTTCGACCATCGACATCGACACGATCGGCTGCGTGCCGCACAGGAAGCGCGCAATGCCGGGGTCGGGCTCGAACCCGGGTTGCATCGCGAACGGCGCGCGATGGCCCCACCAGCCGGACAGCGGTTGCTCGAAAGCCGCCTGGTGGCGCTTCGGCACCCAGACGAACGCGGGCGAGCCGGGGCCGCCGTTCAGGTACTTGTACGTGCAGCCGACCGCGCCGTCCGCGCCCGCGCCGGTCAGATCGACCGGCACGGCGCCCGCCGAGTGCGCCAGATCCCACAGCATCAGCGCGCCGGCATGCCGGACCGTTTGCGTGACGGCCGGCATGTCGTGCATGTAGCCGGTCCGGTAGTTCACGTGGGTGATCAGCGCGAGCGCCGTGTCGTTGCCGAGCGCGGCGGGCAGGTCGGCCGGGTCGTCGATCAGGCGGAGTTCATAGCCGCCGCCGAGCTGCGCGATGAGCCCTTGCGCGATGTACAGGTCGGTCGGGAAGTTCGAGCGTTCCGACACGATCACGCGGCGCTGCGGCGCGTGCGTGGCCTGATGGCGCAGCATCGCGGACAGCAGCTTGAACAGGTTGATCGAAATGGTGTCGGTGATCACCACCTCGTCGGACGCGGCGCCGATCAGCGGGGCGAGCCGGTCGCCGAGGCGGCGCGGCAGCGCGAACCAGCCGGCCTTGTTCCAGCTGCGGATCAGGCCGTCGCCCCATTCGGCGCCGATCACCTGCTGGGCGCGCGCGGCGGCCGCGCGCGGCTGCGCGCCGAGCGAGTTGCCGTCGAGGTAGATCACGCCGTCAGGCAGCGCGAACCGTTCGCGCAGCGGGGCGAGCGGATCGTCGCGATCGAGGGCGAGCGCGTCTTCACGTGTTTTCATCATGGATCGGTTCAGAAGGTCGAGAAAATAGGGCGAATCGGCGAGTCGGTCAGTGTCCGGCGGGCAGCGCGCGCAACACGGCGCGCACGGGGCTCGCGTCGAGCGTCGCGAACTTGAGCGGCAGGGCGATCAGTTCGTAGTCGCCGGGCGCGACGTCGTCGAGCACGAGACCTTCGAGGATCGCCATCCGGTGCGCGCGGATCCGGTGATGCGCGTCCATCGTCTTCGATTCCTGCGGGTCGAGCGACGGCGTGTCGATGCCGATCAGGCGCACGCCGTGGGCGGCGAGCAGATCGACGGTGGCCGGCGCGACCGCGCAGAACGCGCTGTCCCACTCGCGCTGAGGCGCCTGACGGCAGGTGCGCAGCAGCACCCGGGGCGGCGCGTCGGCCAGCGCGGCCCGCACGTCGTCCGGCCGCACCGCCGGCGACGCGCCGATGCAATGGATCACGCGGCAGCGGCCGAGATAGGGGTCGAGCGGCACCGCGCCGATCGGCGCGCCGCCCGCGTCGTAGTGGAGCGGCGCATCGGCATGGGCGCCGGTGTGCGGCGACAGCGTCATCCGCCCGACATTGACCGGCGACCCGGCTTCCATGCGCCACACGCGCTCGATCGATACGGGCGTGTCGCCCGGCCAGACGGGTGTGGCGGGATCGATGGCGGGGGAAATGTCCCAGAGCGTGTCCATGCGTTTCCGAATCGGATTGACTGCTTCGCATCATAGGCAAACCCGCGCAGAACGTGCTTGCAAAATAAGCATGGACAATCCACCAATTTGGCAGATAATTCGAATCAGAGTAGAAACGGGGACCAAAAATGCATGCGATTACGCTCGACGCCACCGATTGCCGTATTCTCGCCGTTCTTCAGCAGGAGGGACGCATCAGCAACCTCGATCTGGCCGAGCGCATCGCGCTATCGCCGTCGGCGTGCCTGCGCCGGATGCGCCTGCTGGAGGAGCAGGGCGTGATCGAATGCTATCGCGCCTGTCTGAGCCGGGAGAAGCTCGGTTTCGAGCTGGAGGCGTTCGTGCAGGTGTCGATGCGCAACGACCAGACTCATTGGCACGAGCGTTTCGCGGAGGCGGTGCGGGAATGGCCCGAGGTGGTGGGGGCGTTCGTCGTGACGGGCGAGAGCCACTATCTGCTGCGCGTGCTCGCGCACAATCTCAAGCACTATTCGGATTTCGTGCTGAACCACCTGTACAAGGCGCCGGGGGTGATGGACATCCGCTCGAACATCGTGCTGCAGACGCTCAAGGACGAAGCGGGCGCGCCCGTGGCGCTCGCCCGCACCGGCGCGCTCAAAGTGTTGTGATGCCGTGAAAGCCGCCGCGCTGGAACACCAGCGGCGCGATCGAGCCGGCATCGGGATGCACGCCGCAGCGCTCCACCTGACCGACGAAGATCACGTGGTCGCCCTCGTCGTAGCGGCTGCGGTTGTGGCACTCGAACCACGCGAGCGCGCCGTCGAGCACCGGCATGCCGGAGTCTCCCGCCGCATGCGACACGCCTTCGAAGCGGTCGCCCTTGACGGTCGCGAAGCGCTTGCACAGATCGAGCTGCGACGACGCCAGCACGTTGACCACATAATGGCTGTTGCTGCGGAATACCGGCATCGACGCCGATTTGTGCGCGAGGCTCCACAGCACGAGCGGCGGATCGAGCGACACCGAATTGAACGAGCTGGCGGTGATGCCGATCAACTGGCCGGACGGCGCGCGCGTCGTGATCACGGTCACGCCGGTCGCGAACTGGCCGAGGGCCTCGCGGAAGGCGGTGACGTCGAAGTTGGGCGGAGTGGCGTGTTTCATTGCGCGCAGGCTTGCGTTCGGCAGTGTCGCCCGGAGCGGCAGGCGCGCGCGAAGCGGTGTGAAAGAGAAAGGTCGATCATCTGGATATTCGGCAAGTTGCCCCGATTTTAACGGAATCGCGCGATGCTGAGACCCCGTCGATGCCGGCGCGGCGAGTGGGCGACCTGACAGTTCTGCGGTGCCGGGCGCGGCCGGCCGGGTTGCCGGCGGGCGGACAAGGTGGATATTGGACGGACAAGGAGCCGGTATGAGTCAAGCAGCAAGCGAAGTCGCCACGCTGGGCGGTGGCTGTTTCTGGTGCCAGGAAGCGGTGTTCCTGGACGTCGACGGCGTGACCGCCGTCGAGTCGGGCTATGCGGGGGGGCATACCCGCAACCCGGGCTACCGGGACGTGTGCGATGGCGAGACGGGCCACGCGGAAGTGGTCAACGTCACCTTCGATCCGTCGCGGATCAGCTACCGGGAGATTCTCGGGATCTTTTTCGCGACCCACGATCCGACCCAGCTGAACCGGCAGGGCAACGACGTCGGTACCCAGTACCGCTCGGTCGTGTTCACGCATTCGGATGCGCAGCGCGATGCCGCGCTCGACGTGATCCGCGAGGTGGGGCACGAGCAGGTGTTCAGCGATCCGGTCGTCACGCGGGTGGAGCCGCTGGACGGCAATTACTGGCCCGCCGAGGCGTATCACCAGAACTATTACGCGCGCAATCCGGGGCAGGGCTACTGCGCGGCCGTGATCGGACCGAAGATCGCGAAATTCCGTCAGAAGTTCGCGCATCGCCTGAAATCGCGCCAGGCGTGACGCGCGTCCGCGGCGCTAGGCCGCTTCGCCGCGCAGGTGCGCGCACGCGGCGGCGATGGCCTTCGCGAGTGCGATGCAGGACAGCGGCGCCGATCCTTCGGCCTTGTTGTTGATCGTGATCAGCACCGGCTGTCCGGCCAGCACGTAGCGCGCCGCCAGCTCGGCGAGCGCCGAGCGCGTGTGGAAATCCTCGTCGACGAGCCGGTCGAACGGCTCGTACTTCGCCTTCGCCTGCTCGTATTTGAAGCCGCTGTGCAGGCTCCATCGCACGATCAGCGGGCCGGACGGCTCGCCGTCGAGCAGCGCGAGCGCCGCTGCTTGACGCAGCGGGTCCGGCATCTTCGCGTGCAGACCGACGCAATAGCGTACGCCCGCCGTGGCCAGCGCGCGGATGAAGCGCGGCGTCAGCAGGCTCGCATCGCGTATCTCCAGCGCGTAACGCGGACCGTCGGGATCGTCCGGCAGCGGCGGCAGTGCGGCGAGAAATGCGCTCAGGCGGTCGATCAGCGCGGCCGGATCGGCGAGCAGCGCATCGGGCAGCGGCGAGAACTGGAACACCAGCGCGCCCGCCTTGCGGCCAAGACCTTCGAGGCACGGCCGCACGAATTCGTCGGCGGCGAGCTGCGCGTTCAGGAACGATGGATTCGGCCCGGCGGGCTCGCCGCGATTGCCGCGCACGACGGCGTCGGTGACGGACGCCGGCGCCTTGACGACGAAACGGAAATCGTCCGGCACCTGCTGCGCGTAACGCAGATAGTCGGCGACGGTGAGCGGCGCGTAGAACGAGCGGTCGAGGCTGACGCTCTTGAGGAGCGGATGCGCGCCGTAGGCTTCGAGTCCTTCCCGGGACAGTTTCGACTGCGCATAGTCGTCGCCGTAGACGATGCCGTTCCAGCCGGGGAAATACCACGATGACGTGCCGAGCCGCACGGACGGCGGCAGCGCGGCGGCGGCGTCCATGACGTCGGCGGACGGCACGGCGGGCAGCACGCCGCGCCGGCGGGCCTTCTTGCGGGGCGCGGCGGCGGGCGCCGCGTCGATGCCCGGTAGAGCCGGCGTGTCGGGTACCGACGCGGCATCTTCTTGCCGCGGTGGCGATGCACGGGACCGGAGTTCGGGGTCGGGGGACGCGGGCCGGGCCGCTTGACCGCCCGTGCCGGGCCCGGGAGAGGGGGGGGAAGGCGCGGCGGGCAGTGCCGCGCCGAACAGATCGAACTGCGCGCCGTCGTCCCGCTGTGCGCTGCCGGTGCCATCCTGGTGTTGCGTTGGCGCCGGTTTGCGCCGCGTGCTGCCGTCACCCATGCGTCGTCGTCAAAGGGCGCCGCCTAGCGCGGCAGCGCGTGTTCATACATGTAGCGCCGCGACCACGGCAGCGTTTTCGCGCTGCGCCCGGCTTTGCGGCACACGATCTGGAAGATCGACACGTCGTCGTGTTCGAACGCATACGCGCAGCCGGCGAGATAGACGCGCCAGATGCGGAATTTTTCGTCATCGACGAGCGCCCTGGCTTCCTCCGCCTTCGCTTCGAAGTTCTCGGTCCAGATGTCGAGCGTGCGCGCATAGTGCCGACGCAGGCTCTCGACGTCAATCGCTTCGAGGCCGCCGCGCTGCGCCGCCTCGAGCGCGAGGCTAATGTGCGGTAGTTCGCCGTCCGGGAACACGTAGCGGTCGATGAACTCGCCGCCGCCGAGCGCGGTCTCGCCGCTCTCGGCGTCGGTGGAGGTGATGCCGTGGTTCATCGCGATGCCGTCGTCGGTCAGCAGTTCGCGTACGTGCGAGAAATACAGCGGGAGGTTCTTGCGGCCGACGTGCTCGAACATGCCGACGCTGGTGATCCGGTCGAACTGGCCTTCGACGTCGCGATAGTCCTGCAGCCGGATCTCGATCCGGTCCTCGAGTCCCGCCGCCTTCACGCGCGCGGTAGCGAGGTCGAACTGGTTTTGCGACAGCGTGACGCCGACGCAGCGCGCGCCGAACTTCTGCGCGGCGCGCAGCACGAGCGCGCCCCAGCCGCAGCCGATGTCGAGCAGCCGCTGCTCGGGCTGCAACCGGATCTTGGTCAGGATGTGATCGATCTTCTTGACCTGCGCCGTGGCGAGATCTTCGTCGCCGTTCTCGAAGTAGGCGCACGAATACACCATGTTTTCGTCGAGCCACAGCCGGTAGAACTCGTTCGAGACGTCGTAGTGATACTGGATCGCCTTCCTGTCCGAGGTCTTCGAGTGATTGAAGTAGCGCCTCACGCGCGCCAGCTTTCCGGCGTTCGTCACGGTGCTGCGCGCGAGCGAGTAGCTGATGTTGATGATGTCGGACACCTTGCCTTCGATGTCGATCTTGCCCTGCACGTAGGCCTCGCCGAGATTGTCGAGGCTCGGTTCGAGCAACAGCGGCAGCGCCGACGCGCTGTTGACCTTGAGCGTCACTTGCGGCGCGGCGAACGTGCCGAAGTCGAGCTGCTGGCCGTTCCACAACACCAGGCGCGCCGGCAGGTTCGCCTTCGCCCGTACGTCGTCCGCCCACTGTGCCAGCTTCTTTTCCCAGAACATTTGGATTCTCCGTTGTCCGTTGAAATGAATACAGCCAAGTTCTCGATCGGGCAGGCCGAAGGCGCGAGACGACAGCCACCCGGTGCAACACGAAATACGCGCGCTCCGGCGCGGGCGAACGGCCCGGCGCGTGGCGCGAGCGGCTTACGGCGACAGTCGTGCGATCGTCCAGCCGCCGGGCGACGCGGCGTCGCGGGTGTATAGCAGGCGGTCGTGGAGCCGCGACGGGCGGCCTTGCCAGAATTCGATGGAAGCGGGGACGACGCGGTAGCCGCCCCAGTGCGGCGGGCGCGGCGGGTTGTCGCCGTAGCGCGCGCTGACGTCGCGTTCGCGCGCCTCGAGCGCCGCGCGGCCGTCGATCACGGCGCTCTGATCCGACGCCCATGCGCCGATGCGCGATCCGAGCGGGCGCGACGCGAAGTAGCGGTCGCTTTCCGCGTCGCTGGTCTTCTCGATGCGGCCTTCGATGCGCACCTGGCGTTCGAGTTCGATCCAGTAGAACAGCAGCGCCGCCTGCGGGTTGTGCGCGATTTCGCGGCCCTTGCGGCTATCGTAATTGGTGAAGAACACGAAGCCGCGTTCATCGACCCCCTTGATGAGGACGATGCGCGCCGACGGCCGGCCTTCGGCATCGACCGTCGCGAGCGTCATCGTGTTCGGTTCGGGGAGTTGCGCGTGCAGCGCCTCCTTGAACCAGCTGTCGAACTGGAGAAAGGGATTCGGATTGGCGTCGGCTTCATCGAGCGACGCGAGCGAGTAGTTGATGCGGAGATCGGCGAGGGTCGTCATTTCTTATGCGGACGCTTCAATCTGGAGCCAGTATAACCAAGGTGAGAAAAACCTGCGCTGCGTGGAGACGGCCTATGTTTTCAGCGGCGATCAGGCAAAATAGAAGGTCGAACGACTTTCATTTTGCTTACCGCCATGCCCCGTGCCGACGCCGTTGCGACAGAATTCGATCTTACTCCGAGCCTATCGAATCAGCTTGACGTGGATCGCGCACGCCGGTTCGGCGGGGTTGCCCGGCTGTACGGCGCGCCGGCGCTCGCGGCGTTCGAGCGGGCGAAGGTGGCGGTGATCGGGATCGGCGGGGTCGGGTCCTGGGCCGCCGAAGCGCTGGCGCGCAGCGCGATCGGTGAACTGACGCTGATCGATCTCGACAATGTGGCGGAAAGCAACACGAACCGGCAGATCCACGCGCTCGACGGCAATTACGGCAAGCCGAAGGTCGACGCGATGGCCGAACGGATCGCGCGGATCGATCCCGGCTGCCGGGTCGTGACGGTGGAGGACTTCGTCGAGCCGGACAATTTCGACCGTCTGCTTGGCGGCGGCTTCGATTTCGTGGTCGACGCGATCGACAGCGTGCGCACCAAGGTCGCGCTGATCGCGTGGTGCGTCGCGCGGCGGCAGCCGCTGATCACGGTCGGCGGCGCGGGTGGCCAGCTCGATCCGACCCGGATCCGGATCGACGATCTCGCGCAGACGATCCAGGACCCACTCTTGTCGAAGGTACGCGCGCAGCTGCGCAAGGAGCACGGCTTCCCGCGCGGACCGAAGTCGAAGTTCCGGGTGGACGCGGTGTATTCGGACGAGCCGCTGATCTATCCGGAAGCGGAGGCGGCGGCATGCGATCTCGATGCCGGCACGGCGCCGGGGGGGGATGTGTCGGGCGCCGCCGCGCCGAGTGGTCCGGCCGGACTCAATTGCGCGGGTTTCGGGTCGAGCGTGTGCGTGACCGCGAGTTTCGGGTTTGCCGCGTCGGCCTATGTCCTGCGGGCGCTCGCCGCTCGCGCGAACGCGTAGCGGCGCTGCCCGGGGTAGCCCGCCGGCGCCCCGGACCAACGCTCCCGATCCGGCGGATCAGTTCAGTTGAGCGCCGCGCTCAACCTGCGCCGCCATGCCGCGACCAGCTCGGGTTGATCGCCCGCCATCTCGAATACCGAAATCATGGTCTTGCGGCCGAGATCGTCGCCATAGGCGCGGTCGCGCAGGACGATCTCCAACAACTGCTCGAGCGCTCCTTGGTACGCGCGGCGCGCGATCAGGCTCTGCGCGAGATCGAAGCGGGCGTCGAGATCGGCGGGGTTGGCCGCGATCTGCGCCTCGAGCGCGTCGGTGGGCGGCAGGTCGGCGCTCGCGGCGAGCGCGTCGAAGCGCGCCTTGATCGCCAGGTAGCGCGGGTCGCCGCTTTGCACCGCCGGCGCAAGCCGGGTGGCCTCGTCGTGCGCGGCATCGACTTCATTCAGCGCGAGCTGCAGTTCGATCAGGTCGAGGCGCGCGTCGTCGTAACCGGGGTTCAGCGCGAGCGCCGCCTTCAGGTGCGCGGCGGCGTCGTCGATCCGCTCGTCGGCGAGCGCGGCCTGCGCCGCGTGCCGCTCGGCTTGCTCGGGCGACGGCAGCAGGCGGTCGATGAATGCGCGCAGCTGGCCCTCGGGCAGCACGCCGACGAACTGGTCGACCGGCTGGCCGTTCGCGAAAGCGATTACGTGCGGAATGCTGCGGGTCTGGAAGTGTGAGGCAAGCTCCTGGTTCTCGTCGACGTTGACCTTGACGAGCCGCCAGCGGCCGTCGTAATCGCGCTCGAGTTTTTCGAGCAGCGGACCGAGCGTCTTGCACGGGCCGCACCAGGGGGCCCAGAAATCGACCAGCACCGGGGTGTCGAGCGATGCGTCGATCACATCGCGTTCGAAGGTGGCGAGCGTGGTATCCATGGCGTTCTCGTGATAAGTGGCGTTCCGGGGGAACGTGCGGGCGTCCGGCCCGATTTCAATGCGGTTTGCGTTCGGGCAGCGGAATCCATTCGGTTTCGCCCGGCACCTGGCCCATCTCCTGGCGGGTCCAGGCGGCCTTGGCTTGCTCGATCGCATCGCGCGAACTGGCGACGAAATTCCATTCGATGAAGCGTTCGCCCGCGAGCTTCGCGCCGCCGAGCAGCATCGCGCGGGCGCCCTGCGTGCTCGCGAGCGCGGCGGCGGCGCCCGGCGTGAGCACCGCCATCTGCGCGACTTCGAGCGGCGTGCCGTCGATGCTCAGGTCGCCGCTGACGAGATACACGGCGCGCTCCTCGTGATCGGCGTCGAGCGTCAGCGTGGTGCCCGCGCCGAATGCCGCGGCCGCGTACAGCGTGCGAGAAAAAGTCGTGACGGGCGACACCGCGCCGAAGGCATCGCCCGCGATCACGGTGAGGGCGACGCCGTCGCGTTCGAGCTTCGGCAGCGTCGCGCCCGGATGGTGCTCGAACGACGGTTCGACGGTTTCGTGCTCGAGCGGCAGCGCGACCCAGGTCTGGATACCGTGGACGGTCTGGCCGCGCAGCCGGACGTCTTCCGGCGTGCGTTCCGAATGCACGATGCCGCGGCCGGCCGTCATCCAGTTGACGTCGCCGGGCACGATCGCCTGTACCGAACCGAGGCTGTCGCGGTGCAGGATCGCGCCGTCGAACAGGTAGGTGACCGTCGCGAGTCCGATGTGCGGGTGCGGCCGGACATCGAGCCCGACGCCGGCGGGCAGGTCGGCGGGGCCCATGTGGTCGAAGAAGATGAACGGGCCGACGAGGCGCGCGGCCATCGCGGGCAGGGTACGGCGCACCTGCAGGTTGCCGATGTCGCGGATGTGGGGTTTCAGAATGGCTTTGATCGAATCGGTCATGACGGATCCTGGCGGGCGGCGGGGATGCGGACCATTGTAATGGTCCCGGGCGAACGTGGCATGCGACGCGCCGGCGGCGGGAGACGGCCAACGCCGGTAAGATGACCGGCTTCTCAGAAAAATTCCCGGAGACGACGATGATGGCCCCGAAGGACCTGTTGCTGGCGCTGGTGGTGATCGTCGCCTGGGGCGTGAACTTCGTCGTGATCAAGGTCGGGCTGCACGGCGTGCCGCCGATGCTGCTCGGCGCGCTGCGCTTCATCCTCGCCGCGGTGCCGGCGGTGTTTTTCGTGCGGCGCCCGCAGATCCCGTGGCGCTGGCTCGTTCTTTACGGCGCGACGATCCTGCTCGGCCAGTTCGTGTTCCTCTTTTCCGCGATGTACGTCGGCATGCCGGCCGGTCTGGCGTCGCTGGTGCTGCAGGCGCAGGCGTTTTTCACGCTGGTGTTCGCGATGGCGTTCCTCGGCGAGCGGCTGCGCGCGCAGAATCTGGCGGGTCTCGCGATCGCCGCGATCGGCCTGGCCGTGATCGCGTCGCAGGGCGGCCGCGCGATGACGCTGGCGGGCTTCCTGCTGACGATCGGCGCGGCGGCGCTGTGGGCGTGCGGCAATATCGTCACGAAGAAGATCGGCAAGGTCGATCTGGTGTCGCTTGTCGTGTGGGCGAGCCTCGTGCCGCCGCTGCCGTTCCTCGTGCTGTCCTATCTGTTCGAGGGGCCGCAGCGGATCGGCGAAGCGCTGGCGTCGCTGTCGGGGCGGTCGGTGTTCGCGATCGTCTATCTCGCGTTCGTCGCGACGCTGCTGGGCTACGGGCTGTGGAGCCGCCTGCTGTCGCGCTATCCGGCGGGGCAGGTCGCGCCGTTCTCGCTGCTGGTGCCGATCGTGGGGCTCGGCTCGTCCGCGCTGCTGCTCGACGAACATCTGAGCAGCGCGCAACTGATCGGCGCCGCGCTCGTGATGGCGGGGCTCGCGGTGAATGTATTCGGCGGGCGTCTCGTGCGGTGCTTCGTCTCGACGTCGTGAGCGCGCGGCGACGGCGGTGTCGGCGGTGACGCCGTGCCCGGTAGGCCGGGGCGGGCGGGGCTACGCGACGACGTCGTCGCCGCGGGCGGGGCGGCAGGCTTCGCGCGGACGCAGCCGGCGACGGGCGAGAGTACCGGTCGGGCGGCGCAGCACGGCGATCGCGCCGGCGCCGATGATTTTCGCCGGTGCCGCGCCGATACGAAAACGCCTCGCGGCATGCGAGGCGTGGCGGGTGCGGGGCGAAGCCTGCGCGCGGTCAGGTCATCCGGCTTCGCGCGAGCGGCGGATTCGCCGCGAAATAGCGCTTGATGCCGCGGAAGATCGCATCGGCCATCTGGTCGCGATACGCGTCGTCGTTGAGCCGGCGCTCCTCGTCGGGATTGCTGATGAACGCGGTCTCGACCAGGATCGACGGAATGTCGGGGGCTTTCAGCACCGCGAAGCCTGCCTGCTCGACGGAGCCCTTGTGCAGTTTGTTGATACCGCCGACTTCCTTCAGCACGTAGTTGCCGTAGCGCATCGAATCGCGGATCTGCGCGGTCGTCGACATGTCGAACAGCGCGCGGTTCACCGCCACGTCCTGGGTCTTGATGTTGATCCCGCCGATCAGGTCCGACGAGTTCTCCTTGTTCGCCATCCAGCGCGCGGCCGCGCTCGTCGCACCGTGATCCGACAGCGCGAACACCGACGAGCCGCGCGCCGACGGCGTCGTGAACGCGTCCGCGTGGATCGACACGAAGAGATCCGCGCCGACGCGCCGCGCCTTCTGCACCCGCACGTTGAGCGGCACGAAGAAGTCCGCGTCGCGGGTCATCATCGCGCGCATGTTCGCCGCGCCGTCGATCTTCGCGCGCAGCTTCTTCGCGATGTCGAGCGCGATGTGCTTTTCGTAGGTGCCGGCGCTGCCGATCGCGCCCGGATCCTCGCCGCCGTGGCCGGGATCGATCGCGACGGTGAGCAAGCGTACCGTGCCGCCCTTGCCGGCCTTCGGCGCGGTGAACGCGTAGGCGTCGTCGCTGTCGTCATCGTCCTTGCGGGCGATCACGGGCGGCGGCTTGACGGCGGGCCGGGCCGGTGCGGGCGGGGTAGCGGGGGTGGCGGCCGGCGGCGCGGGGCGCGCGGGCGACGGCGCATTCTGCGCGAAGTGCTGGAAGAACGCGTCGCTGTTGTCGGCCGAGCCGGCGGGCGGCGTGGCGGTCGGGCCGTTGAGCGCGGCCGACGGCGGCTGCGCCTGCTGCGCGCGCACCGTGTCGTTCAGTTGCTGTTCCTTGCGCTCCGTCTGCGCGATCAGGTCGGACAGCGGATCGGGCGCGACGGCCGGATACAGATCGAACACCAGCCGGTAGCGGTAGGTGCCGACGGGCGGCAGCGTGAACACCTGCGGTTTCACCGACCCTTTCAGGTCGAACACCATCCGAACCACATGCGGCTGGTACTGTCCGACGCGAACCGACTGGATCTGCGGATCGTTCGGCGCGATCTTCGACACCAGGTCGCGCAGCGCCTGGTCGAGATCGAGGCCGGTCAGGTCGACGACGAGCCGGTCCGGACCTTGCAGCAATTGCTGGGTATTCTGCAGCGGCTGATCGGATTCGATCGTCACGCGCGTGTAATCGCGGGCGGGCCAGACGCGCACGCCGAGCACCGACGACGCGTGCGCGACGCGCGGGCCGACGAGCGCGAGCACCAGCGTGGAGGCCCCCGCGCGCAGCACTTGGCGGCGGCGCCAGTTATGGCTCGCGGTGGCCGCCGATTCGATCGAGCGGAACGGTTTGATCAACATCTTTCGAGACATGCTTTTCCTGATGCGCTGTACGCCCGCGCGGCGAGGACGCGGCCGTCGCCGTCCACGTCGAGCGAGAAGACGAGATCCGGGACGCCGAGTACGGCGCCTGCCTGCTGAGGCCATTCGACGAGGCAGATCGCGCTGGAGTTGAAATATTCGCGAAAGCCCGCATCGGCCCATTCGGCCGGATCGCTAAAACGGTACAGATCGAAGTGGTACAGCTCAAGTTCCCCATCCGGGCGTTCGAGCGCATATGGTTCGACGAGGGTGTAGGTCGGGCTTTTCACGCGGCCGGCATGGCCGAGGCCGCGCAGGATCGCCCTGACGAGGGTGGTTTTACCCGCGCCGAGGTCGCCGACGAGCTGGATCTGGAGGCCGTTGAACGCATGCCGCGCGGCGAGTTCCGCGCGTACCGCGTCGATCGCCTGGGCGAAACGCCGGCCGAACGCGTCGGTGGCCGCTTCGTCGGCGAGCGCGATGACGCGTTCGCCGACCGCGGCGGGCAGGATGGACCCTGATGACGTTTGGCTTGGCTTCGCGAGCATTCTCGTAAAATAGCGCGATGAACCGAACTCCGGAACTCGCTGTGACAGACGCGCCGTCGATGAATGGCGGCGGCGCGGCGCCGCATTGTCTTGACGACGCGGCGCTGGCGGCGCTCGCGCTGCGCATCAAGACCTGGGGGCGCGAACTGGGTTTCGGGGCGATCGGCATCAGCGATACCGATCTCTCGGCTGCCGAAGCGGGGCTCGCCGCCTGGCTGGAAGCCGGTTGCCACGGCGAGATGGATTATATGGCGAAACATGGGACGAAACGCGCGCGTCCGGCCGAACTTGTGGCCGGCACGCGACGCGTGATCTCCGCGCGGCTCGCCTATCTGCCGGCCGGCACGCTGGCCGGCGCGCTCGACGCCGATGCCGCGGCGCGGGGAGCCTGGCGGGCGCGCGAGCTGGCGCGCGCCGACGATCCCGAAGCCGCGGTCGTGTCGATCTATGCGCGCGGCCGCGACTATCACAAGGTGTTGCGCGGCCGGCTGCAGACGCTCGCGGAGCGGATCGAAGCGGAAATCGGCAGCTTCGGCTACCGCGTGTTCACCGATTCGGCGCCGGTGCTGGAAGTCGAGTTGGCGCAGAAGGCGGGCACCGGATGGCGCGGCAAGCACACGCTGCTTTTGGAGCGCGACGCGGGCTCGCTGTTCTTCCTGGGCGAGATCTTTGTGGACGTGCCGCTGCCGACCGATGCGCAGGTATCGCCCGGCACCGCGCCCGAGACGCCCGGCGCGCACTGCGGCAGCTGCACGCGCTGCATCGACGCCTGTCCGACCGGCGCGATCGTCGCGCCTTACCGGGTCGACGCGCGCCTGTGCATCTCGTATCTGACGATCGAGCTGAAGGGCAGCATTCCCGAGGCGCTGCGGCCCATGATCGGCAACCGGGTATACGGCTGCGACGATTGCCAGCTGGTATGCCCGTGGAACAAATTCGCGCAGGCGGCGCCCGTCGCCGATTTCGACGTGCGGCACGGCCTCGATCGCGCGTCGCTCGTCGAGCTGTTCGGCTGGAGCGCCGGGCAGTTCGACGAGCGGATGCAGGGCAGCGCGATTCGCCGGATCGGCTACGAGCGCTGGCTGCGCAATCTGGCGGTCGGTCTTGGCAACGCGTTGCGGGCGGCGCCCGGCGGCGTTTCGCCGGCCGCGCGCGCGGCGATGGTCGATGCGCTCGGCGCGCGCGCGGACGATGCGTCGCCGCTGGTTCGCGAGCACGTGGCCTGGGCGCTGCGGGCCGCCTGAAGGCGGCGTAAAGTGGCGGTTCGGCGCGGTCCGGCCGCTTCCTTCTGGAGACAACGATGTTCAACGCCGTAATCGACGCACCGTTCGGCAAGCTCGGAGTCCGCACCGATGCGTCGGTGGTGCGCGAGATTCTCTATCTGCCGGAATCGGTGCGCAGCGTCGCGCCGAACACGACGCTCGCGAAGCGCGCGGTGCGGCAGATCGAGCGCTATTTCGACCGCGCGTCGGCGCGCTTCGACCTGCCGCTGGCGCCGGTCGGTACGGCGTTCCAGCGGCGCGTGTGGAATGCGATCAGCGAGATTCCGCCGGGGCTCGTGTCCACCTACGGCCAGATCGCGAAACAGATCGGCACCGGCCCGCGCGCGGTCGGCCAGGCGTGCGGAGCCAACTATTTTCCGCTGGTGATCCCCTGCCATCGGGTGGTCGCGTCGGGCGGGATCGGCGGTTTCGCGAACGGCGACACCGAAGGCTATTACCTGAGGGTCAAGCGCTGGCTGCTCGCGCACGAAGGCGTCCCGTACCGATGAGCCGTTTCGAACCGTCTTCCCGTGCCGCCGAGACGGGCGCCGAGCTGGACGCGGCGTCCGATTCGCCCGAATCGCTCGCGAGCCGCGCGTCGATCGATGTGTTCTGCGACGCGTTGTGGCTCGAACACGGGCTGTCGCGCAACACGCTCGATGCGTACCGGCGAGATCTGCAGCTGTTTTCGCACTGGCTCGCGGCGATCCATCGCACGAGTCTCGATCATGCGACGGAGTCGATGGTGACGGGCTACATCGCCGCGCGCAGCGACGGCAAGGCGACGTCGTCGAACCGGCGCCTGTCGGTGTTCCGGCGCTATTACGGCTGGGCCGTGCGCGAACACCGCGCGGCGGCCGATCCCACGCTGCGGATCGTGTCGGCGAAGCAGCCCGCGCGGTTTCCGTCGACGTTGTCGGAGGCCCAGGTCGAAGCATTGCTCGGCGCACCCGACATCGAGACGCCGCTCGGCCTGCGCGATCGCACGATGCTCGAACTGATGTATGCGAGCGGGCTCCGGGTGAGCGAACTGGTCACGCTCAAGACCGTCGAGGTCGGGCTCAACGACGGCGTCGTGCGCGTGATGGGGAAGGGCTCGAAAGAGCGGCTCGTGCCGTTCGGCGAAGTCGCGCACGGCTGGATCGAGCGTTATCTGCGCGACGCGCGACCCCCGCTGCTCGGGGCGCGGGCAGCCGACGCGCTGTTCGTGACGGCGCGCGGCGACGGCATGACCCGCCAGCAATTCTGGAACATCATCAAGCGGCATGCGCAGCAAGCGGAGATCCGCGCGCACCTGTCGCCGCATACGCTGCGGCATGCGTTCGCCACCCATCTGCTCAATCACGGCGCGGACCTGCGGGTCGTGCAACTGCTGCTCGGGCACAGCGACATCTCGACTACGCAGATCTATACGCACGTCGCGCGCGAGCGCTTGAAGACGCTGCACGCGGCGCATCATCCGCGCGGCTGAGCGCGCCGTCCCGCCGGGCGCGCACGGGCCGACTCCCTACAGCAACTCGCGCAGCCGGTGCTTGAGCACCTTGCCGGTCGACGCGGNACGTCGCGCGCGAGCGCTTGAAGACGCTGCACGCGGCGCATCATCCGCGCGGCTGAGCGCGCCGTCCCGCCGGGCGCGCACGGGCCGACTCCCTACAGCAACTCGCGCAGCCGGTGCTTGAGCACCTTGCCGGTCGACGCGGCGGGCAGCGCATCCAGCACGCGGATCTGCGCGGGGCGTTTGTACGGCGCGAGCCGGCTCGCGCACCACTGCGCCAGCTCATCGGCCGCGAGCGACGCGCCGGGCATCCGCTCGACGAAGGCGATCACCTCCTCGTTGCCCTCGACCGCGCGGCCGATCACCGCCGATTGCACGATCGCCGGATGTGCGTTCAGCGCCTGCTCGACCTCCGCCGGATAGACGTTGAAGCCCGAACGGATGATGAGCTCCTTGCTGCGGCCGGCGATCGTCAGCGCGCCGTCGTCGTCCAGCCGGCCGAGGTCGCCGGTCCTGAGCCAGCCGTCCGCCGTCACGGCCGCCTCGGTACCTGCCGGATTGCGGTAATAGCCGAGCATCACGTTCGGGCCGCGCACCCAGATCTCGCCCACTTCGCCGCGCGCGACTTCAGTACCGTCGGGTGCCGCGAAGCGTAGCTTGACACCGGGAATCGGGAGACCGACCGAGCAGTCGTCGCGCGGCGCGTCGAGCGCGGTCTGAGTGATGGTCGGGCTGCTTTCGGTCATGCCGTAGCCGTTGTGCAACGCAACGCCGTAGACGCGTTCGACGCGCGCCTTCAGGTCCGCGTCGAGCGGCGAACCGCCCGAGTACGCAAAGCGCAGATGCGGCGCGTGCCACGGATGGCCATGCGTTTGCAGATGCTCGAGCAGCTTCGCGTGCATGGCTGGCACGCCCTGGAAGATCGTCACCCGCTCGTGCGCCAGCGCGCGGCGCACCGCTTCCGGCGAAAAGCGCGGCGCGAGCCGCAGCGTCGCGCCCGCGTACAGGCTGCCGAGACATACCGACGCGAGCCCGTAGACGTGCGAGACCGGCAGCACCGTGTAGGCGACGTCGCTCGGCTCGACCCGGCGCAGCGTGCTCGAGACCGCGGCGATGAACAGCAGATTGCGATGCGACAGCATCACGCCCTTCGGCGTGCCGGTGGTGCCCGTCGTGTAGATCAGCGCCGCGCACTGGCGCGCCGGATCGGCCGTCACGGGCTCGGCGCGTACCGCGGAATCGACCGTATACGACCATGCGCCGATCTCGATCGGCAGTGCGGCAGCCGGCTGCGCGCCGCGCCGGTCGCCATGCGCGCGGGTGTCGGGCGACGACTCCGTCACGAACGCGACCAGCCTCGGCTCCGCGTGCGCGGCGATCGCGTCGAGTTCGGCGGCGGACAGCCGGGCGTTCGACACCAGCGCCCACGCGTCGAGCCGTGCGGCGGCGAACAGCAGCACGATCTGCGCGACGCTGTTTTCCGCGACGATCATCACGCGATCGCCGCCCCGCACGCCGAGCCTTGCCAACTGATCGGCCGTGGCGTCGACCGCCTGGGCGAGCTGCGCGTAGGTGAGCTGCCGCGCATCTTCGATCAGCGCGACGCGATGCGGATTGCGTTCGGCCGCGAGGGCCGGCAGCGCGGCGATTCGCGTCGGCAGCGAGGCAAGCAGCGCGGCGGCGTCGAGGCCGTCATTCGAGGTCATGGCGTCTCCGGGAAAGAGGGTCGGCGAGCGGGCGCCGCAGTGTGTCGAACGATCGTGCCACGCCGGTGGATCGCATGCAATCGACCGTACGGACAATAGTGCATCGCGGCGCATGCAATTAAAATGCGCGGATGAGCAAATCCCGACATGTCTCCGAAACCCCCGCGACGCAGTTCCTGCGCCGTCACGGCGTCGCGTTCGGCGAGCATCCGTACGACTACGTCGACCACGGCGGCACCGCCGAGTCCGCGCGCCAGCTCGGCGTCGACGAGCACGTCGTCGTCAAGACGCTGGTGATGGAAGACGAGCACGCGAAGCCGCTGATCGTACTGATGCATGGCGATCGCACGGTGTCGACCAAGAATCTCGCGCGGCAGATCGGCGCGAAGCGGGTCGAGCCGTGCAAGCCCGAGATCGCGAACCGCCATTCCGGTTATCTGGTCGGCGGTACGTCGCCGTTCGGCACGAAGAAGGCGATGCCGGTGTACGTCGAGGCGAGCATTCTCGCGCTGCCGTCGATCTATCTGAACGGCGGTCGGCGCGGCTATCTCGTCAGTCTCGCGCCCGGGGTGCTGACGGCGCTGCTCGACGCGCGGGCCGTGGCGTGCGCGAGCGTCGACTGAGGGTTCGATCCGCGCTGCGCGGCGCGCCGCTTCGGTAGAATGGGCGCCGCCGCGGCTGCGTCGATCGAGCCGTCCGTCCAACCCTTTCGTTGAAACAAGAGTCCTTCGCATGCAGATTCTGCTCGCGGCCATCGCCGCCTATCTGATCGGATCGGTATCGTTCGCGGTCGTCGTCAGCGCCGCGATGGGGCTGGCCGATCCGCGTTCGTACGGATCGAAGAACCCGGGCGCGACCAACGTGCTGCGCAGCGGCAACAAGACGGCGGCGATCCTCACGCTCGTCGGCGATGCCTTCAAGGGCTGGCTGGCCGTCTGGCTGGTCCGGCATTTCGGTATCGGCGGCGAATTCGGTGTCGCGTGCGCGGCAATTGCCGTGTTCCTCGGCCATCTGTACCCGATCTTCTTCCGCTTCCAGGGCGGCAAGGGCGTCGCGACGGCCGCCGGCGTGCTGCTGGCGATCCATCCGGTGCTGGGACTGGCTACCGCGCTCACCTGGCTCATCGTCGCGTTCTTTTTTCGATACTCGTCGCTGGCGGCACTGGCCGCCGCCGTGTTCGCGCCGGTGTTCGACGTATTCCTGTTCGGGACGCACGACAATCCGAGCGCGTGGGCCGTGCTCGCCATGAGCGTGCTGCTCGTGTGGCGCCATCGCGTGAATATTTCGAAGCTGCTGGCCGGGCAGGAGAGCCGGATCGGCGACAAGAAGAAAGTTCAGACGCCCGAGGCCGGCGAGCGACGATAGGCATCGGAGCGCGGCGGTTCGGCGTTCGCCGCCGACGGAAAGGGGAAGCGGCGGGTGCAACGCCCGGCGCTGGTGCGGCCGCGTTGCCGAAGGCCGCGTGGGCGGGCCCGCGTCAGCCTTGCGTGAGCCGGGCGGGTACCCGCTTTCGGCGAGATCGGTGCCGGAGCGACGCTCACGTTGGCGTGGCGGGCGCCCATGCAGCCCGCGCCGCCGGCGCCGCCCAACCGAACGACTCGAGCCGGAGCGATTCCGCGCGGCGACGACGGCGCGCTCGGCGCTCAGTCCCGGAAATTGTTGAAGTCGAGCGGGGTGTCGGTGACATCCTTGCGCAGCAGCGCGATCACGCTTTGCAGATCGTCCCGCTTCGTGCCGGTGACACGTACCGCGTCGCCCTGGATGCTCGCCTGCACCTTGATCTTGCTGTCCTTCACCAACCGCACGATCTTCTTCGCGAGGTCGCCCGACACGCCTTTCTTGATCGTCACGATCTGCTTGACCTTGTCGCCGCCGATCTTCTCGATCTTGCCGTAGTCGAGGAAGCGCACGTCGACATTGCGCTTCGCCATCTTGTTGATCAGCACGTCCTTGACCTGGCCGAGCTTGAAATCGTCGTCGGCGAACATGGTGAGCTCGCGTTCCTTCTGCTCGACGCGCGCGTCGGACCCCTTGAAATCGAAGCGCGTCGAAATTTCCTTGTTCGACTGCTCGATGGCGTTTTTGACTTCGATCATGTTCGCTTCGGAAACGACGTCGAACGATGGCATGGCATTCTCCCTGAAAACATGCGGCCCGCGCGGACGCGCGCGGGCACTCGCTATAATTGCGGACCGACCGTCATTTTACCGGCGCCCCAACTTTTGCCCAAGGCCGCCGGCTTGACGGCCTTCCGGCACAACTGCGATTTGCGATGTCCCTCCCCGATTTCCCGCTCCGACTGCTCGCCGATTACCCGCTGCGAACCCACAACACGTTCGGCTTCGACGTGACCGCGCGGCTGGCGGCGCGGGTCGACGCGGTCGACCAGTTCGCCGCGCTCGCCCGCGACCCGCGCGTCGCGGGCTTGCCGGTGCTGGTGCTGGGCGGCGGCAGCAACGTCGTGTTCACCGGTCGTTTCGACGGACTCGTGCTGCTGAACGAGACGCGCGGCCGAACCGTCGTGCGGGAGGACGAGCACGCGTGGTACGTGCGGGCGGGCGGCGGCGAGAACTGGCACGCGTTCGTCGCCTGGACGCTCGATCGCCACATCCCCGGCCTGGAAAACCTCGCGCTGATTCCCGGCACCGTCGGAGCCGCGCCGATCCAGAACATCGGTGCGTACGGGCTGGAAATGAAAACCTGCTTCCACTCGCTGCAGGCGGTGGAGCTGGCGACTGGTGAAATCGTCGAATTCGACGCGGCGCAGTGCGCATTCGGCTATCGCGACAGCTTCTTCAAGCGGGATGGACGCGGGCGCTTCGCGATCGTGGCCGTGACGTTCCGTCTGCCGAAAGTGTGGGTGCCACGGCTCGGCTATGCCGATGTCGCCCGCGAGCTGGCGCTGCGCGGGGTCGACGCCGGGGCGGCAACGCCGCGCGACGTATTCGATGCGGTCGTCGCGATCCGGCGGGCGAAGCTGCCCGATCCGCTCGAATTCGGCAACGCGGGCAGCTTCTTCAAGAATCCGGTGATTTCGGCCGAGCGGTTCGCCGTGCTGCGCGAGCGCGAGCCCGATCTCGTTTCGTATCCGCAGGCGGACGGGCAGGTGAAGCTCGCGGCGGGCTGGCTGATCGACCGCTGCGGCTGGAAAGGTCGCACGCTGGGCGCGGCGGCGGTACATGACCGGCAGGCGCTGGTGCTGGTGAATCGAGGTGGCGCGTCGGGGACTGATGTGCTGGCGCTGGCGGACGCGATCCGGCGTGACGTGCTCGGCCGGTTCGGGGTCGAGCTGGAGGTGGAGCCGGTGTGTCTGTGAGCGCCGCGGCGGCCGAGTAAAAAAGCCTCGCGCGTCGGCGAGGCTTTTTTTCGGGGCGTTCGAGCGCCGCGCCGACGGACGGTGTGCGGTCAGTGGTTCAGGCGGCCGAGCAGCAGGAACTCCATCAGCGCCTTCTGCACGTGCAGGCGATTTTCCGCCTCGTCCCAGACGACGCTTTGCGGGCCGTCGATCACGGCGGCCGTCACTTCCTCGCCGCGATGCGCGGGCAGGCAATGCATGAAGAGGGCGTCGGCGTTCGCGTGCCCCATCATTTCCTCGTCGATGCACCAGTCGGCGAAGGCCTTCATCCGGACTTCGTTCTCGGCCTCGAAGCCCATGCTGGTCCACACGTCGGTGGTGACGAGATCGGCGCCCTTGCAGGCTTCGTTCGGATCGGCGAACACCTCGTAGAACGGCGCGCTGTCGGCCTCGACCAGCTTCGCGTCGAGCGCGTAGCCGGGCGGCGTGGACAAGCGCAGCTTGAAGCCGAGGATACGTGCGGCCTGGATCCAGGTGTACAGCATGTTGTTCGCGTCGCCGACCCAGGCGACGGTCTTGCCGCGAATCGGTCCGCGATGCTCGTAGTACGTGAAGATGTCGGCAAGCACCTGGCACGGGTGGTATTCGTTCGTGAGGCCGTTGATCACCGGCACGCGCGACTTTGCCGCGAAGCGCTGGATCACTTCCTGCTCGAATGTGCGGATCATGATGATGTCGACCATCCGCGAGATCACCTGCGCGGAATCCTCGACGGGCTCGCCGCGGCCCAACTGGGTGTCGCGCGTGCTCATGAACACGGCATGACCGCCCAGCTGGAAGATGCCGGCCTCGAACGACAGTCGCGTGCGCGTCGAGCTTTTCTCGAAGATCATCGCGAGCGTGCGGTCGTGCAGCGGGTGGTAGGTCTCGTAGTTCTTGAATTTGCGTTTCAGGATACCCGTGCGTTCGAGCACGTACTCGTAGTCTTCCAGCGAGAAATCCTTGAACTGCAGGTAGTGACGAATGGTTTTGGCGGTCATGAAACGAGATACGGCGGGCACCCGGCGGAAGGCCGGACGGCGCCGCCGTCGAGTGTGGGTAACTCGAGCCAGCATAAAGGATTTTCGCGGCTTTGACGAGCCGTGCCGAAAGCATCGGCTGGAACCGCGCGGACCGCGCGGCGGCACCCGGGCGCCGTTTCGGCGACGTGCCCGATACGACGAATCATGGCGCGGTGCGGTATAATTTCGCGGTTTTCTCAAGCCCGGCGGGCAAGGTTCATGCTCGGTCTGCCGGACACAAGCGGCGCGTCGCACGCATCCGGTGCGTCGTGCCCAGGATCGCGGTCGCGGTCCGTCGCGAGCGGCGCGAGGCCGTTTCTTCCTTGTGTTCCGAGGTGTCCAGGCGAAGGTTCGCCGGCGCACCGCTGGGCCGTCACTTGGGTACCCTCATGGCTGAAACTCCCCCGACCGAATACTTCATTCAGGGCATCACGAAAGATGGGAAAAAGTTTCGGCCGAGCGATTGGTCGGAGCGCTTGGCCGGGGTGATGTCCTGTTTCGGTCCGGGTACCGGCGGGCCGAATGCGCGCCTGCAATATTCGCTCTATGTCCGCCCCACGATGCTGGGCGATACGAAATGCGTGATTCTCGATTCGCGTCTGCGCGATATCGAGCCGATGGCGTTCGATTTCGTGCTGAACTTCGCGAAGGACAACAACCTCGTCGTGACGGAAGCGTGCGAATTGCCGGATTACGGCAAGCAGAAGTAATCTGCCGCGCGGTCAGTTCTCCGGCCGTTTCCCATGCCAAAGCAAAAAGCCCGCACGCAGCGGGCTTTTTGTTGATCGCAGAGGAAACAGGCCGCCCGCCTGAGCGGGCACGCCGGATTTACTGCGCGGCTTGCAGGCCCTTGAGGCCGGCTGCCAGGCGGCTCTTCAGGCGAGCAGCCTTGTTCTTGTGAACGATCTTCTTGTCGGCGATCGTGTCGATCGTCTTCACCGAAACCTTGAAGAGTTCGGCTGCCTTGGCCTGGTCGCCGGCGTCGAGCGCCTTGCGGACAGCCTTGACGGCGGTACGGAATTTCGAGCGCAGTGCCGAGTTGTGCGAGTTTGCCTTCGCAGCCTGGCGGGCGCGCTTGCGTGCTTGTGCGGAGTTAGCCATGACGGTTCCTTATCCTGTCCTGTTTCCAGAGCTTGGAGCCTGACGGCCAAGCGCTGCTTTTCGATCCGACCCCTGAGAGCGATTGCCCAGGAGCGCAAAAAAACGTTGGTTTAACCGAGGCCGGCAACACGCCAACGAAGCCGTTGTGCATATGACAGGCCCAGAAACCGGCGATTATAGCAACGAAATCAAGCGAGTGGCAAGCTCGGCAATCCAACCGGGCCGGCAGCCGGGCTTTTCCATCGGCTCCCGCTTATGAGTGCGCATGGCCCGTATAATACGTGCCCCATGAATCTATTCCGAGCCCTGCTGACGGTCAGCGGCTTCACGCTGCTGTCGCGCGTGACCGGACTGGCCCGCGAGACGCTGATCGCCCGTGCGTTCGGCGCCAGTCAATTCACCGACGCATTCTACGTCGCTTTCCGTATTCCGAACCTGTTGCGCCGCCTGTCCGCCGAGGGCGCGTTCTCGCAGGCGTTCGTACCGATCCTCGCCGAATTCAAGAACCAGAAGGGGCACGATGCGACCAAGGCCCTGGTCGACGCGATGTCCACCGTGCTCGCGTGGGCGCTGGCCGCGCTGTCGGTCGCCGGCATCGCGGGCGCGTCGTGGGTCGTGTTCGCGGTCGCGTCGGGCCTGCGTTCGGACGGTCAGGCGTTCCCGCTGGCCGTCACGATGACGCAGATCATGTTTCCGTACATCGTGTTCATCTCGCTGACGACGCTCGCGTCCGGCGTGCTCAATACTTACAAAAGCTTTTCGCTGCCGGCGTTCGCGCCCGTGCTGCTGAACGTCGCGTTCATCGGGGCGGCGGTGTTCGTCGCGCCGCACCTGAAAGTGCCGGTCTATGCGCTCGCGTGGGCGGTGATCGTCGGCGGCGTGCTGCAGTTCCTGGTGCAACTGCCGGGGCTCAAGAAGATCGACATGGTGCCGCTGATCGGCGTGAACCCGCTGCGCGCGCTCCGCCATCCGGGCGTGAAGCGCGTGCTCGCGAAGATGGTGCCCGCAACGTTCGCGGTGTCGGTCGCGCAACTGAGCCTCATCATCAACACCAACATCGCGTCGCGGCTCGGGCAGGGCGCCGTGTCGTGGATCAACTACGCCGACCGGCTGATGGAGTTCCCGACCGCGCTGCTGGGCGTCGCGCTCGGTACGATCCTGTTGCCGAGCCTGTCGAAAGCGCACGTCGACGCGGATTCGACCGAGTATTCGGCGCTGCTCGACTGGGGGCTGCGGGTCACCTTCCTGCTTGCCGCGCCGAGCGCGCTCGCGCTGCTGTTCTTCGCGGGACCGCTGACCGCGACCCTGTTCAATTACGGCAAGTTCGACGGCCACACGGTGCAGATGGTCGCGCGCGCGCTATCGGCCTACGGCATCGGGCTGGTCGGCATCATCCTGATCAAGATTCTCGCGCCCGGCTTCTACGCGAAGCAGGATATCAAGACGCCCGTGAAGATCGCGATCGGCGTGCTCGTGATCACGCAGTTGTCGAACTACCTGTTCGTGCCGCTGATCGGTCATGCGGGTCTGACGCTCAGTATCGGCGTCGGCGCGTGCGTGAATTCGCTGCTGCTGTTCCTCGGCCTGCGCCGGCGCGGCATCTACCAGCCGTCGTCGGGCTGGCTGCTCTTCCTGCTGCAGCTCGTCGGCGCGTCGCTGGTGCTCGCGGGCACGATGCACTGGTTCGCGATCAGCTTCGACTGGACCGCGATGCGTGCGACGCCCGTGGCCCGTATCGCGTTGATGGGGGCGTGCCTGGTTTTGTTTGCTGCACTATATTTCGGTATGTTGTGGCTGATGGGCTTCAAATACGCGTACTTCAGAAGGCGCGCCAAATGACGACCCCAATGACCCGCGTTCTCGATTATTTCAGCTCGCTCGTCGCGGAAGACGACGGCTTGCCGCTCACCGAGGCGGCGCTGTCGCTCGCGCAGGATGCGTATCCCGATCTCGACCTGCAAGGCGTGCTGGCCGAGCTGGACGCGCTCGTCGTGCGGCTGCGCAAGCGCTTGCCCGACGGCATCGAGATGCGCGACAAGGTCGCCGCGCTCAACGACTTCTTCTTCCGCGAGCTGGGTTTTGCCTGCAATCACAACGATTACTACGATCCCGACAACAGCCACCTGAATATGGTGCTCAAGCGCCGGCGCGGGATCCCGATTTCGCTCGCGGTGCTGTACCTGGAGATGTGCGAGCAGATCGGCCTGCCGGCGCGCGGCGTGTCGTTTCCCGGACACTTCCTGCTGCGCGTGACCCTGCCCGCCGGCGATGTGATGATCGATCCGACCACCGGCCATTCGCTGTCGGAGTCCGAGATGGTCGAGATGCTCGAGCCCTACGTGGCGCGCGCGGACGGCGCGGTGAGCAGCACGCTGCGCGCGCTCCTGCAACCCGCGATCAGCCGCGAGATCGTCGCGCGGATGCTGAACAACCTGAAAGCCGTCTATCTGCAGACGGAACGCTGGCAGCGCCTGCTGGCGGTCCAGCAGCGCCTGGTGATCCTGTTGCCGGGCCAGCTCGACGAGGTGCGCGACCGTGGCTTCGCGTATGCGCGGCTCGACTACCTGCGGCCCGCGCTCGAGGATCTGGAGATGTATCTCGGCGAGCGGCCCGAGGCGGGCGACGCGACGGTCGTCGAGGCACAGGTCGGCGAATTGCGGCAGCGGATGCAGCGCGGCGACGAATGATCCGCCGTCCGGCGCGGCAACGAAAACGCCTGCGGATGCAAGCGCATCGCGCAGGCGTTTTTCATCGTGCCGGCCGGACGCTTACTTCGGCTGCATCCGGATCGCGCCGTCGAGGCGGATCACTTCGCCGTTCAGCATCGGATTTTCGAGGATCTGCCTGACGAGCATCGCGTACTCGGCCGGTTTGCCGAGGCGGGGTGGGAACGGCACCATCGCGCCGAGCGCGTCCTGCACTTCCTGCGGCATGCCGAGCAGCATCGGCGTTTCGAAGATGCCGGGCGCGATCGTCATCACCCGGATCGCGTTGCGCGACAGATCGCGCGCGACCGGCAGCGTCATGCCCGCGACGCCGGCCTTCGATGCCGCGTAGGCGGCTTGGCCGATCTGGCCGTCGAACGCGGCGACCGACGCGGTGCTGACGATCACGCCGCGTTCGCCGGTCGGCGACGGTTCGTTCGCGGCCATCGCGGCGGCCGCGACGCGTGTCATGTTGAACGTGCCGATCAGGTTCACCGTGATGGTCTTCGCGAACAGATCGAGCGAATGGGGGCCGTCCTTGCCGACCGTCTTCGCGGCGGGGGCGATGCCCGCGCAGTTGACGAGCCCGCGCAGCGTGCCGAGCCCCGTCGCGGCGGCGACCGCCGCCTGCGCATCGGCTTCGCGCGACACGTCGCATGTGACGAATGCGCCGCCCAGCTCGCGTGCGAGCGCTTCGCCCGCTTCCTGATTGAGGTCGGCAAGCACGACCTTGCCGCCGGCCTCGGTCAGCATCCGCGCGGTGCCGGCGCCGAGGCCGGACGCGCCGCCTGTAATCAGAAAGACGTTGCCTCGAATCTCCATGCTTGCTCCTTGTTTTATTCGACTGGAATGACGTGGCGACCGCATGCGGCGCGGTCGGAACCGGATCGATTGTACGGGGCGCCGCGCGGCGGCGGCACGAAGCGAACGGTCGGACGAAAAAAAACCGCCCGGGCGGGGCGGTTCTCGATCCGGCGCGCGTCGCGCGGCGGGCTTAGTTCAATGCGTCGAACACGCGTTGACGGATTTCGTCCACCGCGCCGAGCCCGGAGATCTTCCGGTACGCGGGCGCCTGCAGGCCGTTTTCCGCGCCGCGCTGCGCCCAGTCGCCGTAGTACGCGATCAGCGGCTTCGTTTGCGCTTCGTACACGTCGAGCCGCTTCTTGACGGTCTCTTCCTTGTCGTCGTCGCGCTGGATCAGCGGCTCGCCCGTGATGTCGTCGTGGCCTTCGACCTTCGGCGGGTTGAACTTCACGTGGTAGGTGCGGCCCGATGCCGGGTGCGTGCGGCGCCCGCTCATTCGCTCGATGATTTCGGAGAACGGCACGTCGATTTCGAGCACGTAGTCGATCGCGACGCCGGCGTCCTTCATCGCATCCGCCTGAGCGATCGTGCGCGGGAAGCCGTCGAACAGATAGCCGTTCGCGCAATCCGCTTCCTTCAAGCGCTCCTTGACGAGGCCGATGATCAGCGAATCAGGCACCAGCTTGCCTTCGTCCATGTAGCCCTTCGCCTCGACGCCGAGCGGCGTGCCGGCCTTGACGGCCGCGCGCAGCATGTCGCCCGTCGAGATTTGCGGGATGCCGAACTTTTCCTTGATGAAGTTTGCCTGGGTGCCCTTTCCCGCTCCGGGCGCACCCAACAGGATCAAACGCATGGTGATATCTCCAAGTATGTAAATGCTTTGGCGCGAGACGCGGATGCATCGGCAACGCACGGCTTCGCGGTTTCCTTCGAGCGCCGCGGGCCGGTCTGACAGCGGCGCATCGGAACGGATACGCGGCGGCCGGCAGCGAAGCGGGCTGAGATCAATCTGGGGAAGCGGCGGTGGGCGATGGCTCGCGCAATCGTCCGATTATGCCACGGCTCATTTTGGACCCGGCCGAAAAAGGGCCTGCACGCGCGCGAGATCAGCCGGCGTGTCGATGCCGGCCTCGGGCGCTTGCGCGGTGACGAGCACCGCGATTCGCTCGCCGTGCCACATCGCGCGCAGCTGTTCGAGCTGTTCGGCCTGTTCGATCGGCGCTTGCGCGAGCGACGGATAGGTGCGCAGGAACCGCGCACGATACGCGTACAGCCCGATGTGCCGGTAGACCGGAAACGCGGGGGCGGGCATCGCGGCGACGTTCGGCCAGTGCGGCTGGTAGGCGTCGCGCGACCACGGGATCGGTGCGCGGGAAAAGTAGAGCGCGACGCCGTGCGCGTCGAGCGCGACCTTCACGTAGTTCGGATTGAATACTTCGTCCGCCGCATGGATCGGATGCGCGGCGGTCGCGATCGCGCATCCGGGGTGGGCGGCCAGGTGGGCGGCGACGTCGCGCACCAGCTGCGGATCGATCAGCGGCTCGTCGCCCTGCACGTTGACGACGATCGTGTCGTCGGCCCAGCCGAGCTGCGCGGCGACTTCCGCGAGACGGTCGGTGCCCGACGGATGGTCGGCGCGGGTCAGCACCGCCTCGAAGCCGTGCGCGCGGGCCGCATCGAGCACGCTTTGCGCGTCGGATGCGACGAGTACCTGCTCGGCGCCCGCTTTGCGCGCGCGCTCGGCCACGCGTACGACCATCGGCTTGCCGCCCAGGTCGGCGAGCGGTTTGTTGGGCAGACGGGTCGACGCGAGGCGGGCCGGGATGACGGCGATGAAGGGCTGGGACGTGGTCATCGAAAATTCAGGACAAGGGCGGGACGGAATCGGCGCCGGCGCGCCGCCCGTGAGGCAGCGGCGCGGACTGCGCGCGGTGTCAGCGGCCGGCGGCGGGACCGGCCGGATCGACGGGCGTGCCCTCGACCGTCTGGCGCGCCTCGTCGACGAGCATCACGGGGATGCCGTCGCGGATCGGGTAGGCGAGCTTGTCGGCGTTGCAGATCAGTTCCTGCGCGCCGCGGTCATAGTGGAGCGGGCCTTTGCAAACAGGGCACACAAGGATTTCAAGCAGGCGAGCGTCCACGGAGTTTCTCCACAACGAGAGCGATAAGGCGAGGATCGAGCGCGGCTTCGACCGGGACGACCCAGATTCGTGCATCGCGCCAGGAAGCGCCCAATTTTACTGCATCCTTCTCGGTAATCAGGATTGCGTCGACGTGATCGTCGACGAACGGGTTGTCGGCGAATGCGTAGTGATCGGGCAGCGCACGCGTGGCGGGCGCGAGGCCGGCCGCGCGCAGCGTCGCGAAGAAGCGCTCCGGCGCGCCGATGCCGGCCGCCGCGAGCACGCGCTCGCCGGCGAACTGCGACAACGGGCGGCGCAGCGACGGCTGGTCGAGATGCCACGCGTCGCCGGGCGCGAGCCGCAGCGCGAAGGTATCGGGCCACGGCGGCAGCGCGCGGCTGTACGGGTCGTTGACGAGCGTTGCGTCGCGCTGTCGCGACAGCGGTTCGCGCAGCGGGCCCGCGGGCAGCAGGAAGCCGTTGCCGCCAAGCCGGTGATCGAACACGACCAGCTCGACCGTTCGCCGCATCCGGTAATGCTGGAGGCCATCGTCGCTGACGACGACGTCGACCTCCGGGTGCGCGGCGGCCAGCGCGCGCACCGCCGCGACGCGGTCGGGGCAGACCCACACCGGCGCGAGCGTGCGGCGGGCGATCAGCAGCGGTTCGTCGCCGGCCGCCGAGGGCGTGGAGGCCGGCGTGACGGCGGTCGGTGCGTCGATGCGCGCGCCGTAGCCGCGCGACACCACACCGGGCCGGAAGCCCGCCGCGCGCAGCGCTTCGACGAGCGCGATCACGGTCGGCGTCTTGCCGGTGCCGCCGACCGTCACGTTGCCGACCACCACCACCGGCACGCCGGGATCGATGCGCGCTTTCCAGCCGCGCGCGAACGCGGTGCGGCGCAATGCCGCGCACGCGCCGAACACACCGGCGAACGGCGTCAGCGCCCACGCCAGCGGGCCGCGGCGTTGCCACTCGCGTGCGATGCGCGCCTCGAGGCGGGCAAGCAGTCCGCTCGACGCGCTCATGGGGCGGGACGCGACGCGCGGGGCGCCGCTGCGGGAGACGGGTTCGTCAACAAGGATCTCCGGGAAAACGGGGGACGCCGTGCGTCCGGGGAAGGCGGCACTCTAGCGCGGCCGCCGGGCGCGCGGCAAGCCGCGCACGGTCCGCCCCGATTTTCCCGGTGCGCGGCGCGGCTGTGGATAACTCTGTGAAGAACTTCGGCGCGACCGACCGGACAGGCCCGCACGATGGACTTCCGGTCGGCACGCCAGCGCCCTGGATTCGAAAAAATTTGCGTTAATTCAAGTACTTGCTTTGAATCTTCTGAGCGCTGGGGAGGTTTGTTACGACTCCGTCCCCGGTCCGTCCAGGATGTGGACACTTCCCGCGCCGGAGCGGGCGCCGCACGCGCGGCTGGACGCGGCGGCCGGCGCGGTCTATCGTTTGGCCGGCCGAATTCATCCGACTCTCCATGCAATCCGACTCCTCATTCGCCGCTCCCGGCGGCGCGCCGTCCGGCGATGGCGTGATCCCCGTTTCCGCGCTCAACCGGGCGATCGGCACGATGCTCGAACGTTCCTTTCCGCTGCTGTGGGTGGCGGGCGAGGTCTCGAACTTCACGCGTGCCGCGAGCGGGCACTGGTATTTCTCGATCAAGGATGGGCAGGCGCAGATGCGCTGCGTGATGTTCCGCGGCCGTGCGCAGCACGCGGAATTCACGCCGCGCGAGGGCGACCGGATCGAGGTGCGCGCCCTGGTCACGATGTACGAGCCGCGCGGCGAGGTGCAGCTCAATGTCGAGGCGGTGCGGCGCACGGGGCAGGGCCGGCTGTACGAGGCTTTCTTGCGGCTGAAAGCACAGCTCGAGGCGGAAGGGCTGTTCGCGCCGGAGCGCAAGCGTGCGCTGCCGCAGCATCCGCGTGCGATCGGCATCGTCACGTCGCTGCAGGCCGCGGCGCTGCGCGACGTCGTGACGACGCTCGCGCGCCGTGCGCCGCACATCCCGGTGATCGTCTATCCGGCACCGGTGCAGGGTGCGGGCGCGGCGGAGAAGCTCGTCGCGATGGTGCAGGCCGCCAACGCGCGGCGCGAGGTGGACGTGCTGATCGTGTGCCGCGGCGGCGGCTCCATCGAGGATCTGTGGTCGTTCAACGACGAGGGGCTCGCGCGCGCGATCGCGGCGAGCGAGCTGCCGGTCGTGAGCGGCGTCGGGCACGAGACCGATTTCACGATCGCCGATTTTGCCGCCGACCTGCGCGCGCCGACGCCGACGGGCGCAGCCGAACTCGCGAGCCCGCAGCGCGCGCTGCTGCTGCGCGATCTCGGCGAGCGTCAGGCGGCGCTCGCGCGCGGCCTGCGCCGCATGCTCGAGGCGCGCGCGCAGCAACTCGACTGGCTGTCCCGCCGGCTCGTGAGTCCGGCCGAGCGAATGACGCAGCAGCGCAGCCACGTCCGGCAATTGGCCGCGCGGCTCGCGGCGGCGGGCGCACGGCCGGTACGCGACGCGCGCGCTCGTTTCGCGCTTGCGCAACTACGCTGGCAGGGGGGCCGCCCCGACGTCGCGCAGTCGCGCCGCGCGCTCGACGGACTCGCGCAGCGCCTCGAAGCGGCGCTGCAGCGCCGTCACGAACGTGACACGGCGCGCGTGGCAGCCTGTGCGGCGCGGCTCGAGGTGCTGAGCCCGCAGCGCACGCTCGAGCGCGGCTACGCGGCGTTGATCGATGCGCAGACGGGCCGCGCGGTGCGCGCGCCGGCGGCGCTCAAGCCGCAGCGGCGTCTGACCGTGCATCTGGCGGAAGGCTCGGCCGATATCGCGCTTGCCGACGTGCAACCGCGTCTTTCGGATACATTCTGAGGAACGGCGCGCAACGCGCATGCGGACAGCGCGATGGGCTCGCGCGATTTCGCCGGCATTCGCGCCTGCGTCGATCTTTCGGATACCGCGGATAAAGGCCCGCGAGTTTGCGGGGTTATTCGTAGTCGCCTACAATCGAACGCTCCGCAGCACCCAACACAAGCCCTCCCTACATACTTCTACGAAGGAATCGCCATGGCTCATACGCTCCCGCCGCTGCCGTACGCTGAAGACGCGCTCGCTCCGCACATCTCGCTCGAGACGATCCAGTACCACTACGGCAAGCATCACCAGACCTATGTGACGAACCTGAACAACCTGATTCCGGGCACGGAGTTCGAGAACCTGTCGCTGGAAGAGATCGTGAAGAAGTCGTCGGGCGGCATTTTCAACAACGCCGCACAGATCTGGAATCACACGTTCTTCTGGAACAGCCTGTCGCCGAACGGCGGCGGCGCACCGACGGGCGCGCTGGGCGATGCGATCAATGCGAAGTGGGGTTCGTTCGACGCGTTCAAGGAAGCCTTTGCCAAGACGGCGATCGGCACCTTCGGTTCGGGCTGGGCGTGGCTCGTGAAGAAAGCCGACGGTTCGCTCGACCTGGTGTCGACGAGCAACGCCGCGACGCCGCTCACGACCGACGCGAAGCCGCTGCTGACGATCGACGTGTGGGAGCACGCGTACTACATCGACTACCGCAATGCGCGTCCGAAGTTCGTCGAAGCGTTCTGGAACATCGTGAACTGGGATTTCGCGGCAAAGAATTTCGCCTGAGCGGCACGGGCGCCGCGCGACCGCTCCGATGGGCGGCGCGAAGCCGCCAGCCTGATTCGACCGCCTGCGGTCCGTTTCAACGGACCGCAGGCGGAAAACCCTCCGCCGGAGGGTTTTTTTTCGCGCCGCGGCCGGACCCGGGTAGGTGGCGGCATCGATGGAACGCTGCCGGCGATTAATCATTTCGTATTCCATATCGACTATCGAGGCGCATGGTCCTTGATGCATCCGCTCGGGCGCTCAGATATTGAGAATAGATAATCGATGCGCTGTGTCCGCGATATGGGGGGTTTATTGATCCGACTAAGGGCGTGTATTTAATTAAATGAAATTGATATATGTCTAAAGTGAATCGATGCGAAGCGACATGGTTTGGCCGCAGTGGATTCCGGGCGGACGCGACGAAGGTTCGAAGGCGTCCGCATGCGCCGTAGCGGAATGCCACCGCCGATGTGAAATGGATCGCGTGTGTGATCTCGCACCTGCCGCGCGTATCGTGCGACAAATGACGTAAATACGATTTGGTGATTGTTCTAAATTGATTTATCGTTTTTTAGATCCAGTACTAATGATGATGGATTGGATTTTATATTTATGTTTGGCATTATTGTGCCGGCAAAACATCAGTCGTTTGAGTCAAGCAATCGCCTCATGTTTGAGGGAGCGTTTCCGAGGGGGATCGGTTCAGGCGCGACATGTGCCATGTGTCGCCTGCGTTCGATCGTGCATCGCTGCCTGTGGGATCGGGGTGGACGGGGCAACACGGATCATCGGGGCCGTTTCGGATTGCGTGCGCAAACGTTACACAGAAGACCGGCTGTTTCGATGATCGAGGCCGGAAAAATAGGAGGGGCTGAGTGAACGATGTCAGGCGGGTTGTTGCGATCGGCGCACCGGGTGGGGGAGGCGACGATCCCGGCGGCGCGGTCCGGCAGGCGGAGACCGGCGGGGGCCGGCGAGGCCCTGCGTTGCGTGAAAATCTAACCGGAACAGGAGAAAGCGTGCGTTATACGAAGAAAATACTGGCGCTGCTGCTCGATTTCGCCGTGCTTCCCGAGAAGTCCAAGCGGGAGTTTCTCTTGAAGATGAACGAGTTCCTGATGATGTCGCCGGTGCAGCGGCGGCGCGCGATGCAGGAGTGGGAGGGGGTGACCGACGCCAAGCCGCTCGAATCGCGCGTCGGCGCGCTCAAGTCGCACTAGTCGCACTAGTCGGCGCCGGGGCGGGCTCGCTCCGGCGCTCAGCGTGCGCCGTCGCCGAACCCGCTCGCCTGCCGAAGCGCGGGAACATCGAGAATCTCGATTTCGCCGACATGGAGCCGCACGATGCCGCGCGCGGCGAGATCCTTCAGCAACTGATTGGTCGTTTGCCGCGTCAGCGACAGCAGCGAGGCGAGTCGTTCCTGCGACAGGCTGATGCGCGTGTGCCCCACGCTGATGCCGCCGTAGCCTTCCGCAATCATCAGCAGCCGGGTCGCCAGTCGCTGTGCGGCAGGCATCAGGCTCATCGCCTCGACGGTCAGAAACGACATGCGCAGCTTTTGCGCCATCAGAAGCGCAAAATGACGCCAATAGTGCGGTTCCCGGTCGAGCAGATGTTGCAGTGCGGCTTGCGGGAGGTGCAGCAGCAGCGTGGGTTCGGCGGCGATCGCGTCGTGCGTGCGCGGCAGGCCGTCGAACAGCGAGATCTCGCCGAGCCAGGTGGTCGGTTCGGCGATGGTCAGCAGCGCTTCCTTGCCGTCCGCGTCGACCGCGCCGATCGTCAAGCCGCCCGCCAGCACCGCGTACAGCCCGCACGGCGCGTCGCCGCGGCGGAACAGGATCTGTCCCGCGTCGAGCGAGCGCAGCCCGGCGTGCGCGATCAACCGGTCGCGCAGCGCGTCGGGCAACGCTCGGAACCACGGATTGGTGTCGAGTTGGGACCGGTAGGGTTCGAGTGGCGACGTCATGGGCGCGGCGGTGTCGGGTAGCTGACAGAGAAGGGAAGCTGCGACGGGCATGATAACGCTCGCCCACCAAGGAAGGAGACGCGATGAAAACCCTGGTTGATCACTTGGCCCAATATGCGGCCTATCACCGCGATGCGCGCAACGTCGCGACGCATCTGGTCGGCATTCCGATGATCGTCGTGGCCGCCAGCGTGCTGCTGTCGCGCCCGGCGCTGGGCGCGGCCGGCGCGGCCGGCGCGGTCGCGCTGACCCCCGCGCTGCTCCTCATGCTGGCGTTCGCCTGGTTCTACCTGAGACTCGACCTGCGGTTCGGCGCGGTGATGAGCGGCTTGCTCGCGCTCAGTCTGTGGGCCGGTCAGACCCTGGCCGCACAGTCGACCGCGGTGTGGCTCGGCACGGGCATCGGGCTGTTCTTCGTCGGCTGGGTGATCCAGTTCGTCGGACACTACTACGAAGGCCGCAAACCCGCTTTCGTCGACGATCTCGTCGGCCTGATGGTCGGGCCGTTGTTCATCGTTGCCGAAGTGGCGTTCTTCATCGGCTGGCGCGACGAGGTGCGTGTGGAAATCGAGCGGCGCGCGGGGCCGGTGCACGGCGCTACCGTGCGTGCGTGACCCGCGACCGATGGCGGCAATCGGCATCTACGGAGCGGGCGCGATCGGCTGCTATCTCGGCGGCCGGTTGCTCGCGGGCGGCAGCGATGTCGCGTTGATCGGGCGCGAGCGTACCGGTGCGGCGTTGCGCGAGCACGGTCTCGCGCTGTCCGACTATCGTGGCCGCTCGGCGCACGTGCCGCCCGAGCGGATCGCGTTCGCAACGGACGCCGGTGCGCTGGCGGACGCCACGCTGGTGCTCGTGACCGTGAAGTCGGCGGCGACGCCCGATGCGGCCGAGGCGCTGGCTCGCGTGGCGCGGCGCGACGCCGTCGTCGTCAGTTTCCAGAACGGTCTCGACAACGCCGACGTTCTGGCGAAGGCGCTACCTGGCCGTACCGTGCTGGCCGGCATGGTGCCGTTCAACGTCGTTGCCCGCGGCGCCGGGGTCTTTCATCAAGGCTCGGCGGGCGAGCTGGAGGCGACGGACGCGCCCGCGCTACGGCACTTTGCGGGCGAATTCGTCCGCGCGGGCCTGCCGCTGCGCATCCATGCGGATCTGCGTCCGGTTCAGTGGGCGAAGCTGCTGTTCAATCTCAACAATGCGATCAATGCGCTCGCGAACCAGCCGCTCAAGGCGGAACTCGCGCAGCGCAGCTACCGGCGCTGCCTGGCGCTCGCGCAGCAGGAGGCGCTCGGGGTGTTCGCGCGCCTGCGGATGCGGCCCGCGCGGCTGACGCCGTTGCCCGCCGCGTGGGTGCCGCACATGCTGGCCGCGCCCGATCCGTTGTTCGCGCGGCTCGCCCGCGGGATGCTGACGATCGACCCGCTCGCGCGTTCGTCGATGGCGGACGATCTGACGGCGGGCCGACCGACCGAGGTCGACTGGATCAACGGCGCGGTGGTCCGGCTTGCCGGACAGGCGGGCTGCGGCGCACCCGTGAATGCGCGCTTGTGCGCACTCGTGCATGCGGCGGAGCGCACCGGCGAGCGACCGGTCTGGAGCGGCGACGCCCTGCTGGCGGAATTGCGTGCCGCCGCGCGGGCCTGACGGCCGGCCGGATCGAGCGCGGCCGATTGCTGTCGAGCGTGCCCGAGCGGCGCGATTTGGATAGGATGGGCGGACTCGCGCCGCGACGCGGCGTTCGATCTTGCCGATTCTCTTTCCGCATCGACTGACCAGGAGCCCACGATGGATCGCACCACGCTCGACGCATACGACCTTCATGCGGCCGACTATGCGCAGGACTGGTTCGAGCAGCCGCCGCCCGACGACATGTACGCGCTGCTCGAACGCTATTTCGAACCCGGCCCGACCGCCGACATCGGCTGCGGCGCGGGCCGCGACGTGGCGTGGCTCGCGCGTCACGGTTTCGATGCGTTCGGCTATGACGGCAGCGCGGCGCTGCTCGACGAGGCACGCCGCAGGTATCCGTCGCTGCGTTTCGAGCCGGCGCTGCTGCCCACGCTGGCGGGCGTGCCGTCCGGCGCATTTCGCAACGTGCTGTGCGAGACCGTGATCATGCATCTCGCGCCCGACGAGATCGAGGCGGCGGGGGCGCGCCTGGTCGAATTGCTGCAGCCGGGCGGCGTGCTGTATCTGAGCTGGCGAGTGACGGACGGCGAGTCGCAGCGCGATGCGCGCGGCCGGCTCTATGCGGCGTTCGACGCGCAACGGGTGCGCTCGGCGCTGGGCGGCGCGGTGTCGGTGCTGTTCGATCACGAGGCGCTCAGCGAATCGTCCGGCAAGCGGATACACCGGATCATCGTGCGCCGGGATGCGCGCGCGGCGGGCTGAGCGCGGCGGCCGGCGCGTCAGTTGCGGTGCGCGGCCGCTTCCCAGTTGATGTCGACGCACAGCACCTGCATGCCCTGTGCGGCGGGCGCGGCGATCGAGGCGGTCACGCACAGGTGGGCCTCGTTGATCGACAGGTACGGCGGCGTCAGGTGCACGCGCCCCGGCACCCGCAGCGCCTGGATGAAATACGGCCGGCGTTCCCAGCTCGCGCCTTCCGAATGCAGCAGCGGGCGGAAGCGCTTCGCGCGCTGCGACACGTGGCCATGCGGCAGCACGTTGTCGCCGATCTGGCGGCCCGACGCATCGAGCAGGAAGCAGCGTGCGGTTTCCGGCAGCGCGAGCAGCGGGGCGGCGGCCTGCGTGACGTCCCGGCCTTCGCGGACCAGCGCGCTCGCCTGCGCGAGCGCCGCGACATAGGGCGCGAGGCGGGAGGCCTGGCTGCGTTCGCGTTCCGCGACGCGCAGCCGCAGCGCGGCCGACAGCGTATCCATGCAGCCGGCCGCGGCCTGCGGCTGAACCGGTTCGACGCTCGGACCGGCGAAATACTGCCCTTGCACGAAATCGACGTCGCATTCGAGCGCGATCAGCGCTTCGCGTTCGGTGCTGAGCCCGCCCATCAGCACCAGCTGGCCTGATTCGTGCAGCAGCGACACCATGCCCGGCAGCACGCGCTCGAGGTGCGAATGTTCGCTCGCCTGCGCGAGGATGCCGCGGTCGAGCGTGACGATGTCGGGATGCAGGTGCCACACGCGGTCGATGTTCGAGTGCTTTGCGCCGAAGCCGCCGAGCGCGATCAGGAAGCCGGCCTTGCGCAACCCGTCGACGATCGCGGCGAAACGGGGCGTCTCGCCGCCCGCCTGTTCCGGCACTTCCAGCACGACACGCTGCGGCGACAGCCCGAGCGCCTTCAGGTTCGCGAGCAGCGCGTCGCCGTACACGGTGTCCATCAGCGCGGCCGGATGCAGGCTCAGAAAGAGCCATTCGTCATGGCTGTCGAACGCATGGAAATTGCCGAGATGCAGCGATTCGGCGAGCCGGCCGAGTTCGAGCAGGTCGCCGCGCCGCGCCGCCTGCGTGAACACCTCGTGCGACGGCACCTGGCGGCTGTCGGCATCCTGCGCGCGCAGCGACGCGTGGTAGCCGATCGCGCGGCGATGCGACACCGAAAAGACCGGCTGGAACACGCTGAACACGGTGTAGTCGCCGTACAGCACGGTGCGCCGGTTGCCGTCGTCGCCCGCAACGGGGCGCGGTGGCTGGAAGCCTGGGGGATCGATGTCGATCATGCTCATGATGTCGGCCGGTGAGAGGCTGTCAGTTTACCTACAGAATAGGCGAGCAAGAAACGTGCACAAAAAAGCCGTTCCCGGACCGCGGCGACTGCGCCCGCCCACGCCGTTCCTGCACCTGCGTGGTGCACCGCGCGTCGGCGCGGCGCGCGGACCGGCTGTTCGACGGCGCGGTCCGCCGCTTGCTCACGCGCGTTCCGACGGGTCGGTCTTGCGGGCCGTGCCGCGAATGTCCGGCGCGAGCTGCGCGAAAATCCACGCGGAGCCTGCCGTGATGATACCGACGCACAGGAAGGTCGCATGAAAAGCCGGCAGCGAGTGGGTCGGCGTCGCGCTTTTCATCATCCCGGTGAAGGTGGCGAGCAGCGCCCCCGCGACCGTCACGCCCAGGCTCATCGACAGCATCTGCACCAGCGAAAAGAGACTGTTGCCGCTGCTCGCGCCGCCGGTGCCGAGATCCTTCAGCGTCAGCGTGTTCATCGCGGTGAACTGCATCGAGTTGAAACCGCCGAACAGCGCGAGCTGCGCGACCTTGAGCCAGACGGGCATCGTGTCCCGCATCAGCGCGAAGCTGGCCATCATCAGTCCCACCATGATCGTGTTCGACAGCAGCACCTTCCGGTAGCCGTACCGCGTGATCAGCTGCGTGATCAGGTGCTTGGAGAACATGCCGGCCGCCGCGACGGGCAGCATCATCAGCCCCGCCTCGAACGCGCTGTAGCCGAGGCTCACCTGCAGCAGCAGCGGGATCAGGTAAGGCATCGCGCCGCTGCCGATCCGCGCGAACAGGTTGCCGAGCAGGCCGACGCTGAACGTGTGGATCCTGAACAGCTCCAGCGAGAAGATCGGCTGCGGTGCCCGCACCGCATGGAGGCCGTAGGCGACGAAGCACGCGAGGCTCAGGATCAGCAGCACCAGCACGGCCGCGTGCTGCATGCCGAGATCCGCGAGGCCGTCGAGCGACAGCGAGATCGCGATCATGCCGATCGTCAGCAGCAGATAGCCCTTGAGGTCGAAGCGGCCCGCGGCCGGGTTGCGCGCGTCGGGCATCGAATAGAAGGTCGCGATGCAGCCGGCGACGCCGACCGGCACGTTGATCAGGAAGATCCAGTGCCACGATGCGATCTTCACGAGCCAGCCACCGAGCGTCGGGCCGATCAACGGGCCGATCAGGCCGGGGATCGCGACGAACGACAGCGCGGACAAGTAGCGCTCGGCGGGAAACGTGCGCAGCACCGCGAGCCGGCCGACGGGCAGCAGCATCGCACCGCCGACGCCCTGGATCACGCGGAACACGACCAACTGCTGCAGCGTGTGCGCATTCGCGCACAGCAGCGAGCCGAGCGAGAAGACCAGGATCGCGCTGAAAAACACGCGGCGGGTGCCGAGCTTGTCGGCGAGCCAGCCCGACACGGGGATCATCACGGCCATCGTCAATGAGTACGCGATCACGACCGATTGCATCCGCAGCGGCGATTCGCCGAGGCTGGCCGCCATCGACGGCAGCGCCGTGTTGACGATCGTCGAATCGAGGGTCTGCATGAAGAAGCCGGTGGCGACGAGCCACAGCATCACGGTCAGCGATTTTTCACTCGGGGCGCAAGCAGATGGGGCTGGAGGCATGGAGAGGGTGCGGCGAGGGTGCACCGGGGTGCGGGCAGCCGACATTGTAGGGAAACCGGCCCGGATACGCAGGGTGTCGTGCTGTGTCTGCCATTTCATCAGTACAGTTCGGCATGAAGTGTCAGGAAGTGTCTATGGCAGGTGACATGTCGTTGTCATGAGAATGGATCGACTCCCTCATGCCGACATTGGAGGCGTTCATGCGCGAGATTCGAACCTATGCATTCGAGCAGGGCGAGCCGGCGATCGCGTGGCGTACGACGCGTCCGGTGCGCCTGATCGTGACGGCGGGCGAAGTGTGGCTGACGGTTGAAGGCCGGGTCGACGATTACTGGCTGGCGCCGGGGCAGCCGTTCGAGTTGCCGCCGGGTGTGCGCGTGTGGATCGGCGCGGGACGTGGCGATGCGCAGGTCGAGCTGGCTTTCGCGGTGACGGCGCCGTCGCTGAGCGAGCGCGCGCCGCTGCGTGGCGCCGGGTCGTGGCGGACGCGCTCGGGTCAGGCCGGCGCGTCCGTGCCGATGTAGCGTGCGCGCGGACGGATCAGCTTGCCGTCCGCCTGCTGTTCGATCGCGTGGGCGATCCAGCCCACGACGCGTCCCGCTGCGAACAGCGCGAATGCCGCGTCGCGCGGCAGGGCGAGCGTGCGTTCGAGCACCGACAGCGCGAAATCGATGGTCGGCCGCAGCAGGATCGCCGCTTCGACGGCTGCGGCGAGCGCCAGCGCATCGCGCAACGCCGGACGCGTGCCGGCGTACGCGCGCAGCGCGTCCAGCAGCAGTACCGCGCGCGGGTCGCCGTCGGGATAAAGCGGATGGCCGAAGCCCGCCAACCGCGAGCGTCCGCCGCTCTCGCGTTCGTCGTGTGCGAGCCGCACCGCGAGATAGCGGTCGAGATCGTCGGCGCGTGCCGCTTCGTCGAGCAGCGCGCTGACCCGAATCGTTTCGCCGCCATGCCGCGGCCCCGACAGCGCGGACAGTCCGCCCGCGATCGCGCCGTAGAGATGGGTTCCCGTCGACGCGATGCAGCGCACGGCGAAGGTCGAAGGATTGAGCTCGTGGTCGGCGCACAGCACGAGCGCCATCCGCAACAGGTCGGCGCCTCGCCGGTCGCGCACCCCCCACGCCGCGCCGAGCTGGCGATGAATCGGCACGGCCGACGGCGCGACGCCCGCCAGTGCCCCGGCCGTGGCGCGCATCAGCGAGCACGCCGTATCGAGCTGCGCGTCGCGGCCCTGCGCCCAGATCCGCGGCATGGTGGCCGCGGCCGCGGGCAGCAGCACCAGCGCGCGTTCGAGCGGCGGAAGATCGCCCCACAGTGTCAGCCACTCGGCCCACGGCGGGGCGCCGGGGCCGGATAACGCAGCCGGGCCTCGCATGAGCCGCTCGGGCGGGCACGCCCACAGCAGCGCGGCAACCTCTTCGAGCGTCGCGGCGGCAGCCAATTCGATCGCGTCGCGGCCGCGATAGTGCAGCCTGCCGTTCGTGATCTGCGTGAGCGCCGACTCCAGCACCGGCAGCCCCCAGTCGAGCGTGCGTTCGGCAACCTTGCCGGCGCGCTTCGCGTCCGCGCGGCGACGCGCGAGCAGCCGTACTTCGTCGCCGTCGTAGGAACGGCGCTTGCTGGCGCCGTCCGGCCGCGATTGCAGCAGGCCGCGGCTGACGTACGCATACAGCGTCGGCAGGCTGACGCCGAGCAATTGCGCGGCTTCGGTGGCGGAGAGACGGGCCATGGCGGGTTCCTGCGGACGCGCAGTCGCGGGTCCGGCTTACTACGATTCGTTATGTATTGATTCAACTGATCAAGATTGATCGCGGGTACCGCGCATTCTAGACTCGTTTCCATTGTGTCCCGACGAGAAAACGATCATGCATCCTGAACAGGCGTTATTCGCGCTGTGGCGTACGGTGGGCGGCGATCCGGCGGCGCTCGAGCGGGTCGGCATCGAGGGCGGCGACCCGGGGTTGCCGTCGGTGTACCGGGTCGGCGCGCTGGCCGCATCGACCGTGGCGGCGGCTGGGCTCGCCGCCGCCGAGTGCCTGCGCGAGCGCACCGGTCGCGCGCAGCGGGTGACCGTGTCGTTGCGCCGCGCGCTGGCGGTGTTTCGCAGCGAGCGCTATCTGCGGGTGGACGGCGGGCTGCCGCCCGACCCGCGGCATCCGGTGACGGGGTTCTACGAGACGCGCGATCATCGCTGGATCCAGTTGCACGCGAATTTTCCGCATCACCTGCAGGGCATCCTCGACGTGCTCGGCAGCGGCGGAGAGCCCGCGCAGGTGGCGGCAGCGATTCGCGGCTGGGACGGCGCCGCGCTCGATGCCGCGCTGGCCGAGGCCGGCATGTGCGCCGCGCTGATCCGTTCGCCGCGCGAGTGGGGCGAACTCGAACAGGCGCGCGCGCTCGAGCATATGCCGCTGCTGGAAATCGAACGCATCGGCGACGCGCCGCCCCGGCCCATCGGCGCCGGTTCCGCCGAGCGGCCGCTGGCCGGCACGCGCGTGCTCGACCTGACGCGGATCATCGCGGGGCCGGTGGCCGGGCGCACGCTCGCGCAGCATGGCGCGCAGGTTCTGCTGGTGAACGGTCCGCACCTGCCGAACATTCCGGCACTCGTGATCGACAACGGCCGCGGCAAGCGCTCGACGCTGCTCGATTTGCGCGACGAGCCGGGCTGCGACGCGCTGCACGCGCTCGCGGCGGACGCGGACGTATTCCTGCAGGGCTATCGCCCCGGCGCGCTCGCCGCGCGGGGCTTCGGCGCGGCGGAGCTGGCGCGGCGCCATCCGGGCATCGTGTGCGTGTCGATCAGCGCCTATGGGCAGGTCGGCCCGTGGGCCGGGCGGCGCGGCTTCGACAGTCTGGTGCAGTCGGCGAGCGGGATCGCGTGGACCGAGCAGCGCGCGGCGCGGCAGTCGTCGCCCAGGCATCTGCCTTGCCAGGCGCTCGATCACGCGAGCGGCTATCTCGCCGCGTGCGGCGCCATGATCGCGCTGGCGCGGCGGGCGCGGGAAGGGGGCAGTTGGCAGGTGCGGGTGTCGCTCGCGCAGACGGGGCGCTGGCTGCAGTCGTTCGGCACGATCGACGGCGGCGAACGGACACCGGACGTGCGATACGACGATGTGCAGGATTGTCTCGACGAGGTCGTGTCGCCGTTCGGGGTGGTGCGTGCGGCAATGCCCGCGGAGCAACTGGCGGACACGCCGCCGCGCTTCGCGCGACCGCCGGTTCCGCTCGGTACCGATGCGCCGTGCTGGCTGCCGTGAGGCGCGGCGCTACTTGCGCAATTCGACGACGAAGTCGTAGTAATCGTTGCGGCAGTACGTGTCGGTGAGCTCGATCGCACGCTGGTCGGCGGTATAGCCGATCCGGGTGATCAGCAGCAGCGCGTCGTGCGGGGCGATGCCCATCTGGCGCGCGACCTCGTCGCTCGCATTGACCGCGCGGAAATGCTGCAGCGCGCGCACGATGGGCGTGCCCCGCTGTTCGAGATAGCTGTACAGCGAATCGCCGATGGCCTGCGGATCGGGGATGATGGTGGCGGGGAAGGTGGAGGCCTCGACGGCCATCACGATGTCGTCGGCGAGCCGCATCCGTTTCAGGCGCGTGACCGATGCGGCGGGCGACAGACCGAGCTGGATCACTTCATCGCGGTTGGCCGGCTGGATGTCGCGCGAGATCCATTGCGAACTGGGATTGAAACCGCGCCGCTTCAGCATCTCGCTGAAGCTCGACAGCCGCGACAGCGGATCTTCGTAGCGCGGCTGGATGAAGTTGCCGGCGCCCTGGGTGCGGCGGATCAGGCCTTGTTCGACCAGCAGCGCGATCGCCTTGCGCGCGGTGATGCGCGATACGCCGATCGCTTCGGACAGCAGCCGTTCCGACGGCAGCGCCTCGCCGGCCGCCCAGCGATTGTCGTGGATCGCGTCGCCCAGCCGGCGGGCGAGCTGGAGGTAGAGCGGCGTGTCGTTGTCCGGGTCGGGGCGCAGATCGTACCAGCGGTCTTCCGTCGATGGCTTCATGGAGTGCATGTTGGAAACAGTTGGGCCATTTTATGTCATCGTGCGCCGCCGGCCTAACCGGTATTTTGCGGTGCATGTCGCGGCACGGGCGCGAGCCGATACACTGGCGGGCATTGTGAAGGCCGCAGATCGCGGCCTGCGCGCACGAGAATCGCGAGGGACGTGATGACAGGCAAGCTCGACACGGTGGCCCTGCCGGACGGCGAATCCATCCCGAAACTCGGGCAGGGCACCTGGGAGATGGGGGAGCGGCCGGTGCGCCGCGCCGGGGAGATCGCCGCGCTGCGCGCGGGCGTCGAACTGGGCCTGACGCTGATCGATACCGCCGAGATGTACGGCGACGGCGCGACCGAGACGCTCGTGGGAGACGCGCTTGCGGGGCTGCGCGACGACGTGTTCCTGGTGAGCAAGGCGTATCCGCACAATGCAGGCCGCCGGGGTGTCGTCGCGGCGTGCGAGGCGAGCCTCAAGCGGTTGCGCACCGATCGACTCGATCTGTACCTGCTGCACTGGCGCGGCTCGGTGCCGCTTGCCGAAACGATTGCGGGATTCGAGGCGCTGAGGGCGGCAGGCAAGATTCGCCACTGGGGCGTCAGTAATTTCGATACCGACGATATGCAGGAGCTGGTATCCGAAGCCGGCGGCGACGCGTGCGTGACGAATCAGATTCTCTACAACATCGCGCGCCGCGGCCCGGAATTCGATCTGCTGCCCTGGCTCGGGCGGCACCGGATGCCGGCGATGGCGTACAGCCCCATCGATCACGCGCGGCTGCCCGGGGGAACGGCGCTCGACGAGATCGCACGCGAACGCGGGGTCTCGTCGATGCGGGTGGCACTGGCCTGGGTGCTGCGACAGCCCGGCGTATTCGCGATTCCGAAAGCGGGCCGCGTCGAACACGTGCGCGACAACCGCGCGGCGCTCGATTTCGTCCTGAGCGCCGCGGAACTGGCGCGGCTCGAGGCGCAGTTCAACGCGCCACGGCGCAAGCGCCCGCTGGAAATGCTGTAACGGACACGGCCCTGCGTGGCGGCCGGTCGTCAATGACCGCCGTTGCCGCCGTTCGCGCCGGCGCCGTTGCCGTTACCGCCACCGCGTCCGCCAGGGCCCATGCCGCCGCCGCGTCCACCCGGGCCCATGCCGCCTGCACCGTGCCCGCCCGGGCCCATGCCGCCCGTCCCGAGTCCGCCGACACCGAGTCCGCCCGGGCCGATGCCGCCGGCGCCGTGGCCGCTCGGGCCTGTCCCGTGTGAGCCGCAACCGCAGCCCGTGCTTCCCGACGTGCTGCCGCTTGAAGTGCCGCCACCCGAAGTGCCGCCGCCCGAAGTGCCGCCACCCGAAGTGCCGCCACCCGAAGTGCCGCCACCCGAAGTGCCGCCACCCGAGGTGCCACCACCCGAGGTGCCGCCGCCGCTCGAACTTCCATGTCCTCCGGACGACCCGCTGCCACGACCGCTGCCGCTGGCGACTCCCCCCGTCGCGCCGACGCTGCCGCCAGTATTGCCGCCTGTGTTACCGCCGGTACTGCCGCCGCTGCCATGACCGCCGCCGCTACCGCCGTTGCCGCCGCCACCGCCGTGTCCGATCTTGCAGGCTTCCGGATCGCCCGGGCAGGCATGCGGCGCGAACAGCATTGCCGCATCGTCGGCTGCGCTGGGTGCATTGGCGTCGGTGTTCTGAGCGACTTGAACGGGGACGGAAACGGGCTGGGCGACTGCCTGCAGTGCGACGAACCACGCGGGAATCACGTCGCGGGCCGACTGGGCGAACGACGGCTGGGCCACGAACCATGACATCGCAGCGAGCGCGAAAACGACGACGCGATGCCGTCGCCGCGAGGGTGAGGGATACGTGATCCATCCGCTGTTATTCATGATCGGCCTCCCGGAGCCCGCGATACTGATTGATCGCGTTGCTTCACGCCTGCGCTTGTGCGGAGTCCATAGCGTTGAATCTGCCGACATCCGGCGAACGAGCCACGGCGGATCGGCTGAAGCGGTTTCCGGATGGTTATGGATAGCGCCGCACGGGCTTGCGACCCGGCGCACACCGGTGATAGAGCGATAAACGTGCCATCGGCCGCACGGCCCCGATCCATATGGCGCGGGCCGACCCGACATCCGACCGCGCGGCGTCAAACGACGAAATCTGTATCGGAAGTGAAACACGCACAAGCCGCCGGTAAGAGTGTCAAGCGCGAGGCCGGCCCGCGGGCATCGATGCTAGGGGGGATGACGGTATGTGTCGTTCGTGATCCTGGTTGTCTTGCGGTGGTTCGGCGGCGGGCGGATCGCTCTCGATACACGCGGTGCGCTCGACGATTGCCGGCGCGCTCCGTTCGGCAAGAACAGGGGGCGCAGGCTCCGCACCGGAGCAGAGCCTGCGCCGCTCATGCCGGAGAATGGGTTCGGATATCGACGAGTGGATCGCATGCCGGACCAGGGCGAGGCGAACCGCTATCGAGTCGGGCTGACTGCGCACGGGAAACGGCATACCACCGGAGATCCACGATTGCCTTCATGCGGGATGTAAGGACTACGAACCGTCCTGCCTTCCGGTCCCGGCGGCTTCGTACTGCGAGCGTCGGGTCGGCGGCACCGTATCCCTCTGTCTCGGGGAGCCATGCAACGCGCGTCGTCCGGATTCGGGGCGACGGCCGGACCGGCCAGGATCCGGGAGCCGTCCGGCCCGCTCTCCCGGAACGGGCCGCATGCGCCGACGTCCCGCTCTTCGACGCATAAAAAAGCCCGTCCGCTTCCGGACGGGCCGACGACGATCGGAATCGCCGCGTTCGAGCGCCTAGCGGCGGTCGACCTGCTTCGCGTTGATCACCGCTTCCGACACGCTGTTGGGCGTCTCGGCATAGTGCTTGAACTCCATCGAGTAGGTCGCGCGGCCCTGCGTGGCCGAGCGCAGCGACGTGGAATAGCCGAACATCTCGGCGAGCGGTACTTCGGCGCGCACCAGCTTGCCGCCGCCGCCCGCGATGTCTTCCATGCCCTGCACCATGCCGCGCCGGCTCGAGAGGTCGCCCATCACGTTGCCCATGAAATCCTCGGGCGTTTCCACCTCGACGGCCATCATCGGTTCGAGCAGCACCGGCTTCGCGCGGCGCATCGCTTCCTTGAACGCCATCGAGCCGGCCATCCGGAATGCGTTTTCGTTCGAGTCGACGTCGTGGTACGAGCCGAACGTCAGATGCACCTTGACGTCGACGATCGGGTAGCCCGCGAGCACGCCCGATTTCAGCGTGTCCTGGATGCCCTTGTCGACGGCCGGGATGTACTCGCGCGGGATCACGCCGCCCTTGATCTCGTCGAGGAACTCATAGCCCTTGCCGGGGTTCGGCTCGAGCGTGATGACCGCGTGGCCGTACTGGCCGCGGCCGCCCGACTGCTTGACGAACTTGCCTTCGACGTCCTCCGCGACCGCGCGCACCGTTTCGCGATAGGCCACCTGCGGCTTGCCGACGGTCGCTTCTACGCCGAACTCGCGCTTCATCCGGTCGACCAGAATTTCCAGGTGCAGCTCGCCCATCCCCGAAATGATCGTCTGGCCCGATTCCTCGTCGGTCTGCACGCGGAACGACGGATCTTCCTGAGCGAGACGATTGAGCGCCAGGCCCATCTTTTCCTGGTCGGCCTTCGTCTTCGGCTCGACGGCCTGCGAAATCACCGGCTCCGGGAATTCCATCCGCTCGAGAATGATCGGCGCCGACGGGGCGCACAGCGTATCTCCGGTGGTCGCTTCCTTCAGGCCGACCGCCGCCGCGATGTCGCCCGCGCGCACTTCCTTGATTTCCTTGCGCTCGTTCGCGTGCATCTGCAGGATCCGACCCAGCCGTTCCTTCTTGTCCTTCACAGCGTTCAGCACGGTGTCGCCCGATTCGACGACGCCCGAGTACACCCGGAAGAAGATCAACTGGCCGACGAACGGGTCGGTCATGATCTTGAATGCGAGCGCGGAGAACGGCTCGTCGTCGCTCGGATGACGTTCCGCTTCCTTGTCGTTCAGGTCGTGGCCGAGGATCGCGGGCACGTCGACGGGCGACGGCAGGTAGTCGATCACCGCGTCGAGCATCGCCTGCACCCCCTTGTTCTTGAATGCGCTGCCGCACAGCATCGGCACGATCTCGTTGGCGACCGTGCGCTGGCGCAGTGCCGCCTTGATCTCGTCTTCGGTCAGCGAGTTGTGGTCGGTCAGGTACTTGTCGAGCAGCTCCTCGCTCGCTTCCGCCGCGGCCTCGACCATCTTCCCGTGCCACTCGTTGGCCAGCTCGACGAGGTTCGCCGGAATCTCTTCATAGGTGAACTTCACGCCCTGGCTTTCGTCGTCCCAAAGAATCGCCTTCATCTTGACGAGGTCGACGACGCCCTGGAAGTGATCTTCCGCGCCGATCGGGATCTGGATCGGTACCGCGACGCCTTTCAGGCGTTCGCCGATCTGCCGCTGCACGCGGAAGAAATCCGCGCCGACCCGGTCCATCTTGTTGACGAATGCGATGCGCGGCACCTTGTACTTGTTTGCCTGGCGCCACACCGTTTCCGATTGCGGCTGCACACCGCCGACCGAGTCGTACACCATGCAGGCGCCGTCGAGCACGCGCATCGAGCGTTCGACTTCGATCGTGAAGTCGACGTGCCCGGGAGTGTCGATGATGTTGATCCGGTGCTCCGGGTAGTTGCCGGCCATGCCTTTCCAGAACGCGGTGGTGGCCGCGGACGTGATCGTGATGCCGCGCTCCTGTTCCTGCTCCATCCAGTCCATCGTTGCCGCGCCGTCGTGCACCTCGCCGATCTTGTGGCTCACGCCGGTGTAGAACAGGATGCGCTCGGTCGTCGTGGTCTTGCCGGCGTCGATGTGAGCGCTGATGCCTATGTTCCGATAGCGCTCGATGGGGGTTTTGCGGGGCACGTGAACCTCCTTAGGTTCTGGACTGAAGCGGGCCGCCGACATGGCAGCCCGGTGCGACTCGTACGAGACTTAAAGCATAGCGCGTGCTCGTGGCTTTTGCAGATGTGGGTAACGATCGCGGAATCAAGCCGGGAGGGCGAAAAACCGGGCGCGCATGCGCAAAAAAAGCCGGTGCGCTGGCGCGACCGGCTTTCCGCTGTCAGCCTCACGGCCGGAGACCGTCGGGCGTTACTGCGGCTGCGGCAGACCGTCGAGCTTCATGCCCGGCTTGATGCCTTTCGCGGCGAACCAGCCTTTGCTCATTTCGAGCGCGTACACGCCGTTGTTGCGCGGGCAGTGATTGTCGGTGGTCTCGGCCTTCATTTCGTCGATGTCGGTGATCGTGCCGTCCGCGCGGACGAACGCGATCGACAGCGGGATCAGCGTGTTCTTCATCCAGAAACAATGGACCGCATTCTCGTTGAAAACGAACAGCATGCCCTCGTTCGGCGCAAGCTGGGAGCGGTACATCAGGCCCTGCTCGCGATCCGCGTCGTTCGCCGCGACCGCGGCATCGATCACGTACATGCCGGCCCGCAGCTTGACGCGCGGGAAGTCGCCCGGCTGCTTGGCGCCGGGCGGCATCTGCGCCGTCTGGGCCTGGGCGGCCGGCATGCCGCCGGCGGCGAATGCCAGCGCGACGGGGAGGGCGGCGGCTCGCACGAGACGGGCGAGCGAAGAGCGCGGAGAAAATCGCACAGCGGGGCTCCTATCGGAAACGAGACCCGCATGGTACGCGAAGCGCGGCGGCGAACGCATCAGACGGGCGGAAAAAGAAAAAGGCAGATCGCCTTGCGGGGATCTGCCTTTCAACGCCGTAAGAACGGCAACTGCTGGTTCTTGACTGCGTTATTACAACTTGCTTACTTAGTTCGAAGCAGCTGCCGGGGCTTCAGCGGCGCTTGCTGCCTTCTTTGCGTGCGCCTTCTTGTGCGCGTGCTTCTTGTGAGCCTTCTTAGCCGGTGCCGAAGCTGCGTCAGCAGCCGGTGCGGCGGCCGGAGCCGAAGCTTGTGCGAAAGCAGCCGTTGCGAAGAGGCCAGCGACCAGAGCGGCGATCAGTTTGTTCATTTTGTGTTTCCTCAGCTTTAGTTAATTAACCAAATGACCCGGCATAGGAGTCATGTCGTCTAACGGTGCCATCCACCTTTCGGTTGACAGACGCGTTGAGAAAAAATCTCTCTGCGCTGCGGGCGTCCGGCCGGTAGTTTGATGTCGCGCAAACGACGAACCTGCGGCTTTCGTGCCAATGCCGGATAGCTGGGAGCGGCATCTGCGTCGTTTAACGCGTGAGGTTTGCACCCGGTTGACGTGCCGGTCCGTACTTCATGGAACTGTCATGTGCCGCACGCGAAGCCGTCCCAGGGCGCCCGGTCGGGCAGGTCGAGCGTTGCACCGGGCGCAAGGCCGAGCGAAAACAGGTCGAGCGCGCCGATTCCGACCCGCACCAGCCGCAGAGTGGGGAAACCGACGGCGGCCGTCATGCGGCGCACCTGGCGGTTCTTGCCCTCGGTGATCGCCAGCTCGACCCAGGCAGTCGGGATTGCCGCGCGATAGCGGACCGGCGGGTTGCGGGGCCACAGCGTCGCGGGCGGCTCGACCGGTATCGCCCGGCACGGGCGCGTCACGTAGTCGCCCAGGTCGACGCCGCGCGCGAGCGCCTTCAGCGCGGCCGCGTCGGGCGTGCCCTCGACCTGCGCCCAGTAGCGTTTCACCAGCTTGTGGCGGGGTTCGGCGATCCGGGCCTGCAGCGCGCCGTCGTCGGTCAGCAGCAACAGGCCCTCGCTGTCGGCATCGAGGCGGCCGGCGGGATAGACCCCCGGCGTCTTGACCCAGTCGCCGAGCGATGCGCGGGTTTCGTGCGCGGAAAACTGGCAAATGGTGCCGAACGGCTTGTTCAGAGCGAGCAGGGTCATGGCGTGAATCGGGCGGCGGGCGGCCCGGGGCGGGCCGCGTTCTATGGCAAATGGCGGAATCTTAATGCATAATACGGAACGGCAAGTCTTTTGTCTTATATAAGACTTGAGTGGAACCCGAAGGCGCTGCCCGCCTTCGCGCCGCCAAGCCTCCTTCGGGCGCTAGAATAGCGACTCGCTGTTGCAGGCACGGGGCCGGCGCCCACCGTCGCGAGCCAGGCAGCTATCAGCAGAATCCCACCAGCCCAGCCATATCACTGGAGTCGATCATGCCGTATCAGCACATCAAGGTTCCGGACGGCGGTGACAAGATCACCGTCAACAAGGATTACTCGCTCAACGTTTCCGATCAGCCGATCATTCCTTACATCGAGGGCGACGGGACGGGCTTCGACATCACCCCGGTGATGATCAAGGTCGTGGACGCGGCGGTCGAGAAAGCCTACGGCGGCAAGAAGAAGATCCACTGGATGGAGATCTACGCCGGCGAAAAGGCGACCAAGATCTACGGTCCGGACGTGTGGCTGCCGGAGGAGACGCTGCAGGTGCTGAAGGATTACGTCGTGTCGATCAAGGGGCCGCTGACGACCCCGGTCGGCGGCGGCATCCGTTCGCTGAACGTCGCGCTGCGCCAGGAGCTCGACCTGTACGTCTGCCTGCGCCCGGTGCAGTACTTCAAGGGCGTGCCGTCGCCCGTGCGGGCGCCGGAAAAGACCGATATGGTGATCTTCCGCGAGAATTCCGAGGACATCTACGCCGGCATCGAGTGGGCGGCGGAATCCGAGCAGGCGAAGAAGGTCATCCAGTTCCTGCAGGACGAAATGGGCGTGAAGAAGATCCGTTTCCCGGAAACGTCGGGGATCGGGATCAAGCCGGTGTCGCGGGAAGGCACCGAGCGCCTGGTGCGCAAGGCGATCCAGTACGCGATCGACAACGATCGCAAATCGGTGACGCTGGTCCACAAGGGCAACATCATGAAGTTCACGGAAGGTGCGTTCCGTGACTACGGCTATGCGCTCGCGCAGAAGGAATTCGGCGCGGAACTGATCGACGGCGGTCCGTGGATGCGCATCAAGAGCCCGAAGACGGGCGCCGAGATCGTCGTGAAGGATTCGATCGCCGATGCTTTCCTGCAGCAGATCCTGCTGCGCCCGGCCGAATACGACGTGATCGCGACGCTGAACCTGAACGGCGACTACATTTCCGACGCGCTGGCCGCGCAGGTAGGCGGCATCGGCATCGCGCCGGGCGCGAATCTGTCGGATTCGGTCGCGATGTTCGAGGCGACGCACGGCACCGCGCCGAAGTACGCCGGCAAGGACTACGTGAATCCGGGTTCGGAGATCCTGTCGGCGGAAATGATGCTGCGCCACCTCGGCTGGACCGAGGCGGCCGACGTGATCATCTCCGCGATGGAAAAGTCGATCCTGCAAAAGCGCGTCACATACGACTTCGCGCGCCTGATGGAAGGCGCGACGCAGGTGTCGTGCTCGGGTTTCGGCCAGGTGCTGATCGAGAATATGTAAGTCCCGCCGTTGCGCGGCCCGGCAGTGCCGGCCGCGCAACGCTCCGGCGCTGCCGGGCCCGTCCCGAACCATGACGGCATTCGCGATTTCAACGCCCGGCCGGTCCGGCGCGTCCCGTTCCGCGGTCGATCCGACCGCGTCCCCGCCGGTTTGCCGCCGGCGCTCTTCTGTCCAATATTTCACGTAGCAACGCATCAAACACATGTCTACCTCGCCCAAGATCATTTACACCCTCACCGACGAAGCTCCCGCGTTGGCAACCTATTCGCTGCTCCCGATCGTCAAGGCGTTCACGCGCTCGTCGGGCGTGGCGGTCGAAACCCGCGACATCTCGCTCGCGGGCCGCATCATCGCCGCGTTCTCGGACAAACTGCCGCCCGAGCAGAAAGGCGCCGACGATCTGGCGGAACTGGGCCAGCTCACCACGCAGCCGGAAGCCAACATCATCAAGCTGCCGAACATCAGCGCGTCGGTGCCGCAGTTGAAGGCCGCGATCGCCGAACTGCAGGCGCAGGGCTACCCGCTGCCGAACTACCCCGAAGAAGTCGCGACGGACGCCGACAAGGACGTCAAGGCGCGCTACGACAAGATCAAGGGCAGCGCGGTCAATCCCGTGCTGCGCGAAGGCAACTCGGATCGTCGCGCACCGCTATCGGTCAAGAATTACGCGCGCAAGCATCCGCACCGGATGGGGCCGTGGAATGCCGCCTCGAAGGCGCATGTCGCGCACATGAGCAGCGGCGATTTCTACGGCAGCGAGCAGTCCGCGCTGATCGGCGAAGCCGGCAGCGTCCGGATCGAACTGGTCGCCGCCGATGGCGCGACGACGGTGCTGAAGGAGCGGACGGCCGTGAAGGCCGGCGAAATCATCGACGCGTCGGTGATGAGCAAGAAGGCGTTGCGCAGCTTCCTCGAAGCGGAGCTGGCCGATGCGCAGCGCAAGGAAGTGCTGTTCTCGGTGCACCTGAAGGCAACCATGATGAAGGTGTCGGATCCGATCATCTTCGGCCACGCCGTGTCGGTGTTCTATCAGGACGTGCTCGCGAAGCATGCGGACGTGCTCGCGCAAGTCGGTTTCAATCCGAACAACGGTATCGGCGACCTTTACGCCCGGCTGAAGGATCTGCCGGCCGACACGCGCGGTGCGATCGAAGCGGATCTCAAGGCCGAGTACGCGCACCGTCCGAGTCTAGCGATGGTCAATTCCGACCGGGGCATCACGAACCTGCACGTGCCGAGCGATGTGATCGTCGATGCGTCGATGCCGGCGATGATTCGCGAATCGGGCCGCATGTGGGGGCCGGACGGCGAGTTGTACGATGCGAAGGCGGTGATTCCCGATCGCTGCTATGCGGGCGTCTACCAGGCCGTGATCGAGGATTGCAAGCAGCACGGCGCGTTCGATCCCGTCACGATGGGCAGCGTGCCGAACGTCGGCCTGATGGCGCAGGCCGCCGAGGAATACGGTTCGCACGACAAGACGTTCCAGATCTCCGCGGACGGCGCAGTGCGCGTCGTCGACGCGGCCGGCCGGGTGCTGCTCGAACATGCGGTCGAGACGGGCGATATCTGGCGCATGTGCCAGACGAAGGACGCACCGGTCCAGGACTGGGTGAAGCTCGCCGTCAATCGCGCGCGCGCGTCGAACACGCCCGCCGTGTTCTGGCTGGATCCGGCCCGTGCGCATGACGCGCAGATCATCGCCAAGGTCGAGCGTTACCTGAAGGACCACGACACGAGCGGGCTGGACATCCGGATCATGACGCCGGTCGAGGCGACCCGCTTCTCGCTGGAGCGGATTCGTGCCGGCAAGGACACGATTTCCGTCACCGGCAACGTGCTGCGCGACTACCTGACCGACCTGTTCCCGATCATGGAGCTGGGCACCAGCGCGAAGATGCTGTCGATCGTTCCGCTGATGGCGGGCGGCGGCATGTTCGAAACGGGGGCGGGCGGCTCCGCGCCGAAGCACGTGCAGCAGTTCGTGGAGGAAGGCTTCCTCCGCTGGGATTCGCTCGGCGAATTCCTCGCGTTGGCCGCATCGCTCGAACACCTGGGTCACGCGTATCACAACCCGAAGGCGCTGGTGCTCGCGACGACGCTGGATCAGGCGACGGGCAAGTTCCTGGACCTGAACAAGTCGCCGGCGCGCAAGGTAGGCGGGCTCGACAATCGCGGCAGCCACTTCTATCTGTGCCTGTACTGGGCGCAGGCGCTCGCGGAACAGACCGGCGATGCGGCGTTGCAGGCGCAGTTCGCGGGCGTCGCGAAGGCGCTGGGCGACAGCGAGGCGCGCATTCTGGAGGAGTTGGGCGCGGCGCAGGGCAACGCGGTGGAAATCGGCGGCTACTATCGCCCGGACGTCGGCCTGACGAGCCAGGCGATGCGTCCGAGCCGGACGCTGAACGGCGTCATCGACGCGATCGCCTGACGCTATTCGCCGGGAGGGCCGTTCAACGAACCGGTAACGCGACGCGGATCAAGACGTTCCGCCGCGCGCCTGCCCGCTTTGTTGTCCGGCCTGCCCGTCATGCCGACGGGGCGGCGGCGCGATCGTTCGCGCCTGCCGCCGTCGATCAGACGTGGACGATTTCCCAGTCCGCGATCTGTTCAGGGACTTCGAGCGTGGCCGTGTCCAGTTCCGACAGGTCCGGACAGCATGCGCCGCGGGCGAGATGATCGGCGGCATGCTCGGGGGTGGGGAATGCGCCCAGCGACGTGTTGCCGAACGTCGCCTCCCAGCCGTCGTTGCTCGGCAGGATGTAGAACGATCCTTGCTCAGAACCAAAGCGAAATCCCTTCATTTCCGTTCTCCCTTTCTGATCAAACCAAACGCGCTTCCGTTGCGCCCCCGCTTGCCGCGCGGGGTGGGCCGGCTGGCCGCCGCGCCGGTCGCGGTGCGATGTTTCTTCTCCGCTTCCCGGTCCGCCGCTTTACGCCGGTGCATGTGACAAAGTCTACGTTCGCGGCCCGCTCGGAAGGGAAACGTAGAAGCGCTGCTCGAAACAAAAAATTTGTTTTATAAACATGAACTTATTTTTCTTATTCCGTATTGCGGAATGAAATGCGGCATTGCGAAACCGCGAATTTGTGCCATGCACCAAATTTTTTTACAGTGCAATCGCGCATGCCACATCGTGAAATTTTACGGAATACGGGTGTTTGCATAAGCGTTGTGCGCTTCGGGCAGGTCGCCCGGGATTGTGCGGCGCAGGGTTGTCGGGGGACGAACCCGGGTCGCTGCCCACGTGGCGGGCGGCGGTGCAGCGGTGCGTCGGCCGGCCGGCCGGGACGCGTTGCGGCGAATCTGCGCGCGGGACGGCATGCACATGCCGCGTGGTGTATCGTCGGAACCTTCGTCTTGACTACTTGGCAGATAGGAATCGATCGATGCTTCGCAGGCAATTTCTGGTCGGCACGCTCGGTGCGGCCGTCGGCTCACTGACGATGCGCACGGCATTCGCGCAAGGACACGCGATGCACGGCATGCAGGACATGGGTGGCATGGGCGACATGTCCGGCATGCAAGGCGGAGCGGCCGTACCGCTGCCGCTCGCCGCTGCCGACGCGCTGCCGGCCGGCGCGCCGCTCGCGTCGTTGCGCGTGCTGGCGAACGAAAGCCGCGAGCCCGGGGTGTTCCGCGCGACCCTGACTGCACAGCCGGTGCCGCGCCCGCTGCTGGCGAATACCGCATCGACGACGTTCTGGCAGTACGGCGCGGATCGCCGGGGGCCGGTGGTCGGTCCGTTGATCGACGTGCGTGAAGGCGATACGGTCGAGATCCGCTTCGTCAATCACTTGAAGCAGCCGTCGACCATCCATTGGCACGGGCTGCCCGTGCCGCCGGATCAGGACGGCAATCCGTCCGATGAGGTCGCGCCCGGCGCGACCCGGACCTATCGCTTCACGCTGCCGAAGGGGAGCGCGGGCACCTATTGGTATCACCCGCACCCGCACATGATGACGGCGGAGCAGGTCTTTCGCGGGCTGGCCGGGCCGTTCATCGTGCGTGCCGCCGACGATCCGCTCGCCGCTTGGCCGGAGCGGAAGCTGTTCTTCTCGGATCTCAAGCTCGCGCGCGACGGCTCGATTCCGCCGAATGACCTGATGGACTGGATGAACGGGCGCGAAGGGCAGTTCGTGCTGGTCAACGGCGCGCGCCGGCCGCGGTTCGAGGTCGGCGGCGACGAGCGCTGGCGTCTGTGGAACGCGTGCAGCGCGCGTTATCTGCGCATCACGTTCGACGACGGCCGTCCGTTCGTGCACGTCGGCACCGACGGGGGATTGTTCGAGACGCCGCGCGACGTCACGACGCTGCGGCTCGCGCCGGGCGAGCGGGCCGAAGTGCTGGTGCGGGCGGGAGATCGACCCGCGCGCGCGGTGCTGACGGCGGGCGAATACGACCGCAGCAAGATGGCGATGTCGGACGATGGCCACGGCAGTCTGCCGCCCGATCCGTCGCTGCCGCTTGCCGACGTGTCGTTCCGTCCGGCCGCCGCGCGCGCGCTGCCGGCGCGTTTGCGGCCCGTCGCCGCGCTGGGCGAACCGGTCGCCCGCAAGGAAGTCGCGTTCGGCGAGTCCATGGACATGGACGCGATGATGCGTTCGCCCGCGAACGGCCGTCCCGCCGGTATGCGTTTCATGGTGAACGGCGAGATCTTCGCCCCGCACCGCGCGACCCTGACGAGCCGCCGCGGCGATGTCGAGTTATGGACGATCCGTAACGAAACCGACATGGATCACCCGTTCCATCTGCACGGCACGCAGTTCCAGGTCGTCGAACGCGAACGGGCCGGCAAGACGGTGAGCGAACCGTATCGCGCGTGGCGCGACACGGTGAATGTCGGCCGGGATGAAATCGTGCGAGTGTTGACCATGCAGCCCGAGCGCGGCGAACGCATGTTTCATTGTCACATCCTCGAGCACGAGGATCTCGGCATGATGGGCACGCTGAAAGTGATTTGAAATTTGCGCCGTGCGCCGCAAAAAAAGAAACCCGGCTCGAAGCCGGGTTTCTCTATTCACACTCCAAGTGCCGTTAAGCGGCCTGGATGTTCGACGCTTGTTTGCCTTTGGGTCCTTGCACGACCTCGAAGCTCACTTTCTGGCCTTCCTTCAGGGTCTTGAAGCCCTGCATGTTGATAGCCGAGAAATGTGCAAACAGATCTTCGCCGCCCTCGTCGGGCGTGATGAAGCCAAAGCCCTTCGCGTCATTGAACCATTTGACAATACCAGTTGCCATACCTACTTCCCCTGTCACACAGTCGCTACTTACCACGAGCACGCTCGAAAAGCTAAACGACCGGCAATGCAGCCGTTCCCCCCTCACAAGCTCACCTCGGCCTTTTCTTTGTCAAAAAGACAAATTGAAAAAAGTGCCAGCTTGATTGTTGGCGCTCTTTAATTGAGTGTCAAGAAAATTTTTAGACGTATTCGGGGGCGTTGTAAAGAACCCATTTTCAGGGTTTATCCCGCTTTGCTTCGCTGCCGCCGAGCGAGCGAGCGGGCTTGAAAAGTCGCATAATCGGCTCATATACCAGGCTCACGTGACCTGCGTTCGCGGTTCCTCAGGTTGTGGGATACTCGACGCAGGCACCGCAGGCGACACACTTGCCCGCAGGTCTGTGCACTGCATGAAAGCCGGCACCGCAGCCGGCTTTCATGCAGTGCGAGAAGGGCGCTTCGGCGGTTCGCGGAGCCAGGGAGGGTGCCGGCGCGAGTCGGTTAATGACAGGATTGCGGGCCTGTCCGAGTTGTTTAGAATGGGTGTATGGCGATTATCCCGGACAAGCAGGACAGCACCGTCCTGGAACGCAAGGAACAGAAACTCAAACCGCCTTCGATGTTCAAGGTGGTGCTCCTGAACGACGATTTCACGCCGATGGAGTTTGTCGTGATGGTCGTGCAGGAATATTTCAAGAAAGATCGCGAAACAGCTACGCAGATTATGTTGAAAGTGCATCGCGAAGGGCGGGGTGTTTGTGGGGTCTATACGCGGGACATCGCGTCGACCAAGGTCGAGCAAGTCGTTACCCATGCGCGGCAGGCAGGGCATCCGCTGCAGTGCGTGATGGAGGAAGCATGATTGCCCAGGAATTGGAAGTCAGCCTGCACATGGCGTTCATGGAAGCGCGCCAGGCGCGGCATGAGTTCATTACGGTCGAGCATCTTTTACTGGCTCTGTTGGACAATCCGACAGCAGCCGAGGTGTTGCGCGCGTGTGCGGCCAACATCGAGGATCTGCGTCAGAACCTGCGCAATTTCATTCACGACAATACGCCCACCGTGCCGGGCACCGACGACGTCGACACCCAGCCGACGCTCGGTTTCCAGCGCGTGATCCAGCGCGCGATCATGCACGTGCAGTCGACGTCGAACGGCAAGAAGGAAGTCACGGGCGCGAACGTGCTGGTGGCGATCTTCGGCGAGAAGGATTCGCACGCGGTGTACTACCTGCAACAGCAGGGCGTGACGCGCCTCGACGTCGTCAACTTCATTTCGCACGGCATCGCGAAGACCAGCAGCGGCGAAGCCGCGAAGTCGAGCGACACGGGCGCGGAAACGGACGAGGCGAACACGCAGAAGGAAACGCCGCTCGCGCAGTTCACGCAGAATCTGAATCAGGCGGCGAAGGACGGCCGGATCGATCCGCTGATCGGGCGCGAGTCCGAGGTCGAGCGCGTGGTCCAGGTGCTGTGCCGCCGCCGCAAGAACAATCCGCTGCTCGTCGGCGAAGCCGGTGTCGGCAAGACCGCCATCGCGGAAGGCCTTGCGTATCGGATCACCCGCGGCGAGGTGCCGGACATTCTCGCGAACGCGCAGGTGTACTCGCTCGACATGGGCGCGCTGCTCGCGGGCACCAAGTACCGCGGCGATTTCGAGCAGCGTCTGAAGACGGTGCTGAAAGAGCTGAAGGAGCGCCCGCACGCGATTCTCTTCATCGACGAGATCCACACGCTGATCGGGGCCGGCGCGGCATCGGGCGGAACGCTCGACGCGTCGAACCTGCTCAAGCCGGCGCTGTCGTCGGGCACGCTCAAGTGCATCGGCGCAACCACCTTCACCGAGTATCGCGGCATCTTCGAAAAGGACGCGGCGCTGTCGCGGCGCTTCCAGAAGGTCGATGTCACGGAGCCGTCCGTCGAGCAGACGGTCGCGATCCTGCGCGGTCTCAAGTCGCGCTTCGAGGAGCATCACGGCGTCAAGTATTCGTCGGGCGCGCTGTCGGCGGCCGCTGAACTGTCCGCGCGTTTCATTACCGACCGTCATTTGCCGGATAAGGCAATCGATGTGATCGACGAAGCGGGTGCCGCGCAACGCATTTTGCCGAAGTCGAAGCAGAAGAAGACGATCGGCAAGAGCGAGATCGAGGAAATCATCTCGAAGATCGCGCGCGTGCCGCCGCAGAGCGTGTCGCAGGACGATCGCAGCAAGCTGCAGACGCTCGATCGCGACCTGAAGAGCGTCGTGTTCGGCCAGGATCCGGCAATCGATGCGCTGGCCGCGTCGATCAAGATGGCGCGCGCGGGTCTCGGCAAGATGGACAAGCCGATCGGCGCGTTCCTGTTCTCCGGCCCGACGGGTGTCGGCAAGACCGAAGTGGCGCGGCAGCTTGCGTTCACGCTCGGCATCGAGCTGATCCGCTTCGACATGTCCGAGTACATGGAGCGCCATGCGGTGAGCCGCCTGATCGGCGCGCCGCCGGGCTATGTCGGATTCGACCAGGGCGGCCTGCTGACCGAAGCCGTGACGAAGAAGCCGCATTGCGTGCTGCTGCTCGACGAAATCGAGAAAGCCCATCCGGACATCTTCAACGTCCTGCTGCAGGTGATGGATCACGGTACGCTGACCGACAACAACGGCCGCAAGGCGGATTTCCGTAACGTCATCATCATCATGACGACGAATGCCGGCGCGGAATCGATGCAGAAGGCGACGATCGGCTTCACCACGCGCCGCGAAGTGGGCGACGAGATGGTCGACATCAAGCGCCTGTTCACGCCCGAGTTCCGCAACCGGCTCGACGCGACGATCAGCTTCCGCTCGCTCGATGAGGAAATCATCATGCGCGTGGTCGACAAGTTCCTGATCCAGCTCGAAGAGCAACTGCACGAGAAGAAGGTCGACGCGCTCTTCACCGACGCGTTGCGCAAACATCTCGCCAAGCACGGTTTCGATCCGCTGATGGGCGCGCGTCCGATGCAGCGCCTGATCCAGGATACGATTCGCCGCGCACTTGCCGACGAGCTGCTGTTCGGCAAGCTGGTCAACGGCGGGCACGTCACGGTCGATGTCGACGAGAGCGACAAGGTACAGCTGTCGTTCGACAAGACCGCCACGCCGCCGAGCAAGCCCAGCGAGGAGACGGTGGAAGTCGAATAGTCGGCTGCAGCAACGCTTCACTCCAACGGCGCGGGATGTCCTCCGCGCCGTTTCGTTTTATTCAACGCATGCCAAGCAAGGGATGTAGGGAGCCGGTTTTGACACAACAACAACGGACGTTCGACTCGATTGTCGAGCGCGAAAAGGGCCTGCGCCGCGGCCTGAGCTCCGGCCAGATGGCGATGATCGCGATCGGCGGCGCGATCGGGACGGGGCTCTTCCTCGGCAGCGGTTTCGCGATCGGCCTCGCGGGACCGAGCGTGCTGGTGTCGTATGCGATCGGCGCGCTGATCGCGCTGCTGCTGATGGGCGCGCTCGCCGAAATGACGGCCGTGCATCCGACCTCCGGGTCGTTCGGCGCCTATGCGGAGCACTATGTCGGACCGCTCGCGGGCTTCCTCGTCCGCTATGCGTACTGGTTCGCGGTCGTGTTCGCGGTCGGTACCGAGATCAGCGCGATCGCGGTGTTCATGAAGTACTGGTTCCCGGCCGTGCCGGGCTGGTACTGGGTCATCGCGTTTTCGGCGGTGCTGATCGCCGTCAACATGGCAAGCGTCACGCTCTATGGCGTCGTCGAATACGCGTTCTCGCTGCTGAAGATCGCGGCGATCGTCGTCTTCATCGTGCTGGGCGCGTATCTCGTCTGGTCGGCGCCGGCCGGTGCCGGGCCGGGTTTCGCCAACTACACCGCGCACGGCGGATTCTTCCCGAAAGGGCCGTGGGGTACCTGGGTCGCGGTGATCGTCGCGATCTTCAGCTACATGAGCATCGAGACGGTCGCGATCGCGGCCGGTGAAGCGCGCGATCCGCAGCAAGCGGTGACGCGCGCGTTCCGTTCGACGGTGTTCCGCCTGGTGCTGTTCTACCTGCTGACTCTGTCGCTGATGCTCGCGATCGTGCCGTGGGGGCAGGCGGGGACCGACGAAAGTCCGTTCGTGAAGGTGATGGCCGCGACCCACGTGCCGTATGCGGCAGGCGTGATCAACTTCGTCGTGCTGGTGGCCGCGCTGTCGGCGATGAACAGCCAGCTCTATGTGACGTCTCGGATGATGTTCAGCTTGTCGCGCGCGGGACTCGCGCCGGCGGTGTTCGGCCGGGTCGGCGCGAACGGAGTGCCGCTCGCGGCGTTGTTCGTATCGACCAGCGGTGTTGCGGTGGCGACCGTGCTGGTGGCGCTCTATCCCGATACCGCGTTCACGCTGATGATGGCGATCGCGATGTTCGGGGCGCTGTTCACGTGGCTGATGATCTTCGTGACGCATCTCTTCTTTCGCGCCCGTTATCGCGGTCCGACACCCGCATTCCGGATGTGGCTGCACCCGGTCGGCAGCGTGCTGGGGGCGGTGCTGGTCGGCGCGGTGCTGGCGACGACCGCCTTCACGCGCGAATTCGGGATGACGATGAAGGTCGGGATCGTGTTCATCGTGCTGCTGTCGTTGGCCTATCGATTTCATTACCGCGCGCGGCACCTCGCATAGCCGCGTCGGCGCGGGTGCGCGTAGCATGGCGGCACGGCGTGCGGGCGCGCCGGATTCGCGCGGCTCCGGGGAGACACCGAGACGATGAACAAAAGCAAATCGGCCGCCGCGCGGATCGCGCCGCTCGGCTGGATCGCGGCGGCCGGTATCGCCATCGCTGCCCGGGGTGTGCTAGCCGCCGACACGGCGGTGCCGCTGCCCGATACGACGCCCTGGCTCGCGAGCGTCGTGGCCGGTAACGCGCGCGTGCTCACGCAGACCGATGCCGACGACACGTCGCCCCGGTTTCGCGACAGCGGCCACACGATCGCGCAAGGTAGCGAAGTGGTCGTGGGCGAATCCGCGCAGGGCGATCTTCGGCTCGACGGGAAACTGTACGCGACCTATATCGGCCCGCACGGCGTCGCGACCGCGGGATGGATCGAACGCACGGCGCTGAGACGGATCGCACCGGCGCCGATCGTGCCGGCGGGGTGGGACGGACGCTGGCGAAGCAGCGACCACGCGAGGCAACTGATCGTGCGCGGCGACCGTGCCAGCTACGCTTATCTGAGCGATGGGGCGCCGCCGGTCCGGCTCGGCATGTTGCTGAGGTTCAAGCAGGTATCGGAGCGGGAAGCGAAGCTGTCGCGCGCCCAGATGACGGACGGCACCTGCGATCTCGATCTGCAGCGCTTGCGCGACTATCTGGTGGTCGTCGAGCGCGATTGTTTCATCGGCAATGCAAGCCCGGCAGGTATCCTGCGCCGCCAGCGCTGATCGGGCAATGCGGCTTCGTCGGAAGTTCGGCGAGCGGGCATGTCCCGCCGGCGCTTGACGTTCGGCCGCGCGCCGCGACGATCGAGTGCCGTGCAGCCAAGCCGTCCGCGATGTGTGGAATGGCGCGCGGCGGGGCCATGGCGGCCCGCTGCGACGAAAGGGGCGTCAGTGCCGGCCGGTGCTGCCGAAGCCGCCCGCGCCGCGTTCGCTGTCGGCAAAGTCGTCGACGATATTGAAGCTCGCCTGCACGACCGGTACGATCACCAGCTGTGCGAGCCGCTCGAACGGATTCAGCGTGAATTCGGTCTGGCCGCGATTCCACGTCGAGATCATCAGCTGACCCTGGTAGTCGGAGTCGATCAATCCGACCAGATTGCCCAGCACGACGCCGTGCTTATGCCCGAGACCCGAGCGCGGCAGGATCAGTGCCGCGTAGCCGGGGTCGGCGAGGTGGATCGCGAGGCCGGTCGGCACGAGCGTCGTCTCGCCCGGACGGAGCGTGACCGGTTCGTCGAGGCAGGCGCGCAGGTCGAGGCCCGCGCTGCCGGTGGTCGCATAGGCGGGCAGGTAGTCGCGCATCCGCGCGTCGAGGATCTTCAGGTCGAGTTTCATGCGGCGTGAACCAGTGGCGGAAAAAGGGCCCGGCCGCGTTTCGCGCGGCCGGGCAGGGTGTCAGATGAGGCGCGTATCCGGCAGACGTCTCGCGATTTCGCCGATCAGCGTGTGCGCGAGCGTCGTCTTGTCGGCGCGCGGCAGACGCGTCGAGCCGGCGGCTTCGAACAGTACGACTTCGTTGTCGTCGAGCCCGAAGGTCAGCGGGCCGAGATTGCCGATCAGCAGCGGTACTTTCTTGCGCAGGCGCTTTTCCTCGCCATGCACGTCGAGATCGCCGCTTTCCGCGGCGAAGCCGACGCAGAACGGCGGATGGGGCAGGGCCGCCACGGTCGCGAGGATGTCCGGATTCTCGACGAACGCGAGCGTGGGCATCTTGCGGTCGGCGGTTTTCTTGATCTTGTGCTCGGCGGGCTGCGCGACGCGCCAGTCGGCGACGGCGGCCACCGCGATGAAGAGATCGGCGTCGGGCACCGCGTTCATCACCGCGTCATGCATCTGCTGCGCGGTCTGCACGTCCTCGCGGTAGACGCCCCACGGCGTCGCCAGCCCAACCGGGCCCGCCACCAGATGCACCTCGGCGCCGGCCTGCTGGGCGGCACGGGCGAGCGCAAAGCCCATCTTGCCGCTCGAGCGGTTCGTCAGGCCGCGCACCGGATCGAGCGGCTCGAAGGTCGGGCCGGCCGTGATCAGCACCCGGCGATGCGCGAGCACCTTCGGCTGGAAATGCGAGGCGATCGCTTCGTAGATCGCTTCCGGTTCGAGCATCCGGCCGTCGCCGACCTCGCCGCAGGCCTGCGCGCCCGAATCCGGGCCGAGCACTGCGACGCCGTCCGCGCGCAACTGCGCGACGTTGCGCTGCGTTGCCGGGTTTTGCCACATCTGGCGGTTCATCGCGGGAACGATGAGCAGCGGGCAATCGCGCGCGACGCACAGCGTCGACAGCAGATCGTCCGCGAAGCCGTGCGCGAGCTTCGCGAGGAAATCGGTGGAGGCGGGCGCGATCACGATCGCATCCGCTTCGCGCGACAGGTCGATGTGCGCCATGTTGTTGTCGACGCGCGGATCCCACTGGCTGGTGTAGACCGGCTGGCCGGAGAGCGCCTGCATCGTCACGGGCGTGATGAACCGGGTGGCGGCTTCCGTCATCGCGACCTGCACGGTCGCGCCCGCCTTGGTGAGCAGGCGAGTGAGCTCGGCGATCTTGTAGCAGGCGATGCCGCCCGTCAGGCCGAGGACGAGATGTTTTCCTGCGAGTTCTGCGTGTGCCAACTGAGGCCTCCGAAAGCACGTGGCGGCCGGCGCATGCGCACCGGCCCTGCGCGCAGTGTATGCGTTCAGCGCGCGCCGCGCACGCGGCGCAATTCGTCGTAGATCAGCAGGATCGCGCCGATCGTGATCGCCGAATCGGCGAGGTTGAACGCGGGCCAGTGCCAGCCGGCAACGTGGAAGTCGAGGAAATCGATCACGTGGCCGTAGACCAGCCGGTCGATCACGTTGCCGAGCGCGCCGCCGAGGATCAGCGCGAGCGACGTGCTGAACAGCCGCTGGTGGCCGTGGCGCTTCAACAGGTAGCAGATCACGAGGGTCGCCCCGATGCCGAGCGCGGTGAACGCCCAGCGCTGCCAGCCGCCTGCCGTCGCGAGGAAGCCGAACGCGGCGCCGCGGTTGTAGATCAGCGTCAGATTGAAGAAAGGCGCGACCGGATGCAGCACGCCGTACGCGAACGTCTTCAGCACCGCGATCTTCGTCAGTTGATCAAACAGGATGACGATCAGCGAAATGCCAAGCCAGGGCGCGAGCGAACCGCTCGGGGATTTCGACAGGGTTTTGGCCATTACGCAGCGCTCCGGGTTTCGCCGTTTTCAAAGAGATTGGAGAAGCAGCGGCCGCACAGCGTCGGATGGTCGGCGTGGGCGCCGACGTCCGCGCGGTAGTGCCAGCAGCGTTCGCATTTCTGGTACGTCGACGCCATCACGTCGACGCCTTCCTGCGCCTCGTCGTCGACCTTGATGACCGTCGCGGCCGAGGTGATCAGCACGAACTTGAGATCGTCGCCGATGCTCGTCAGCGCGTCGTAGCGCGCGCCGCTCGCGCGCAGCGTGAGCTCCGCCTGCAGCGACGAGCCGATGCGGTTCGCGGTGCGGGCTTCCTCGAGTGCCTTCGTCACGTTGCCGCGGACTTCCCGCAGCGTCGTCCACTTGGCGACCAGCGCGTCGGCGTCCGCGACGTCGGGATACGCGTGGTAGGTTTCGGTGAAGATCGTCTCGCGGCCCGGCTGGAACACCTTCCACGCTTCCTCGGCGGTGAACGACAGGAACGGCGCGAGCACGCGCAGCAGGCCCTGCGTCACGTGGTACAGCGCCGTCTGGGCGGAGCGGCGTGCGTTCGAATCGACGGCGCTGGTGTACAGACGGTCTTTCAGCACGTCGAGGTAGAAACCGCCGAGATCTTCCGAGCAATACGTCTGCAGCTTGGCGACCACCGGGTGGAATTCGTATTTCTCGTAGTGCGCGAGCAGTTCCGTCTGCAACTGCGCGGAGAAGGCGATCGCGTAGCGGTCGATCTCCAGCCATTCGCTCGGCGGCAGCGCGTGTTCGGCGTAGTCGAAGTCGGACAGGTTCGCGAGCAGGAAGCGCAGCGTATTGCGAATGCGGCGATAGCCTTCCGTCACGCGTTTCAGGATTTCCTCGGAGATCGCGAGTTCACCCGAGTAGTCGGTCGACGCGATCCAGAGGCGGATGATTTCCGCGCCGAGGCGGTTTGCGACTTCGTGCGGATCGATCCCGTTGCCGAGCGACTTGCTCATCTTGCGGCCTTCGCCGTCGACCGTGAAGCCGTGCGTGAGCAGGCCCTTGTACGGCGCGCGGCCGTCGAGCATCGACGCGGTCAGCAGCGACGAGTGGAACCAGCCGCGGTGCTGGTCCGAGCCTTCGAGGTACAGGTCGGCCGGGAATTGCAGCTCGTTCTTGTGCGAGCCGCGCAGCACATGCCAGTGCGTGGTGCCGGAATCGAACCACACGTCGAGCGTGTCGCGATTCTTTTCGTACAGGTTCGCGTCGTCGCCGATCAGTTCGCGCGGATCGAGCGTCTGCCAGGCTTCGATGCCGCCCTGTTCGACCCGTTGCGCGACGGCCTCCAGCAGTTCGAGCGTGCGCGGATGCAGCTCGCCGGTTTCCTTGTGAACGAAGAACGCCATCGGCACGCCCCATTGGCGCTGGCGCGACAGCGTCCAGTCGGGCCGGTTCGCGATCATGCTGAAGAGGCGCTGCTTGCCCCACGCCGGATAGAACGCGGTGGCCTCAATGCCTTCGAGCGCGGTTTCGCGCAGGGTGCGCTTGCCGTCGTTCGGCGTCACGTCCATGCCGGCGAACCATTGAGACGTCGCGCGGAAGATGATCGGCGTCTTGTGGCGCCAGCAGTGCATGTAGCTGTGCAGGTACTTCTCGCTGCGCAGCAGCGTGCCCGCCGCGTCGAGCGCCGCGACGATCTTCGGGTTCGCATCCCAGATCGACAGCCCGCCGAACAGCGGCAGCGATTCGACGTAGCGGCCGTCGCCCATCACCGGGTTGATGATGTCGGCATCGGTCATGCCGTGCGCCTTGCACGACACGAAATCCTCGACGCCGTAGGCGGGCGACGAGTGGACGACGCCCGTGCCGGTGTCGGTCGTGACGTAGTCGCCGAGATAGGCGGGCGAGGTGCGCTTGTAGCCGGGGTGCGCGCCCGCGAGCGGATGATGGAAGCGCAGGTTCGCAAGCTTCTCGCCCGTCGTGGTCGCGATGACCTTGCCCGTCAGGTGGAAGTCTTCCAGGCAGGCGGCGACGCGTTCCTCGGCGAAGATCAGCAGGCCGCGCGGGGTGTCCACGAGCGCGTACACGACTTCCGGATGCAGGTTGAGCGCCTGGTTCGCGGGGATGGTCCACGGCGTCGTGGTCCAGATCACGATCCCGCCGTCGGCGCGCGGCAGGGCCGCGAGGCCGAATGCGCGCGCGGTTTTTTCGGGTTCGGCGAACGGGAACAGCACGTCGATCGTCGGATCGGTGCGGTCCTTGTACTCGACTTCCGCCTCGGCGAGCGCGGAGCCGCAGTCGAAACACCAGTTGACGGGCTTCAGGCCGCGATACACATAGCCTTTTTCGAGGATCTTGCCGAGCGCGCGGAGTTCTCCCGCCTCGTTGACGAAGTTCATCGTCTTGTACGGGTTGTCCCATTCGCCCAGCACGCCGAGCCGCTTGAAGCCGACCTTCTGTTTCTCGATCTGCTCGGTCGCGTACGCGCGGGCCTTGCTCATCACTTCGGCGGCCGGCAGCGATTTGCCGAACTGCTTCTCGATCTGGATCTCGATCGGCATGCCGTGGCAGTCCCAGCCGGGCACGTACGGCGCGTCGAAGCCCGCCATGTTGCGCGACTTGACGACCATGTCCTTCAGGATCTTGTTGACCGCGTGGCCCAGGTGGATGTCGCCGTTCGCATACGGCGGGCCGTCATGCAGGATGAACTTCGGCCGGCCGGCGCTCGCCGCGCGGATCTTGGCGTAGATTCCGTCCGCTTCCCATTCCTGGACCCATTGCGGCTCGCGCTTCGGCAGATCGCCGCGCATCGGGAACGGCGTGTCCAGCAGGTTGACCGGATACTTGGCCTGAGGTTTCGAATCGGCTTTCTTGTTGCTCATGGTGGGATCGCTGTGAATTCTGGGACGCTCGCGCGTCGTGAGTCGGGGTCGCAGCACCGGCATCGGGCGGCGCGAAGGAAGGCACGGCGGGCGCGCCGGGCGGATCAGCTAATTCGGTCGGTGGCCGACGTGGCGAAGCCGGTGGCGCGGCTGCCCGGTATATCGCCATGCGCGGCGAAATACGCGCGCGCGTCGGCGACGTCCTGTGCGATGGCTCGCGACAGCGCTTCGAGATCGCTGAATTTCGCTTCGTCGCGCAGCTTCTTCAGGAACTCGACCCGCACGAGTTTGCCATAGGCGTCGCCGTGCCAGTCGAGCAGGTGCACCTCGAGCAGCACGCGGCCCGAATCGTCGACCGTCGGCCGCACGCCGAGACTCGCGACGCCGGGCAGCGGACCCGGCGCGAGGCCGTGTACCCGGACGACGAAGATGCCCTTGAGCGCGGGCCGCTTGTGCGCGATGGGCAGGTTCAGCGTCGGAAAGCCGAGATCGCGGCCGAGCTTCAGCCCGTGCGCGACGTGGCCGCTGATCGCATAGCCGTGGCCGAGCGCCTGCGCGGCGGCGTCGAGATCGCCCGCGGCGAGCGCCGCGCGCACGCCGGAACTGGAGATGCGCGCGCCGCTCGGATCGGCGAGCGTCGCCATTTGTTCGACCTCGAAGCCGTGACGGACGCCCGCCGCCTTCAGCGAGGCGAAATCGCCCGCGCGCTTCGCGCCGTAGCAGAAATCGTCGCCCACCATCATCCAGCGGGTGTGCAGACCATTGACCAGCGTGCGCTCGACGAACGCGTCGGGCGACTGGCTTGCGAAGGTGTGGTTGAAATGCTCGACGACCACGCGATCGACGCCGTGGTCGCGCAGCGCTTCCAGCTTGTCGCGCAGCATCGCGATGCGCGGCGGTGCGCCGGCCGGGTTGAAGAATTCCCGCGGATGCGGCTCGAAGGTCATCACGCATACCGGCAGCCCGCGCGCGTCCGCCGCCGCGCGCACGCGCGCGAGCAGCGCCTGGTGGCCGCGATGGACACCGTCGAAATTGCCGATCGTCAGCGCGCACGGGGCGCGGCTCTCGGCGTTGGGCAGGCCGCGGAAGACTTTCACGATAGCGGGTGGCAGCGTGGGGATGACGCGGGCGGAAGCCGCAAAGCAGAAGATTATAAACGTTCGGGCGGCCGGGCGGCTCGGGACGCCGGGTTCAGGGAGGCCGAATGGTAAAATTCGCGGATGAAAAAACTTGTTATCTTGATTTCCGGTCGCGGCAGCAACATGGAGGCCATCGTCAGCGCGTGCGCGCGGGACGGTTGGCCGGCCGAGATTGCCGCCGTGATCGCCAATCGGCCCGATGCGGGCGGCCTGGCGTTCGCCGCGTCGCACGGTATCGCGACCGCGGTGGTCGACCACCGCCGGTTCGACGGCCGGGACAGCTTCGATGCGGCCCTCGCGGCCGAGATTGACCGGTTCAGCCCCGATCTCGTCGTGCTCGCGGGCTTCATGCGAATCCTGACCCCGGCCTTCGTCAAGCGATATGAGGGCCGGATGCTCAATATCCATCCTTCGCTGCTGCCTAGCTTCAAGGGCATCCATACGCACCAGCAGGCGCTCGATGCGGGTGTCGCGCTGCATGGCGCGACCGTGCATTTCGTGATTCCGGAGCTGGATAGCGGCGCGATCGTCGCGCAGGCGGCGGTGCCGGTGCGCGCGGGCGACGATGCGGCGGCGCTGGCCGGCCGCGTGCTGGCGGTCGAGCACGAACTGTATCCGCGCACGGTGCGCTGGTTCGTGGACGGGCGACTGAGGCTCGAAGGCGGACGGGCGGTGGTCGCGCCGGACGAAGCGCGCGGATTTTTCGCGGATGACATGAATACGACAACGACGGGTGAGGGTGTATGAAGCTGCACGGCTTTCTGATTGGACAAACCGAGGCGCTGCTCGCCGAGGTCCTGAAATTCGCCGGCCCGGCCGACGCGACGACGAGCCGCTTCTTCCGCGCGCATCCGAAGCTGGGCCACGCCGAGCGCGGCGTGATCGCCGAAGCGGTATTCGCGGTGCTGCGCCGGAAGATGGAGTACGGGCACCTGGCCGAGAGCGGCACCGGCAGCCCGGCCCGACGCCTGACGCTGCTTGGCCTGATGCAGACGGCCGGCCGGTCGGCGCTCAAGCCGTACACGTCGGACAGCGAATGGGCGTGGCTCGATCACGTCGCGAAGATCGACCCGGCGAGCCTGCCGCTGCGGGTGCGCACCAATCTGCCCGACTGGATCCACCAGGCGCTCGCGCAGCGCTTCGACGCCGACGAACTGGCGCAGCTGGCTGCCGCGGTCAACTATGCGGCGCCCCTCGACTTGCGGGCGAACACGCTGAAGGCGACGCGCGAGCAGGTGATCGACGGCCTGAGGGCGGCCGGTATCGATGCCGGCGCGACGCCGTTCGCGCCGACCGGCGTGCGGGTGACCGGCAAGCCCGCGCTGACGAAGCTCAAGCTGTTCGAAGAAGGAATGATCGAGGTGCAGGACGAAGGCAGCCAGCTGCTGTGTTCGCTCGTCGCGCCGCGGCGCGGCGAGATGGTGGTCGATTTTTGCGCGGGCGCGGGCGGCAAGACGCTCGCGCTCGGCGCGATGATGCGCTCGACGGGGCGGCTGTATGCGTTCGACATCTCCGAGAAGCGGCTCGCGAAGCTGAAGCCGCGCCTCGCGCGCAGCGGCCTGTCCAACGTGAATCCGGTCCTGATCGACAGCGAGCACGATGCGAAGATCAAGCGGCTCGCGGGCAAGATCGACCGCGTGCTGGTCGACGCGCCGTGCAGCGGCCTCGGCACGCTGCGCCGCAATCCCGATCTGAAATGGCGCCAGTCGAGCGAGTCGATCACGGAGCTGGCGCCGAAGCAGGCATCGATCCTGGCCAGCGCCGCGCGCCTCGTGAAGAAGGGCGGGCGCCTCGTGTACGCGACCTGCAGCGTGCTGGATGCGGAAAACGAAGCGATCGTCACGCAGTTCCTCGCCGATCACCCCGAGTTCGTGCTCGTGCCGGCGGGGCAGGTGCTGGCCGACCAGCGCATCGAGCTGGACATGGGCGACTACCTGTCGCTCTGGCCGCACCGCCACGCGACCGACGGCTTTTTCGCGGCGGTCCTCGAGCGGCGCGCGCAATAAGCGGCGGCCCGGCGCATGGTTCCGAACCGTTTGCTGTCCCATCGGCTCGAAAGCGTCATCCGCGACTTCGGCCAGCCGGTGATGCTCTGGCAGGCCCTCGCGCTGGTGGGCGCGCTGGGCGTCGCGTGGTTCGCGGCGCGTTATCTGCGCGGGCGGCTCGATGCGCGCCGGCGCGCGGCCGGCCGCTCGCCGGGCGCCGGCGCGCAAAGCCTGAATCGCGCGCTGTTCCCGCTGATGGGCGGGATCGCCGCATGGCTGGTCCAGCTCGCCCTCGACGACGTCATCTCGACCTCGCTGCTGCAGCTCGCGCTCGTGCCGCTGTTCGGCATCGGCCTCATCTACATCCTGTTCTTCGTCGCGCGGCGGGTATTCGCGCGCGACGGGCATACCCATGCGTGGCTGTCGGTCGTCGAGAAGGTTGCGTCGATCATCGTGTGGGCGGGCATGGTGCTGACGGTGCTCGGCATTCAGCGCGACGTGCTGAACTGGCTCGACAGCGTGCAGTTCCGCGTCGCGAATGCGCACCTGACGCTGCTCTCGCTGGTGTCCGGCATGCTGTGGGTGTGCGTGACGCTGATCGTGGCGATGTGGCTCGGCTCCGTCATGGAAGAGCGCCTGATGCGCGCGCAGACGCTCGACGCGAACCTGAAGGTCGTGCTGTCGCGGATCGGTCGCGCGCTGCTGATCGTCGCGGCGGTCCTGATCGGCCTGTCGCTCGTCGGCATCGACGTGACGGTGCTCGGGGTGTTCGGGGGCGCGCTCGGCGTGGGGCTCGGCTTCGGGCTGCAGAAGATCGCCAGCAACTACGTGTCGGGTTTCATCATCCTGCTCGACCGGTCGCTCCGGCTCGGCGACGCGATCAACGTCGGCGGCCTGCAGGGGGTGGTGACGCAGATCCGCACGCGCTACACGGTCGTGCGCGGTCTCGACGGCAACGAGACGCTGATCCCGAACGAGAAGCTGATCACCGACGTCGTGCAGAACCAGTCGTCCTACCTGACGCGCGGGTACGCGAAGGTGGCGGTGCAGGTCGCGTACACGACCGATGTCGAGTATGCGATGACGCTGCTGGCCGACGCGGCGAAAGGCGTCGACCGGGTGCTCGCCGAACCGGCACCGACGCCGTACCTGGCGAGCTTCGGCGCGGACGGCGTCGATCTCGAACTCGGCTTCTGGATCGCCGACGCGGCGAAGGGGACGGCGGGCGTGCGCTCGTCGGTCAACCGCAACATCTGGCGGCTTTTTGCCGCACACGGGATTTCGATCCCGTTTCCGCAGCGCGAAGTGCGCGTGGTCGGCCTGCCGGAAGGCTTTGCCCCGTCCGGCAAGGCGCCCGGAGACATCGCCGGGCCGGGAATCCGGCAAAACTGACCTGCGCAACGGGACGAAATGACGGTTCCAGTCCGGGAGCGGACTGGAACCGTATTGCGTTGCGGCAAAAAATGTTCATTTTTTACAAAGACTTGGAACAGATGCAGTAAAATTTCGTCCTGATAAGCGATATGCTTTCATTTTCTTGACGCGGGCGGTTCGTCCCGGCGTCGCAACTTTCACAGGTAACTGCCTTGTTGAATTCCCTGCTCGATTTCCTGGCTAACGGGCTGCTGCGCTTCTCGTGGTGGCAGATCGTGCTGTTTACGCTGGTCGTGACGCACATCACCATCATCGGCGTCACCGTTTATCTGCATCGCTGCCAGGCGCACCGTGCGCTCGACCTGCATCCGGTCGCCAGCCACTTCTTCCGCTTCTGGCTGTGGACTACCACGGGCATGCTGACCGGCCAGTGGGCGGCGATCCATCGCAAGCATCACGCGAAGTGCGAGACCGAGGAAGATCCGCACAGCCCGCAAACGCGCGGCATCTGGAAGGTGCTGCTCGAAGGGGCGGAACTGTACCGCGCGGAAGCGAAGAACGAAGAGACGATGCGCAAGTTCAGCCACGGCACGCCGAACGACTGGATCGAACGCAATCTGTATTCGAAGTACCCGATCCTCGGCATCAGCCTGATGATGGTGATCGACGTCGCGCTGTTCGGGCTCGTCGGCCTGACCGTCTGGGCGGTGCAGATGGTGTGGATCCCGTTCTGGGCGGCGGGTGTCGTCAACGGTCTCGCGCACTTCTGGGGCTATCGCAACTTCAACGCGGCCGATGCGAGCACCAACATTTTCCCCTGGGGTATCGTGATCGGCGGCGAAGAACTGCACAACAATCACCATACGTTCGCGACGTCGGCCAAGCTGTCGAACAAGTGGTATGAGTTCGACATCGGCTGGATGTACATCCGTATCATGTCGGCGTTCCGGCTCGCGAAGGTGAAGAAGATCGCGCCGACGCCGCGCCTCGCCGCGCGCAAGGCGGTGCTGGACCAGGAAACGCTGCAAGCCGTGCTGTCGAACCGCTATGAAGTGATGGCGCGTTACGGCAAGGCCGTGAAGCGCGCGTATCGCCAGGAGCTCGCGCATCTGAAGGAACTGGGCGCTCGCGAGAAGTATCAGCTGATGCACGGCGCGCGCAAGTGGTTCCACAAGGACGAGGCGGGCCTTGACGAGCCGCAGAAGCGTCTGCTGCCGGAAATCTTCGCGAACAGCCAGAAGCTGCACACCTACTTCCAGCTGCGCAAGGATCTGGCCGCGATCTGGGATCGTTCGAACGCGTCGCGCGAACAGCTGCTCGCTCAATTGCAGGATTGGTGTCACCGCGCCGAACAAAGCGGCATCAAGGCTTTGCAGGAATTCGCGACGCGCCTGCGGCGCTACGCCTGATCTGAAATCGATTAGAATTTCAGGACGTCACAAACCCCGCGTTGGCGGGGTTTTTTCATTTGGGCCGTCCGTTTCCCACAGGCGGGCGGCCGATCAGCAGGGCTGAGGAGATCACAATGCAATCGGCGATCAAACCCGTCGAATACGACCGGCCGCTCTCGGCGGGGGCGGTGTGCGGCGTCGGACAGGCGTGGGCGAAGGTGCCCGATACGCCGTCCGCCGCACAGCGCGATGCGCTGAAAGCGCGTGTCAAGGCGCTGCTCAAGCGCGAAAAGGCGGTGCTGGTCGCGCACTATTATGTCGACGGGGATCTGCAGGAGCTGGCCGACGAGACGGGCGGCTGCGTGGCGGATTCGCTCGAGATGGCGCGTTTCGGCCGCGATCACGACGCGCAGACGCTGATCGTCGCCGGTGTGCGCTTCATGGGCGAGACAGCGAAGATCCTGAGCCCCGGCAAGCGGATTCTGATGCCCGATCTCGATGCGACGTGCTCGCTGGATCTCGGTTGCCCGGTCGATGAGTTTTCCGCGTTCTGCGATGCGCATCCCGATCGCACGGTGGTCGTCTACGCGAATACCAGCGCAGCCGTGAAGGCGCGCGCCGACTGGATGGTCACGTCGTCGATCGGCCTTGAGATCATTGCCGATCTGCATGCGCGCGGCGAAAGGATCATCTGGGCGCCGGACCGCCATCTCGGCGGCTATATCCAGAAGAAAACCGGCGCGGACATGCTGATGTGGCAAGGGTCGTGCCTCGTCCATGACGAATTCAAGGGCATCGAACTCGAACTGCTGCGCGCCGAGCACCCGCATGCCAAGGTGCTCGTGCATCCGGAGTCGCCGGAGAACGTGGTTGCGCTCGCCGACGTGGTCGGTTCGACGACGCAACTGATCGATGCGGCGGTCAGGCTCGACGCGTCGCACTTCATCGTCGCCACCGATCTCGGCATCCTGCACAAGATGCGCCTCGCGGCGCCCGGCAAGACCTTCATCGAAGCGCCGACGGCCGGCAACAGCGCGACCTGCAAGAGCTGCGCGCATTGCCCGTGGATGGCGATGAACGGGCTGACGAATCTGGCCGACGTGCTGGAGCGCGGCCACAACGAGATCTTCGTCGATCCGGCGCTGGGCCAGCGGGCTCGCGTGCCGATCGACCGGATGCTGGATTTCGCCGCGCGCCACAAGCAGCGTGTTCAGGCGAGCGGCGATCTGCAGCGCGACGCGCAACTGTTTTCCAACGTGGGGGCGGCATGAAGGACGCGGTTTCTCCGCTGTACGCGGAAATCACGCAGCAGTACGGCGCGGCATTCGAGGCGGCGCTCGCGCGCAACGTGGCCGATGCGCTGGCGGAAGACGTCGGCAGCGGCGATCAGACCGGGCGCCTCGTGCCCGACGGCGCGGCGCGCACCGCGCGGATCATCGTGCGCGAGGACGCGGTGCTGTGCGGCGTGCCGTGGTTCGGTGCGGTGATGCGCGCGATCGATCCGGCGATCGACGTGCAATGGCAGTACCGCGAAGGCGACTGGATGGCGGCGGGTTCGACCGTCTGCGAACTGCGGGGCCCTGCGCGTTCGCTGCTGACGGGCGAACGCAACGGCCTCAATTTCCTGCAGCTGCTGTCGGGCGTCGCGAGCGCGACGCGTCGCTACATCGACAGGATATCGGGGACGCGCGCGCGCATCCTCGACACCCGCAAGACCTTGCCGGGCCTGCGGCTGGCGCAGAAGTACGCGGTGCGCGTGGGCGGCGGCGCGAACCAGCGTCTGGCGCTCTACGACGGCATCCTGATCAAGGAGAACCACATTGCCGCGGCGGGCGGCGTGGGCGAGGCGCTCGATGCGGCGTTCGCGTTGCGGGCCGGCGTACCGGTACAGGTCGAGGTCGAGACGCTCGGGCAACTCGATACGGCGCTCGCGCACGGTGCGGAATCGGTGCTGCTCGACAATTTCACGCTCGACATGATGCGCGATGCGGTGCGCGTCGCGGGCGGCAGGGCGGTGCTCGAAGTATCGGGTGGCGTCAATTTCGATTCGGTCCGCGCGATTGCGGAAACCGGGGTCGACCGGATCTCGATCGGCGCGCTGACGAAGGACGTGCGCGCGACGGACTTCTCGATGCGGATCGTCGATTAGGCCGAGCGATCGGGCCGGGAGCCCCCGACCCCATGAAAAAGCCGTTGGCGCGATGCGTGGCCAACGGCTTTTTTCTGTTGCGCAGCGCGCAGACGCCTGGACCGGCGTGATGCCGCTTACCCGTTCGGACCGCGCGGCGACAGTACGGTCGGCAGGGTCTTCGGCAGCGGCAACGGCCAGTCGCGGCTGAAGTGCAGCCCACGGCTCTCGCGCCGTGCCTGCGCGCCGTCAACGATCAGCGTGGCGACGTCGACCAGATTGCGCAGTTCAAGCAGATCGCGGCTCACCCGGAAATTCGCGTAGTACTCGTGGATCTCGTCGCGCAGCAGCGTGAGGCGGTGCCGTGCTCGTTCCAGGCGCTTGTCGGTGCGCACGATGCCGACGTAGTTCCACATCAGGCGGCGCAGTTCGTCCCAGTTGTGTGCGACGACGACTTCCTCGTCCGGATCGGAGACGCGACTTTCGTCCCACGCGGGCAGCGGTCCGTGCGCGGCCGACTCATAGCCCGCTTGCTCGATCGCCTCGGCCGCCGCGCGGCCGATCACCAGGCATTCGAGCAGCGAATTGCTGGCCAGGCGGTTCGCGCCGTGCAGACCGGTGTATGACGTTTCGCCCACCGCGTACAGGCCTGCCAGATCGGTGCGTCCGGCCAGATCCGTGACGACGCCGCCGCAGGTGTAGTGCGCGGCCGGCACGACCGGGATCGGCTGTTTCGCGATGTCGATGCCGAACTCGAGACAGCGCGCGTGGATCGTCGGGAAATGCTCGCGCAGGAACGCTTCCGGCTGGTGGCTGATGTCGAGGAACACGCAGTCGATCCCGCGCTTCTTGATTTCGAAGTCGATCGCCCGCGCGACGATGTCGCGTGGCGCAAGCTCCGCGCGCTCGTCGTGCGCGGGCATGAAGCGGGTGCCGTCGGGCAGTCTGAGGAGGCCGCCTTCGCCGCGCACTGCTTCGGAGATCAGGAACGACTTCGCGTACGGGTGGAACAGGCAGGTCGGATGGAACTGGATGAACTCCATGTTCGCGACGCGGCAGCCGGCCCGCCAGGCCATCGCGATGCCGTCGCCGGTCGCGGTGTCGGGGTTCGTCGTATACAGATAGACCTTGCCGGCGCCGCCTGTCGCAAGCACCGTATGCGGCGCTTCGATGGTAACGGTGCGGCCGCTTTGCACATCGAGCGCGTAGAGCCCGAGGCAGCGGTGGCCGGGCAGGCCGAGCCGGTCCGACGTGATCAGGTCGATCGCGTGATGGTCTTCGAAGAACGTGATGTTCGGATGGCGTCGCGCGCGTTCGCTCAGCGTCGCGAGCACAGCGTGGCCGGTCGCGTCGGCGGCGTGGATGATGCGGCGATGGCTGTGGCCGCCTTCGCGGGTCAGGTGAAAGCCGAGCTCGGCGGCGTCGTCCCGGGTGAACGGCACGCCCTGCGAGATCAGCCATTCGATTGCGCCTCGGCCGTGCTCGACGATGAAACGCGTGGCGGTTTCGTCGCAGAGGCCGGCCCCCGCGATCAGCGTATCGCGGACGTGGTTCTCCACGCTATCGGTCGAATCGAGCACCGCGGCGATACCGCCTTGCGCGTGATCGCTTGCCCCTTCCATGATCGATCGCTTCGCGATCAACGCGACCCGCCGCGTTTCGGCCAGGTTAAGCGCGACCGAGAGTCCTGCCAGGCCGCTGCCCACGATAGCCACATCGAAATCCATGCTGCATCTCCGTTTCCGCGCTTTTCGTCTTATCTTTCCCGCCGTGCGCTACCCATGAGCGGAAAGGGCAGAGCATACCGCGTCGGGCCGGACGGCGTGCGCTCGCCAAAACAAAAAGCCCCGCGATGGCGGGGCTTTTGTCGTGAAGCGCGTGGAAACCGGAGATTACTTGATCTTGGTTTCTTTGTACGCCACGTGCTTGCGGACGACGGGATCGAACTTCATGATCTCCATCTTTTCCGGCATGTTGCGCTTGTTCTTCGTGGTCGTATAGAAGTGACCCGTGCCAGCGGTCGACTCCAGCTTGATCTTGTCGCGTGCGCCTTTTGCCATGATTGAGCTCCTTAGGCTTAGGCTTCGCCGCGTGCGCGCAGATCTGCGAGCACGGAATCGATGCCGTTCTTATCGATCAGGCGCAGGCCGGCGTTCGAGACGCGCAGACGCACCCAGCGGTTTTCGCTCTCCACCCAGAACCGGCGGTTTTGCAGATTCGGCAGGAAGCGGCGCTTCGTTTTGTTGTTGGCGTGGGAAACGTTGTTGCCGCTCATCGGCGCTTTCCCAGTTACTTGGCATACGCGTGCCATGAGAGCACTCCTAATACGCTGAATTCGGGGTTCGACCGCCGGTGAAGGTTTCCTTGAACGACCACGTGATCCTTGGTCGCGCTCGAAATGCCCTTGATACGGATAACAAGGCCTTCGGTGGCTTCAGAACTGGTTGGAAAAAAGTCAGACGGCGATTCTAACAGAAAAACATCAGGAAAATCAAACCCAATTTCGGCATGCCGCCCGCTTGCGCGCTCGGTCCGGCCCGGGCCGCCTGGGGCGGGCTTCCGGGCCGCGCGCGCGACTACATCCAGCCGGCTTGCGCGAACGAAAAGGTTTCGTGCGCGCCCACCACGAAATGATCCAGCAGGCGGACGTCGACCAGCGCGAGCGCATCGTGCAGCACCCGGGTGAGCCGCCGGTCCTCGGCGCTGGGGCGTACCGCGCCGGAGGGGTGATTATGGGCGACGACCAGCGCGGCCGCGTTGAGCGACAGCGCGCGGCGCACGATTTCGCGCGGATAGACGGCCATCCGCGTCAGCGACCCGCGCGCGCTTTCCTCCGTCTGCACGAGCCGGTGCCGCGCGTCGAGGAACAGACAGACGAATACCTCGTGAGGCCGGGTGCCGATCAGCAGCCGCAAATAGTCCTCGACCGCGCCGGGCGAATCGATCAGCGGCAACTCCCGCGCCTTCTCGGCGAGCGCGCGACGCGCCAGTTCGATGACCGCGACGAGCATCGCCGTGCGTGCCGGCCCGATGCCGCGGAGCCCGCCGAAATCGCGGGGCGTGGCGTCGAGCAGTGCGCGCAGCGAGCCGAAACGGTCGAGGAGCGCGTGCGCGACGCAGAATACGTCGTGACCGGGCAGGCCGGTGCAGAGCAGCAGGGCGACCAATTCCGCATTGGACAGCGCCGCGGCGCCGCGCTCCAGCAGCCGCTCGCGCGGCAGGTCGCGGCCTCGCTCGGCGGCGGTTGCCGCCTCGAGGCGGGATGCCTGCGCGGTTTCGTCGCACGCGGGTGAACGGATCTGCATCGGACCTCTCTCCCATTTCTGCGCGGCCGCAACGCGAATGTCGCCCTGTACTCAGCCCCGATCGCTCAGGTGACTTACAATACGGGTTTTGCGCTGGGCCGCTTGGCCGTTTCAGGCGCTGATTGAACGAGTCACTCATGAGCCTCATCGATATTTCCGAAGTGAAGCCCGGTTCCCACGTCACGCTGCACTACCGGCTTGCACTGGCCGACGGCGCGGATATCGTCAGCACGTTTGCCGACAAGCCGGCTACGCTGCTGCTCGGCGCCGGGCAACTGGCGCCGTCGCTGGAAGACATTCTCATCGGGCTCAAGGCGGGCCACCATTCGACTTTTCAGCTAACGCCCGAGCAGGCATTCGGGCCGCGCAATCCGGACATGATTCAGCGCGTGTCGATGGCGACGCTGCGCGAGAACGGCATGGTCGGCGAAGAGTTCGCTCCGGGCGACCTGATCGAGTTCAACGCGCCGGACGGCGGCCGCTATGCGGGCGTGCTGAAGGAAATCGGCGAAACCTCCGCCCTCTTTGACTTCAACCATCCGCTCGCGGGGCAGGCGCTCGCGTTCGAAGTGAAAATCATCGGGATCCTGTAATCATGAGCTCCACGGATACGCTTTCCGGTCCGACCGTCGCGGCCGACGCCGAAATCCTGCTTGCGCAGCCGCGCGGGTTCTGCGCGGGCGTCGACCGTGCGATCGAGATCGTCGAGCGCGCGATCGCGATGCACGGCGCGCCGATCTACGTGCGCCACGAAATCGTCCACAACAAGTACGTGGTCGAGGATCTGAAGAAAAAAGGCGCGATTTTCGTCGAGGAACTCGAGGACGTGCCGGCCGGCAACACGGTGATTTTCAGCGCGCACGGCGTCTCGAAGGCGGTGCGCGACGAGGCGGACGTGCGGGGCCTGCGCATTTACGACGCCACCTGCCCGCTCGTCACGAAGGTGCATGTCGAGGTCGCGAAGATGCGCCAGGACGGCGTCGACATCGTGATGATCGGCCACAAGGGCCACCCGGAAGTGGAAGGCACGATGGGGCAGGTCGAGCGCGGCATGCACCTCGTCGAGAGTGTCGAGGATGTCGTCGCACTCGAGTTGCCCGATCCGGAGCGCGTCGCGCTCGTCACGCAGACCACGCTGTCGGTCGACGACGCGGCCGAGATCATCGGCGCACTGAAGCGGAAATTCCCCGCGATTCGCGAGCCGAAGAAGCAGGACATCTGCTATGCAACGCAGAATCGCCAGGATGCGGTCAAGTTCATGGCGCCGCAGTGCGACGTCGTGATCGTCGTCGGCAGCCCCAACAGCTCGAATTCGAGCCGCTTGCGCGAAGTCGCCGAGAAGCGCGGCGTCGCGGCCTACATGGTCGACGCGCCGGATCAGATCGACCCCGCCTGGGTGGCCGGCAAGCGCCGGATCGGCGTGACGGCGGGCGCATCCGCGCCGGAAGTGCTCGCGCAGGCCGTGATCGCCCGTTTGCGCGAACTCGGCGTGCGCAACGTGCGCGCGCTCGAGGGGATCGAAGAGAGCGTGTCGTTCCCGTTGCCGCGTGGTCTGAACTTGCCGCCCGCCGCCTAACTTCGCCTTTCATCTGCCTTTCCGTCGACAAAAGCGCGCCTTGGGCGCGCTTTTGTTTTGGGCGACAATTCTTACGAGAGCAACCCTGCAGCCTTTCAGTGGTGCAACTGGGTTGCTATTCAAGGCAAAACCAAGGACTCAAAAAAGGTTGCAATGCAGGAAAACCCTGTCGAATCAGGAATATTGGTCGTTCTATAAATAGAGTTACAATGCGCCCGTTTTCAGGCCCGGAGGCCATAAGACGTGGTTTTTGCAAGGCGCGGGAGACCTATTCGATGCATGTGAAGTTGGCTTACGCCGGGCCCGTTGCCGCTGTGGTTGCAATGCCTGCCGGTTGCCGCAATAGTGGGGCGGCATCGAAAGGATCGGCGGCCGCGAATGAGCGGATCCGCGGGGTGTCTGCCGCCGGCACAGGCCGAATCGGCCGGACGCGCGCGGCCGACTCGGGCAGGCGCGACGTGGGCGCAAATAATGCCCATGGCGCTCGGCCGGGTGCGGCGATCCATGCACAAATGCCGGTTTTCGTCGTCGGCCATCTCGCGCGTCGGCCGGACGATGCACGGCGGGCGGGCCGCCGCCGCGCCGCGGGAATCCCGACCGGCACGCAAGTTGCTACGCAATGGCAGGACAGCCGGGGGACGGCAGCGGTCGGACATCTGCATGCGGATGCGCCGGTCCCGGCGTCGGACACCGAAAGCGACTCGAACATCGTGCAAACCTCATCCTCGTCGATGCATCCCGATCATGCGGCACTGGCATCCGCGCGTGCGCGCGCGCTCGTCTGCACGCGACACGACATCGAATGCGCGCCCCGCGCCGGCCATGCCGGCCGCGCGGGCGCCGCGAGCAGCTTGCCCGCCATGCGGGCGGCGCTCGGCAACGGAGCACAAATCCTTGGCGGCGGCGGTGTGAAGCCCGCCAGGGTGGTCGAGCGCGCGGCATTCGCGCGGCGGAACCGGAGCCGGCCGGGCGGGGAATCCCCGTTGCCGGGCACGGCGAACGGCGCGGACGTCATGCGGTACGACGAAGCACGCCTGCCTACACCGGCGCAAGCAGTCGCGCCGTTCATGCGAGACGCTGTTTGCGTGAACGTCGACGCACGAAAGCGCGCCGCATCGGCCGGCGGGTTCGCCGGATTGTCCGGGATGCCGTCCACCGAACGCCAGCCGGCGCTCGGCGGACTCGCGGGCAATCCGGCGGACTCGCGGAACGATGGCGCGAAGACGCTCTACGACTTCAAGGAGGCAAGGAAAACCGTCCTCGATGTCGTGACGAAGTAGCGACGGGACTCGCGACGGCACCGGACCCAGTGTGGTGCCGTTTTTGTATCCGTTCCGGTAGCGCGCGCGGCGATACAGGCCGCGCGGCGTGCGCCGGGGCGACATTACCCTTACCGGTTTATTAGTACCCGCAGTGTCGTTGAGATGACGCGATGCCGCCGCTTGATCGGCGGGGCGCAGCGTTCATCCAGCTGCACGGGCCAAGGAGCTTTAAATGGATATTTTCGTCCAGCAGATCCTCAACGGGCTGGTGCTCGGCAGTGTCTACGCCATCATCGCGTTGGGCTATACGATGGTGTACGGCATTCTCGGCATCATCAACTTCGCGCACGGCGACGTGCTGATGATCGGCGCGATGGTTGCGCTGTCCGCGATCACGGTGCTGCAGAACCATTTCCCCGAGCTTGGCAACGTCGCGACGCTGACGATCGGCCTGGGTATCGCCGCCGTCGTCTGCGCGTGCGTCGGCTTCACGATCGAACGGGTCGCGTACCGGCCGCTGCGTCGCGCGCCGCGCCTCGCGCCGCTGATCACCGCGATCGGCGTGTCGATCCTGCTGCAGACGGCCGCGATGATGATCTGGTCGCGCAACCCGCTGCCGTTTCCGCAACTGCTGCCGACCAATCCGATCAACGTGATTCATGCGACCGACACGACACCGGGCGCGGTGATCTCGGTGACCGAAATCGTGATCATCGCGGTGGCGTTCCTCGTGATGGCCGGGCTGCTGCTGCTGGTCCACAAGACGAAGCTCGGCCGGGCGATGCGCGCGATCGCGGAGAACCCGAACACGGCGAGCCTGATGGGCGTGAATCCGAACTTCGTGATCTCGGCGACCTTCATGATCGGCTCCGCGCTGGCCGCGCTGGCCGGTGTGATGATCGCGTCCGAATACGGCAACGTGCACTTCTACATGGGCTTCATCCCCGGCATGAAGGCGTTCACGGCCGCGGTGCTCGGCGGGATCGGCAACCTCGGCGGCGCGATGGTGGGCGGCGTGCTGCTCGGCCTGATCGAGCAGCTCGGCGCGGGCTACATCGGCAATCTGACGGGGGGCGTGTTCGGCAGCAACTACCAGGACGTGTTCGCGTTCATCGTGCTGATCATCGTGCTGGTATTCCGCCCGTCGGGCCTGCTGGGCGAACGCGTTGCCGATCGTGCGTAAGGAGAACAACATGACATCCATTCAACCGATCGAAACGTCGACGTCGCTCGTGGAAGAACGCAAAGGCGCGAAGACCTATGCCGTCGGCATTCTGGTCGCCGCATTCGTGGTCGCCGCGCCGCTCCTGATCGGGGCGGCGGGCGGCAATTACTGGGTGCGCGTGCTCGATTTCGCGATGCTGTACGTGATGCTCGCGTTGGGGCTCAACGTGGTGGTGGGTTTCGCCGGCCTGCTCGACCTGGGCTACATCGCGTTCTACGCGGTGGGCGCCTATACGGCCGCGCTGCTCAGCTCGCCCCACCTGACGAACAATTTCGAGTGGATCGCGCAGCTGGTGCCGGGCGGCCTGCACGTGCCGTTTCTGGTGATCGTGCCGATCGCGATGGCCGTGGCCGCGCTGTTCGGCATCCTGCTCGGCGCGCCGACGCTGCGTTTGCGCGGCGACTACCTCGCGATCGTGACACTGGGTTTCGGCGAGATCGTGCGGATCTTCATGAACAACCTGGACCGGCCGGTGAACATCACGAACGGGCCGCAGGGGGTGACGGGGATCGATCCCGTGTCGATCGCCGGCTTCAACCTGGCGCAGACGCATACGATCTTCGGCTTCACGCTGCCGTCGGTCTACATGTACTACTACCTGTTCGTGATCGCCGCGCTGTGCGTGATCTGGGTGTGTACGCGCCTGCAGCACTCGCGCATCGGCCGTGCGTGGGCCGCGATCCGCGAAGACGAGGTGGCCGCCAAGGCGATGGGCATCAACACCCGCAACGTGAAGCTGCTCGCGTTCGCGATGGGCGCGTCGTTCGGCGGCCTGTCGGGTGCGATGTTCGGCGCGTTCCAGGGCTTCGTGTCGCCCGAATCGTTCACGTTCTGGGAATCGATCGTCGTGCTCGCCTGCGTGGTGCTGGGCGGCATGGGGCACATCCCCGGCGTGATTCTCGGCGCGGTGCTGCTCGCGGTGTTCCCTGAATTCCTGCGCTCGACGATGAGTCCGCTGCAGCACGCGCTGTTCGGCCACGACATCATCGATACGGAAGTGATCCGTCAGGGCCTGTACGGCCTCGCGATGGTGCTCATCATGCTGTATCGCTCGGAAGGCATCTGGCCGGCGCCGAAGCATGAGGACAGGATCGCGAAACTGGCGAAGCGCGGCAAGAAGCCGGCGCGCGCGTAACGAACGGCATGCGGGAGAGCAATGCAATGAGCGAACAAATTCGACTGTCCGTCAAGGGCGTGAACAAGCGCTTCGGCGGGCTGCAGGCGCTGTCCGACGTCGGTCTCGAGATCAAGGAAGGGCAGATCTACGGGTTGATCGGCCCGAACGGCGCAGGCAAGACCACGTTCTTCAACGTGATCACGGGGCTCTATACGCCCGATTCCGGTGAATTCAAGCTCGACGGCGAGCATTACACCCCCACGGCGGTGCATCAGGTCGCGAAGGCCGGGATTGCGCGGACCTTCCAGAACATCCGGCTCTTCGGCGGCATGACCGCGCTCGAGAACGTGATGGTGGGCCGCCATGTGCGCACCAAGCACGGCCTGATCGGCGCGGTGTTCCAGACGCCGGCCGAACGCAAGGAAGAGCGCGAAATCAAGGAGCGCGCGATCGAGCTGCTCGATTATGTCGGCGTGCTGCAATACGCGGACTACACGGCCCGCAACCTGTCCTACGGCCATCAGCGCCGGCTCGAGATCGCCCGCGCGCTCGCGACCGATCCGAAGCTGCTCGCGCTCGACGAACCGGCGGCGGGGATGAACGCGACCGAGAAGGTCGAGCTGACGCGTCTGCTCGACAAGATCCGTTCCGACGGCCGCACGATCCTGCTGATCGAGCACGACGTGAAGCTCGTGATGGGTCTGTGCAACCGGATGACGGTGCTCGATTACGGCAAGGTGATCGCCGAGGGTCTGCCGCAGGACGTGCAGAAGGATCCGAAGGTGATTGAGGCATATCTCGGCGCAGGGGTGCACTGATGGCAGCGGCAATGTTGAAAATCAAGGGCCTGCAGGTCAACTACGGCGGCATCCAGGCCGTCAAGGGCGTTGATCTGGAAGTCCGCCAGGGCGAGCTGGTCACGCTGATCGGCGCGAACGGCGCCGGCAAGACCACGACGATGAAGGCGATCACGGGTCTCAAGCCGTATTCGGCGGGCGACATCGAGTACGACGGCCAGTCGATCAAGGGCGTGCCGACTCACGAACTGCTCAAGCGTGGCCTCGCGATGGTGCCGGAAGGCCGCGGGATCTTCGCGCGGATGTCGATCATCGAGAACATGCAGATGGGCGCGTATCTGCGCAACGACACGGACGGGATCAAGAAGGACGTCGATCGGATGTTCGGCTTCTTCCCGCGCCTGAAGGAGCGGGCGACGCAGCTGGCCGGCACGCTGTCGGGCGGCGAGCAGCAGATGCTCGCGATGGCGCGCGCGATCCTGAGCAAGCCGAAGCTGCTGCTGCTCGACGAACCGTCGATGGGGTTGTCGCCGATCATGGTCGAGAAGATCTTCGAAGTCGTGCGCGAGATCTCCAAGGAAGGGCTCACGGTGCTGCTCGTCGAGCAGAATGCGCGTCTTGCGCTGCAGGCCGCCGATCGCGGTTACGTGATGGACTCCGGCACGGTGACGATGTCGGGGGACGCGAAGCAGATGCTGAACGATCCGAAGGTGCGCGCCGCGTATCTGGGCGAGTGACCCTGGCGGTCCGGGTGCGCCGACCGTGGTCGGGCGGTGCTCCGGATGCCGGGCGGGTCGTTCTGCCGAAGCCGCCACGTGCTCGCGCCGTGGCGGTTTTTTCATGGCGGCGCGACAGGCTCGCGAGAGCGCCCGCACATTGTGCGTCGTGCCGCGTTGCGCTGCCTATAATTCAGACGCCGGCGCTGCGCCGGTCATTCCGCTTCCCGTTCGTCGCGGCCGCCGCGCCGCGGCTCATCGTCGATGTCGCGCCCTGGAGCCCCGCATCATGACTCACGCCCCCCAGTTCATCCTCGTCATGCGGCACGCCGAGAAACCTCAGGATGCCGGCGACCCGAACCTGTCTCCCGCCGGCTATGCGCGTGCCGCATCCGTCGCGGCCTATGTGCCGGACACGTTCGGCCAACCCGATTTCATCTTCGCGGCCGCGACGTCGAAAGACAGCGCCCGGCCGGTCGAAACGGTGACGCCGTTGTCGCAGCACGTGGGCGTCGCGCTTGACGCATCGATCGACGACAAGGACTACGGCAAGCTCGCGACCGATCTGCTGGGCAAGCAAAAGTATGCGGGCAAGCGGATCGTGGTTTGCTGGCATCACGGCCATATCCCGCAGTTGCTTGCCGCGCTGGGCGCCGAGTCCGGCACCTATCCGGACCCGTGGAATCCGCAGGTCTTCAATCTGATCGTGCGGCTGGACTACGCGGCGGGCGCCGCGCCGGCCGTCAGCCAGATCGTCGAACCGTTCTAGGCGAAGCGCGTACCCGGCCGTCATCGCGCGGACACGGGGCGCGTCGATCCTGCCGGAGTGGCGCGACGGCGATCGCGTCATGGGCGGTACCGTCGCCGCATCGTGCGCGGCGCACCCCTCTTACCCGAAGGAGCGAATCAGCGATGAGTCTTGATTACGGCTTCGCGAAAGCGAAGGTGAAGCAGATCGTGGGCCTCAGATCGGTGGGGCGCGGCAGCGAAATCCAGTATCACGTCCATCTCACGCTTGCGCTGCCCACGGGCGACTGGGACGTCGCGATCAACGTCGGCACCAACGACGCGGACGATCTGCTCACGTACAAGCTCGTCTACGATTTCCAGCATCCGGTGACGCAGACGCTCGCCCAGGCGGCGGAAGGCTATACCGACCTGACGAATCGCGATGCGCTGCCCGCGCTCGACTTCATGCGCAGCGACATCCTGAACGGGACGGGCGCGTGGCGGCCGAGCGACGTGATGGACGGCAGCGAGCAGCCGGAGCCGATTCCGTCGGTCATGCGGCTCGTCACCGCCGCGCAGCAGCAGGGCCTCGACCTGTACGTGTTCGGCCGCCGCTACGCGGAGGGCAATGGCATTCACGACACGCACATGAACCAGGGGTCGACGGGCGTGCATTTCCAGCACCGTGCCGGCGACGACGGCAACGACCATAACGACGTCTGGCAGGACGGTGCGCTGCTGGTCGACCTGGGCGGCGCGCAATGGGCCGCTTACTTCGCCGCGTTCGAGCAGCAGGCGGTGCCGACCGACTCGCTCGGCAATCCGCTGCCGGGGGCGGGGCCGATCGCGCGTTGACGCGGACCGGCCCGCTGCCCGGGCGGGATCAGCCCGCCCGCAGGGGCTTGCCGAACGAGATCCGTTCCTCGAAGCGGTAGCCGAGCGTCTCGTAGAAACGACAGGCATCGTCGTTGCCCGGCAGTACCTGCAGGTTGACCTTCAGGCAGCCGCGCGCGGCGAGCGCCGCTTCCGCATGGGCGATCAGCGCGCGGCCGATGCCGAGCCGCCGCGCGCCGTGCCCGACGCCGAGCGAATACAGCCAGCCGCGATGACCGTCGTAGCCGGCCATCAGCGTGCCCGCGATCCGCCCGCCGCAGGTCGCGACGAAGAACAGCTCGGGCTGGGTCGCGAGCTTCAGCTCGATCGAGCGTCGCGGATCGCGATGGGGCTGCGCGTCCGCCGCCGAATAGTGAGGGAACGCCTCGCGCCACACCGCCAGCACGGCATCGGTGTCGGCGGGTTCGAACGGACGGATCGCGACGTCGTCGCCGTGGAGGGCAGCCATGGGCGGGGCTTCCGATCAGAGCGAATCGAGGATCGAGCGCAGCATCGCCATCATCTGGTCGATCTCGTCGTTGCTGACGTTGAGCGCCGGCATGAAGCGCAGCAGGTTCGGGCGAGCGGCGTTCAGCAGCAGGCCGTCGGGCTGCATGTCGCGCGCCTTCTCGACGATCTGCGCGCCGATGTCCTTGCCGAGCAGCAGCGCGCGCAGCAGGCCTTCGCCGCGTTCGCCCTCGAAACCGCGCTCCTCCGACAGCTCGAGCAGCCGGCGTTTCAGGTACTCGCCGCGCGCGCGCACGCCTTCGAGGAAGCCCGGCGCGACGAGTTGCGAGATCACCGCGTAGCCTGCCGCCGTCATGAGCGGATTGCCGTTGTAGGTGCCGCCCTGATCGCCCGCCTCGAACACCGCGACATCCGCCTTCGACAGCAGCGCGGCAAGCGGCACGCCGCTGCCGATGCCCTTGCCGAGCGTCATGATGTCCGGCTCGATGCCGGACAGCTCGTACGCGAACAGGGTACCCGCGCGGCCGCAGCCGCTTTGCACTTCGTCGACGATCAGCAGCAGGTTGTGCTGTTTCGTGAGGGCGCGCAGCTGCTGCATGAATTCGCGCGTGGCGGGAATCACGCCGCCTTCGCCCTGGATCGGTTCGAGCATCACGGCGACGGTCTTGTCGGTGATCAGCTTCTCGACCGAATGGATGTTGTTCAGCTCGGCCTTCGGAAAGCCCGGCACCTGCGGTGCGTAGATCGTGTCCCAGCCGGGCTTGCCGCTCGCGGACATCGTCGCGAGCGTCCGGCCGTGGAAGCTGTGGTCGAACGTGATGATTTCGTACGCACCGTTGCGGAACTTGCGGCCCCATTTGCGCGCGAGCTTGATCGCGCCTTCGTTCGCCTCGGCGCCGCTGTTCGTGAAGAACACCTTGTCGAACACGCTGTGCTGCGTGAGCAAGCCGGCCAGCTTCGCCATCGGCTCGTTGTAGAACGCGGGCGACGGGTTCAGCAGCCTGCCGGCCTGGGCTCTGAGCGCTTCGACGACGCCGTCGTCGCAGTGACCGAGGCTGTTGACCGCCCAGCCCTGGATGAAATCCAGATAGCGCTTGCCGGTGTGATCGTAGAGCCAGGAGCCCTTGCCGTGCGTGAACACGAGGTCGGGGCGGTTCGTGATGTACATCAGCGAGTCGATCGGATAGTCGTTCAGGGGCATGGCGGCAAACTCCAGCAGACGGTCAGGGAACAGGACAATAAAAAAGCCACGGGAGGCCGTGGCTTGGTGGTTCGAACCGCTTGTGCGTAACCGGTGAGACGGGGTTACGCGCGAGTCCGTGACGAGCCGGCGGCATCCGGAAGGAGCGGCGAGCGGCGACGTCGGAGGACGGACAGGAAGCGGTTCATGTGCGCAAGCATACGGCATCACGCCGCTTCAAGTAAACCGCCGTGACGCAACAAATTGATGTCACGGCGGGGCGCCCGGGCCGGCGCGTTCAGACCGGATGGGCGAGATCGGCCGCGCTCGTGAACGAGTCCGCGTAGAACTCGTCGGCGGGCAGCGCGTGGTGCGCGGTGAAGTCGCGCTGCGCCGACTCGACCATCACGGGCGCGCCGCAGGCGTAGACCTGGTAGCCGGACAGATCCGGCAGATCCTCGACCACCGCGCGGTGCACGAAGCCCGTGCGGCCGGTCCAGTCGTCGCCGTCGTCGGGTTCGGACAGCACCGGCACGAAGCGGAAGTTCGGCACGTCCCGCGACCATTGTTCCGCCAGTTCGAGCAGATACAGATCCTTCTTGCGGCGCGCGCCCCAATAGAGCGTCATCGGCCGGCCGAGCTGCTGGTGCTTCGCATGCTCGATGATTGCCTTGATCGGCGCGAAACCGGTGCCCGATGCGAGCAGTACGATCGGCTTGTCGGAATCCTCGCGCAGGAAGAATGTGCCGAGCGGGCCCTCGAAGCGCAGGATGTCGCGCTCCTTCATCGCGCCGAACACGTGGTCGGTGAATTTGCCGCCCGGCATGTGGCGGATGTGCAGCTCGACCGGGCCGTCCTCGTGCGGCGCGTTGGCCATCGAGTAGCTGCGGCGCGAGCCGTCCTTCAGGATGAACTCGATGTACTGGCCGGCGAGGTACTGCAGGCGCTCGTTGGCGGGCAACTGCAGCTTCAGCACGACCACGTCGTCGGCCTTGCGCTCGAGCGCGTTCACGCGGCACGGCAGCTTCTTGACCTGGACGCCGTCGACCCCGGCGATTTCGCGCACGTCGATTTCCAGGTCGCATTGCGGCTTCGAGCAGCACAGCAGCGCGAAGCCGCGCGTGCGCTCGTCGTTCGACAGCGCCGAGGCCGCATGCGGCCCCTGCTCGATCCGGCCCTGCACGATCGTGCCCTTGCACGAACCGCATGCGCCGTTCTTGCAGCCGTACGGCAGGTGTACGTTCTGGCGCAGCGCCGCCGTCAGTACGGTTTCGTCGGCTTCGACCTGGAACTGCCGGCCGCTTTGCTTGAGGGTTACGTTGAATGCCATAAAGTCGTTGAGAACAAAATGTGGGGACCGTGCCAATCGCGCACGGCGGCTACAATGCATCCGCTACAAATTACGCATACACCATGATTGCGACACGAATCTTGCGCCGGTCGCGCGTGCTGATCGTCGGCTGCGGCGATGTCGGCATGCGCTGCGTCGAGCAGCTGCGCGCTCGGCGCAAAAACCTGAGGATCGTCGCCCTGACGAGCCAGCCGGCCCGGCGAGCCGAATTGCGGGCGGCGGGGGCGACCCCGATCGTCGGCGATCTCGACCGGCGGGGGACGCTCGAGCGCCTCGCGGGGCTCGCGCGCGTCGTGCTGCATCTCGCGCCGCCGCAGGCCTCGGGCACCGAGGACCGGCGGACGCGGGCGCTGATCGCCGCCCTGTCGGCGCCGGCGCGGGGGCGCTCGCCGCAGTCCGCGACGGCCGTCGGCCGTCTGCGCGCGGCGCGGGCCGCGGCCGCTGCGGCCGGGTCGCCGTTTCGGGCAGCGCGTATTGTACCCGAGGGCTTTCGGCCGCCGACGCTGGTCTATGCCAGTACGAGCGGGGTGTACGGCGACTGCGGCGGAGCGCGGGTTGACGAAACCCGACCGGTACGCCCGACCAATCCGCGCGCGCGGCGGCGGGTGTCGGCGGAACGCCAGTTGCGCGCCGCGACCGCGCGCGGCACGCTGTCGGCGCGCATCGTGCGGATTCCGGGCATTTATGCGGGCAACCGCCTGCCGCTTGCACGGCTCGGCAAGGGCACGCCGGCGCTCGATGCGGCCGACGACGTGTACACCAACCACATCCACGCCGACGATCTCGCATCGATCCTGTGGCGAGCCGTGTCGCGCGGCAAGCCGGCCCGCGTCGTCCACGCGTCCGACGACACCGAGCTTAAGATGGGGGATTACTTCGAGCAGGTTGCGCGCGCGTTCGGCATGCCGCCGCCGCCGCGCATCACGCGCGCCGAGGCCGAGCAGCGGCTCGAACCGGCGCTGCTGTCGTTCATGCGGGAGTCGCGGCGGCTCGTGAACGCGCGGATGAAGCGCGAGCTGCGCATCGCGCTGCGCTACCCGACCGTCGACGATTTCCTGCGCAGCATCGGCCGTGCATGATCAGGTGATCGCGGGCAGCGCTTCGATCAGCAGGAAGCACAGCAGCGCGCCGATCATCGCCCCGATCAGGCTCGGATGATATTTGTGCTTCAGATGCATGGCGGTCAGCAGCGCGCCGATCACGATTGCGCCAAGCGCGGCGAACGCCAGCATCACGGACGACAGTTCAATCGGACTATTGATGATCATGATGTCTCCCCAACAACTCTTGTGATTTTGATTTGAGTATAGCGGGGGATTTCGACTCTGCCATGCTGCGGCGCAAGACGCGCCGCGCGGCCTCCGGCGAGGCTTCCGGGCTTTCCCTTAGAGGGTTTTCGCCGTGTCGCGCAAGGCGGCGAGATCCGTATCGGCGAGCCAGCACCACGTCCCTTCCGCGAGCGCCCCGGGCAGCCTGAATCCGCCGATGCGTTCGCGGTGCAGGGCGTCGACCCGGTTGCTCGCGGCGGCCACCATGCGTTTCACCTGGTGGTACTTGCCTTCGAGCACGGTCATTTCGAGGAGTCGTTCTTCTCGGGCGTGCGCGGCGATCGCGGCGATCGGTTTCGGCTCGCCGTGCAGCAGGACGCCGGCGCGCAGCGCGGCGAGCTGGGCGTCGTCGAGCGGATGGCGCACGGTTGCGAGATAGGTTTTCGGAACCTTTCGCTTCGGCGACGTGTACGCGTGGACGAACTGGCCGTCGTCGGATAGCAGCAGGAGGCCGGTGGTGTCCTGGTCGAGCCGCCCGACGCACTGGACGCCGCGTGCGGCGAACTGCGGCGGCAGCAGGCTGAAGACGCTCGGGTGATGCTGCGGATCGCGCGAGCACTCGTAGCCGGCCGGCTTGTTCAGCGCGAGATACGCGTGTTCGCGATACGGCCACGCGACGCCGTCGACGTGGAACACGAGGCCTGCCGTATCGAACGGCGCGTCGGCGTCGGTGCATGCGTCGCCGTCGACGGCGACGCGCGCCGCTTCGATCAGCGCGCGGCACTGGCGGCGCGAGCCGAAGCCTTGTTTGAAGAGAATGCTTTCGAGATCCATGGCGCGCGCATTGTACCAAGCGCGCGCGGGCCGGCCGGCCCGGCGGGACGGCCGAGCACGGCGGCGGGCGGGCTGGTAAGCTGCCGAACCGGACGCGCGCGGTTTGGCCGCGCGCGGATTTTCAACTGATGCAGGCCATTCGATGACTTCCCCCCTGATTTCCCTGGCAACGCACGGCGCGGCCGCCGCGCTGGCATTCACGCTGTCGACCGCCGCGTTCGCGCATGCGAAACCCGAAAAAACCGAGCCGGCCGCGAACGCCGTCGTCGCCACTGCGCCGAAGGCCGTGTCGATCGATTTCACCGAGACGCTCGAGCCCGCGTTCAGTTCGATCGTCGTCGTCGATGCGGGCGGCAAGCCGGCCGCGAGCGGCAAGGCTGTGATCGGAACCGCCGATCGCAAGCATATGTCCGTCGCGCTGAATCCGCTCGAGGCGGGGACGTATACGGTCAAGTGGGTGGCGGTCGCCACCGACGGCCACCGCACGCAGGGCAGCTACACGTTCAGCGTGAAGTAGGTCTTCCGGCGGGCCCCGGGCGGCCGGCCTTCGGGGCCGCCCGGGATCATTCGTCGCGCGAAGGGCCGGCGCCGCTCGCGGTTCTCGACAAGGAAGAGCATGAATCCCATCACCCTGGATGCGCTCGCCGATTTTCCCCGGCTGCTCGAAGCGCACTATGACGCTGTTCCCGCCGGCTTCAAGCACTGGAAGCCGGTCTCGTGGGCGGGCATGCCGAGCGAGCCGCTGTCCGCGATCGAGCAGGTGTGCCACGTGCGCGATATCGAGGTGGACGGGTATCACGTGCGATTCGCCCGGACGCTGAACGAGACGCATCCGAGCCTCGCGTCGCTCGACACTGAGGCGCTTGCCGTCGAACGGCGCTACGGCGATGCCGACGCGGATGCCGTGTTCGCGTCGTTTCGCGCGGCGCGGCGCACCACGCTCGACCTGCTCGCGAATCTCGCGCCCGCGCAGTTCGAGCGGACCGCCGTATTCGACGGTTACGGCGTGCTGACGCTGCGCGGCCTCGTCCACTATCTGTGCAGTCACGACCAGCAGCATCTGGCCGGTTTGCAGTGGCTGCTCGGCAAGATCGATGCGGCCGGACGGGCCGCCTGACGGACGGATTTCAACCGTATTGCTGACATCCGCGATCGAATGCCGGGGTTTGCCGCGAGTTTGTTCGCCGCATTGGTTTGTATGCGAATTCTGGATAATCTATCCAGTCGACAAGGGCTGACCGGCGCGTGAAAGCATGCCTACACTACGGACTCCTTTCAACGCGATGGAGTGAACGATGGCAGCGCATACCCTCAAAGACAAGGTTGTCCTGATCGCCGGCGGTGCGAAGAATCTAGGCGGACTGATCGCGCGCGATCTCGCGAGCCACGGCGCGAAGGCGGTGGCGGTCCATTACAACAGTGCGTCGAGCAAGGCGCAGGCCGACGAGACGGTCGCGGCGATCGACGCGGCGGGCGCCGGCGCCGCCGCATTCCAGGCGGACCTGACGACCGCGGCCGCGGTCGAGCAGCTGTTCGACGACGCGAAGCGCCGCTTCGGCCGGATCGACATTGCGGTCAATACGGTCGGCAAGGTCCTCAAGAAGCCGTTTACGGAGATCACCGAGGCGGAGTACGACGAGATGTTCGCGGTCAACAGCAAGACGGCGTTCTTCTTCATCAAGGAAGCCGGCCGTCATCTGGAAGACAACGGCAAGCTGGTGACGCTCGTCACGTCGCTGCTCGGCGCGTTCACGCCGTTCTACGCGGCCTATGCGGGCGGCAAGGCGCCCGTCGAGCATTTCACGCGGGCGGCGGCGAAGGAGTACGGCGCACGCGGCATCTCGGTGACGGCGGTGGGTCCGGGCCCGATGGATACGCCGTTCTTCTATCCGGCGGAAGGCGCGGATGCGGTCGCGTATCACAAGACGGCCGCCGCGCTGTCGCCGAGCAGCAAGACCGGGCTCACCGACATCGAGGACGTCGTGCCGTTCATCCGCCATCTCGTGACGGACGGCTGGTGGATCACCGGCCAGACGATCCTCATCAATGGCGGCTACACGACCAAGTAAGCGACCGGCGCGGCGGCGCCGCGCGACGCGGTTTGTCGCCGGCGGCGCGACGTTTCTTTCCGGGGGCGTGCGATTGCCTGTCCGGCCGTGCTCGGCCGTGTTTTGCCCATTCACGGCGCGACGCCGCAAGGAGGCCGGTGTCATGGACAAGCTTGAACAGCTCAGAGTGTTCTTGCAGGTGGCGGAGATGGGCAGCTTCATCAAGGCCGCGCATGCGTTGAGCCTGCCGCGCGCGACCGTGTCGGCCGCCGTGCAGCAGCTCGAGGCGGGCGTGGGCGCGCGGCTGTTGCATCGCACGACGCGGCAGGTCCAGCTGACCGCGGACGGCGCGCTGCTGGTGGAGCGCGGCCGGCGGCTGCTCGCGGAGGCGGACGAGCTGGACCGGCTGTTCCGCGGCAGCGAGCGCGACGTCGTGGGGCGCCTGAACGTCGACGTGCCGAGCCGGATCGCCCGCCGCCTGATCGCGCCGGCGCTGCCGGGGCTGTTCCGCCGCTATCCGAAACTGCAACTGTCGCTCGGCTCGACCGACCGCTCGATCGATCTGGTGCAGGAGGGCGTCGATTGCGCGATCCGCGTCGGGCGGCTGACCGACAGCAGTCTTGTGGTGCGGCCGATCGGCCGGATCGCGATGATCAATTGCGCGAGTCCCGGCTACCTGCGCGAGCATGGCGTGCCCGCGCGGCCGGAGGATTTGCTGCAGCAGCGCCACTGGTCGGTGGGGTACGCGTCGCCGACGACGGGGCGCGAAACGCCGTGGGAGTATGTCGCCGACGGCGAGGCGGTCGAACTCGCACTGCCGAGCCGGGTGGTCGTCAACAACGCGGAAACGTATATCGCGTCGGCGCTGGCGGGGCTCGGACTGATTCAGATTCCGCGTTTCGACGTCCAGCATCTGCTCGACGGCGGCGCGCTGGTGGAGGTGCTGCCGATGCATCGCGCGGAATCGATGGAGGTCTCGGCGCTGTATCCGCATCGCCGGCACCGGTCGCGCCGGCTCAATGCGTTCATCGACTGGTTCGACGAACAGGTGAGGGGCGCGGTGGAGCGGGATGCGTAGGGGATGGTTGTTGCGTCGATGAGGCCGGGCGCCTGCTTCCGATGACCGGCGATCGCGCGGCTTGCTCAACGGCCGGGTTGCCGCGCAGGGCGGGGTGGGGAGGCTGTCGTGGTCGAGCCACCGCACGTCGTGCGATGGCCGGATGCGCGCGACGGGGCGTTGCACCAGGATCGTCGTCGAGACTAGGTTTTTCCATATCCGGTCAACAGTGCTGACTTACTTGAATGGATTCATGCTGTTGGTTTTCTTGTCCCATGCGGCCTTGATGGTCGTGTCAGGCGGACTAACCATGATGATGCTCGCGGTTCCGTTAGGGCGTTGGTTCACGGTCGCGCTGGCCCCACCGTCCTGGTAGCTCGCGATCAATCCCAGGCCGATTTGCACGAGCGGCGAACTTACGCCCGTGTTGCCGATGCGCGCGCCGATGTCGTAACCCTCCTTGATCTCACTCAGGCTTGGCGCAGAGGGGCCAATCTGCGCCAGCGCTTGATTCAATGGGATCACGGAGAGCGGGTCGCCCGTCGTATCGTAGAACACGCGTTTCGGCTCCTGATCGTCTGCCAGCGTGGCCATCGCCTGTTCCCAGCCGGCCTTCATCGCTATTACCTGAGCGGTTGTTTTAAGGGCTTGGCCGTGGTCGTCGGTGAGCTTCACGTCCACTGGACGATGCAGATAACCCAGCAGGGGCGCGTCGTCGAACTGCTTCAGTTGCCAGGTGGTCCACCGCACGGGGATGTACGGTGTGGGCGTGAATTCGCCGGGCCCTTTGTTGCCGATGGTTTTCCAGAACTCGGGCAATTGCGCTTGCCACCAGCTCGACGACATCACGCCGAGCGGCGACGGGTACTTCACGCCAGCAGCTTTTTCTTGTTTCCGAAACTGTACGTTGAAACTCTCTGAGCCACGATCATCGTTTTTGTCCCAGAAGAAATTCCATAACTTGATAATGTCGTAGTCAGTGCTGTTTTTGTTGATGTGATTGGTTTGCTCGACAACGTAGGGACGAATCAGCTTATCGACTCGATCCGAGCGGGAAACCAGAATTGCACCGATGCTGTCCGGCAGTGCCGGGATAATGTGCCCGGCCTGAGGCGCACCGCCGCTACCGGGAGCTTCTACTAGCGAACGCATCATTGAACCGTCGCGACTGAACACCAGTGCCGCCGGCACGTCCGGATGCGTGTCGAAAAACGTGAATAGTTTTTCGATCATGCCCGCACCATCGCTCGTATTGGCGTCCTCCTGCCAGAGCAACAACGTTACGCCCAAGCTGGCCTGTTGTCTCGCCCCTGCGATACTCATTGCTGCCCGGAAGGCACTTCCTTTATCTTTCGGGGGCCCCCACACAATAACCGGTATCGGCCAGTATTCGACAGCGTGGCGGGCAGCAAGATTGAAGCTCGTACCGGTGACCACACCCAAATTACCGAGTCTATCTCCATCGCTTTCTGGATAATCATCAGGATTCCGTGACATATACGTCGCATGATTGTCTTTTTTTGCTTCGATTTTTTGCCAAATTTCCTGATTGGTTTCCCATCCTGTAACGACGCCCATGCCCCGCACCTCCAAGACATATTTCTGTCCCGTTTGCGACAGCATCGCGGGCGAGCCGTTGAAGCCTTGCACGGCCATCGGAGCACTCTCTTGCTGGCTCGTAGTTGAATCAGGCGTAGCGGGGGCTGACGTTGACGTCCGATGCAGCCACGCCACGCTCAGGCCATACGCCAATACAACGAGCGCAGCTACCGTCAGTACTCCGTTTCTAATACTACTACCCATATGCGGCATCTCCTGACCTGTCGTTTCCCAATAATTGTAATGTCTCGCGATCACGAGGATGGCCCAGACAATCGAGACTCCCAAGAACACGACTATATACGGCCAAATACGGGGTTTTGCGATCATCTTGATATCCCTTGGAAGACTTCTCCGATCGTCTTGTTCCCGTACATCATTTGTGCTTTCTGCGCTTCTTGCTTGTAGTAGTCGTCTATAGCCTGTTGTTGAGCGGCCGCTGCCTTCGCCGTCAACTCGCTCGTGACCAGCGGTGGGAGCGTAGCGGACACGTATTTTTCAGGAAACACGCCGCTCATATAGTAGTCGCTGCAGGCTTGAATGAAATCCTGGGTGTCCGAGGTTAATCGATGGTAATTCGCATTCTTCGTTATCTTGGTTAGTGTTTCGGGCGTTATCTTCCAATCCGCCATCAAAATCAACAGATCTCGCCAGATTGGATCGTCAAGCGTCACGGCTTGACCGATCGCGACGTCCATCGCCGTGACCCAGCGGTGGTTCTTGGCACTATGCAGGACGCCAGAATGGTAATTGTTCGCCTCATAGGCATCGCGGTCGGTTTTCATTCGCTCGCGGGCCTCGTTCGGCGTCTCTTCGCGCTCGACCCCATAGGACACCTTGGGGCCGAGTGGCCCCAAGATTGGGACGGTCGCTTGCTTAAGCCGCCAATTCTGCGATTGATCGTCCACCGCCTTGTTGGCATTGAATTCCGCTTTGAGCCGTGGCAGGTCGCCAGGCGCGTCCATCGCAAAGCCTTCTACGGTCTTCCAGTTCAACTTCGCGTACTGATTTCCTAGCGCGACATTCTTCGTCACATCGTCTGGGGCCATCTTGCCAGCGACGTCGGCATGACCAGGCCGGGGGCCGCCTCGCACGATTTCTCCACCGTACAGATCAGGCTCGCAGGGCGGCTTGAGTGCTTCGCCGTTAATGAACCGAATGTCGTTGCGTTTGAACGACGACTGAAGCGCCGCGTTCTTGCCCATCTCAATTGCGGTACCGGACATCGAACCATCGGTATCGGGGCCAGGCGTCAATCGCTCAAACTGCTCGCGCACCGGCACGCGAGCAGGAGCCAAACCGACCTTGACCTTCTCGAATTTCCCGCTTCCGCTCTGCTCCCGCTCCATGCGCGTCCACATTCGCTGTAAAAATCGCTGCCCCGATTTCTGCTGTCCCAGCACGGTCATCGCGGGCATGGTCTTTTTACCGGGGCTGACCTTGAGTACGGCACCGTCAGCCGGCACTTCGTCAGGGACGCCGAACGTGCCGATCCCGTGGATGTCCGCCAGGCCTACAACAGTATCTTCAGGACAGAAATACAGGTACACCTTGCCGCGATTGTCACGCTCGTCGAACGTGATCCAGTGCTTGCCGCTCTCGTCCAAACGCTTGCCTTGCGTCTTCGTCCAACCGGCGCCAGCTCGGCCGCCGTGCTTCTCGTGACTGGTCAGCATCTCGGCCAGGTCAGGAATCGTGTACGGCTCTTGCGTCACGACATTGACGATATCGACCAAGGTTTTGAGTTTGGCGTGGCCGGTCTGATTACACTTATTAGTCGCGTAGAGACTATACGGCGTATCGACCATGATGATGCAGTCCACGCAGCGCTGCCCCTGCTGCTTCAGGATGGCTTGAGCCAGCAGCGTAATAATCGTGCCTTGGCTATGCCCCATGATCGTGATCGTTTCGTTCGCGGGATTCATCCCGTGGGCCTCGGCGACCGCTTTGGGTTTGATCGTCCGGATCGTCATGATCAAATTCGCCAGACGAGTAGCGGCCAACACGAAGTAGCGGCGATCGGGGGCATCAGCGGCATAGACCGTGTTGCCCCCGAGGGCATTCTTGGTCACGAACTGTGTCTTCCCGTCTGCCTTGAATCCTTCGCCATACATATCGGGGATGTTGTTCGTCGCATTCGCAAAGAAGCCACCGGCCTTCCCGAAGTGCGCATCAAGCCGATTGCCCTTGACGTCCTGATACTGGCCACGCGTCATTAGGTTGCCGTTGGTGTCGGCGGTCCGACTCGTCACGCCCCCCGGATTGTCCAGTTTCGCGATGTCCTTATTATCGGCACGCAAACCCCAATAGAAGGGGATGAATAGGCTCTTGGTCACATCGGCGATCTCGGTGCGCTGATATAGATAGGAGTCAGGGTCATTCAGTAATCGAGCGTCATTGATCTGGACATCGGCTTTGGGTTTCTTCGCCGCTGCACGATATGCATTACCGTAGCTACCTCCCTTCAAATCGGTTCGCGATAGCCGATCATTGAGTCCCTGACACAAGCCCTGTTCGACAACGGAATACACTGCGCCTGGATCGTTCACCCCGTGAATGAAGATCACGATGCCCGGTAAATCTGCCGGAAGGGCAATGTTTCTCGCGTCGGGGCGGTTCGACATGGTGACGCCCGCGCCTTGGGCGGCCACGTGGTAATCGCTGTTGGTTTCAGCCATACGTTTCTCCCCAGCCGCCTCAGAGCGACGGCTTCAAAATATCGATCTTGGCGATGCGCATCACCTCGTCCTTCACGAGGTTTGTGAGCCCGCTCGCATCGGTGTGGCCTTCCAGGATACGGCCATCATTAAGCGCAATGCGGTACTTCTGATTGGCGGCCAGCGCTGGCGCGTCGGACGTATGGTCCGGGAAGTGTAGACGAAACTGCTGGTCGGTCGGCTGGTTGTTGAAGGGCGTCTTCGATGCCTGCTGCGTCGATGGGCCGCCCCATTGATGCGAAGCGGACAACAGCTTGATATCACCGTTGGTGCCAATCGTGACGCCGTTGCCGATCTCGATGTAGCTGCCGTCGTCGGCTACGAAGCGGATCGTGCGCGCGGTGACGGTCGCGGTTCCCTCGTTGCTCGTTAGAGTGATGTCTTTCTGCGCATTCGCCGTCAGGCTGTCGGCCTGGGCCTGCAACAGCATCGGCCCTTCGCCCGCCACCGCCTGCAAGCCTTCGCCGCGTGTGAACAGGTGCATGCCTTGTCCGGCAGAGGCATTCAGGCGCTGGCCGCTCGTCAGTTGCACGTGCTGCTGCGCCACTTGATCGATGTTCTCGCCTGCATAAGTGATGTGGGTTTTGGGCGTCACGTTGACCGTGCCGGCCTCCGCCCCAATCGCCACGATGCCAGACTGCCCGGCAGATAGGCTGGATGTGCCGGAGTCAGCAGGCGTGCTGGGGTCCCAGTTCTTCAACGTCGCGGCGATCTGAGCTTGAGGTTGTGTGTCGCCCGCCTGCCCGCCATGTTGTCCGGCGTAATCGCCCAATGCCTTGAACAGTTCGGTGCATTCGCCGAGCAGCTTTTCCAGTTCATCGCGGTCGAGCTGGTGGCCTGCTGCCTGATTCCGCGCGTAGGTGGTCAACAGTATGCCTTTGGCCGCCCGGATCGCGGCGGCGGCATCAGTGCGCAGCTCCGTGCCTTCACCCCGTGCTTCGCCGTGACCATCGGTACGCGGGTGTGTCAGGGACCCTAGATTGAGCTGGCTATGGGCATGTTCGCTGGCGATCTGGCTGCTGATTTCGCCCGAAGTATCGTCGAAGCGAACTTGGTTGTATCTCTGCCCCTTTATCTCTTTTGTCTTGATACCAGACAGATAACGATTGCCGGGGAGGGCGCCTGTATGGCTGAACGTCGCGGGCGAGTTCGGGCCGCTCGCGAGTACCCCGATGATGACGAGCTTGTCGGGGTCTCCCCCGATACAGCCCAGGAGAACTTCCATCCCAATGCGCACGGGAATGTTCGCGCCAAAGCCCGCCCCGGCGAGCGCGCACGCGACCCGGACCGGGGCGCTGTCGCCGTCGTTGCCGTTGGTGCCGGCCCCTTGCGCATGCGCGTGGTCGGCAGGATCGAGCCCCTGTATCTGGACCCGCACGCGCCCGAGTTCGTCGCAGAACACTTCCTCGCCGTCCGGGCCGACGACCAGCGCGGTCAGTAGATGCGCCGGCGGCAGATCGACCGCAGGATCATAGGCGGGCGTGAGCGGCACGCCCCGGCGCACGCAGGAAAACGTGTTCTGGTAGCGCGTGTCGGGTGACAGTGTCGCGCTCGAGGGTGTGGGCGCATCGAACAACGGTGCGCTGGCCTCAAAAAGCGCCAGCACCTGGTCTTCCAGTTCCTTGGGCAGGTTGTTATCGGCGCGGTGGTGAATCGACGTGGCGACGAACCGGCGTTCGTCGGAACCCAGCGTAGCGACGACGGGGTGGTCTTCGACCTCGAACCAATGCCCCACGGCAAGCTCGCGCGCCGCTGATGCCGTCAATCCGCTCGGCTTGCAGTTGATGGGCGAGCATGCGGTCCTTGGCGATCCGTTCGTAGTCGTCCCACGAGTTATACGCGTGCGGTACATCGACGAGAGCGTCCTTCAGCAGCCGGGCAATATCGTTGCCTGTTGATGTCCGTGCAGAACTGACCCAACGGGGATGCGGACAAAATCTTGGACTACTTTGGAGGTAGTCCATGTATTCATACGAAGACCGCGTTCGGGCGGTCGAGCTATACCTGAAACTCGGGAAGCGCATCAAGGCGACAATTCGCCAGTTGGGTTACCCGACGAAGAATTCTCTTAAGGCGTGGTGTGAAGAATTCGAGAAGAGTGGCAATCTGCAGAAAGAGTGTGTTCGCGTAAAGCCGAAGTACTCAGAAGAACAGAAGAACTTGGCACTCGAGCATTACGTCAATCACGGGCGCTGCTTCAGCTTCACCCTCAGGACATTAGGCTATCCCTGCCGCCAGGTACTGACGGCGTAGGTTCGCGAGCGCTAACCTGAAAGCAGGAAATACGTGGTTGGCAAGCGAGGTCGGCCGGCCGCTTCATTGGCCTCCAGGCAAGCCGCGGTATACGAACTCTGTACACGACAAGGAAGTGCACAGGCGGTGGCACAAAAGCTGGACGTCGACAGGGTGTCGCTGTACAACTGGACGAACCAGTTACTCGGCCGAGAGGCCCCTGCATCCATGAAGCGCGACAAGGGATCACCCGCAGAGACGGAACGGGACGAACTAGAGCGGCAGGTCAGCCGATACTTCCGCGAACGCGCGATTGCGATCGGGTCCAATTCTTGAGTGTCAATAGATGAACGGGCGTCCCGGTGAGCGATAGCCGGGCCTCAATCTCAGGCGTGCCCAGCCCAGTGGTCTGCCTGAGCCATTGGAAAAAACAGTGCCGGCGAATTCCGATCGGGATGCTCAGGCTCTTGCAGCAGCGCGGAAAATATCCGAAATGAGATCCGCTCGAAGCGGATCTCATTTCCCGACTAGCTGCAGCCCTTCAGGGCCGCTCGTCTCATCGAGGTCTCCACGCTATGTGGGGTTGTTCCAGCATCCATTGATTTCTTTGAAATCTTGGAAGCTCGCACGAATATTGCCGCTGCGGCTGCATTTGCGTCAGCTGCGGCACCGCCAGCCGCTGTCTTCCCCTTGCTTGCCGCGTTGGCCGCCTGAGCAATGATGCCACGTGTGGAGATGCTCGAATTCATAATTTGGTTGATCGCACCAGGAACCTCCGCGATCCCCATCACGACTGAAAAAGCATCTGTCACCACGTTAAAAATATCCATTACTTCAGCATCCGTATTGACGAACGGATCTCTATAAGCCGGGCTTGTTACTTGATAGCCCTTTGCGGGGCAATCGTCGTATATTGCGGTACCGGATCCCCAATTTGCAGCCGACATCGTGCACTGAGAGAGCAGTTTCCCGCCCACAATCCAATCGCCGTTGCTGGATTTCTTTACTATTTTGTATGGATCACTTTGAGCAATCGCGGCGCCGGATAATGAAAAAATGATGGCGGTGCACGCAAGGTATTTGATTTTGTTCGAAGAAATATATGGTTTGGAATTTGACTTCTCGTTCATTTTGCGCCTCATTACGATGTGAAATATTAAAATGATGAAATTCAGTCAGAATTATTATTCACAGTCCCGTTCAGCATTTTTTGTCGAGGCTTTGAACGTACTTTTGAAGATCCCGTCCGCCGGTCATGTCATTACCATCGAATCGCTTGATCACCGTCGGCCTGATTCCTTCAGCAGTGGACCACGGAACGGCGACTTCATATCCTCCGTCGACTAACGGAATACGCAGGACCGCGGCATCTACCCCCCATTTTCTCAGGACATTTTTATCTCCAAGCTGATCCATCAATGGCTTGTTGACGTCCAATCCCAACGCCTTTTTGATATCAGCGGGATTTTTTGCATCCACATTAATTGTGATCTCCTTGACCTTGCCAGGAATTTTTGCTTGCGTTACTGCTCCTGCGACTTTCTCTGCTTTCTTGGGATCCGTCTCCCACATAGAGTCTGGTGCGCCAGCATATGCCGCCGCCACATCCTGGCTCTCGCCCAAATACCAAGCTTTCCATTCCGGACTGTCGTTTCCTCCTGTCGGCGTTTTTTTTATGCCGCCCAATACGGAATCGACATTCCCGTAGGTTACGCCGTGGTATCCGCTATATCCATCTTTCAAATCTTTTTGGGATGTGATTACATCATTTGGATTGGCCGAAGATGCGACTGGGTAAGTCAGGCCGGCAACTGCTACCGCACCGACAACGAGAAAATAGAAATTCAATGCCATACCAACCAAATCCGATCTGATTTTTAGATACATGGCATACTCCAATATAAATTAAATATCTCAGTTCTTGGCGAAGAGAATTTTAATATCATCATCGTGTAATATAAATATCAAAATCCTCACCCAGCATAAGTGTGATCGCACTCCATTCCGATGATGTGGAGATTAAATATTTGTCGAACTCCCGTCATGATCGACACGGGTCGTGATCGACTCAGAGATATCAATTCTCAACTGTGCAAGACAATCAAAACGTGGGGTGCTTTCCATCCAACGACGCAGCAATGAAGCTCATCTGTCAGGCACTGCGCAATATCGCTGCTGACTGGGCGCGCTCAGCCAAAGATAGGAAGGTGGCCATGAACTAATGAGTCGGCCATGCAAAATTACGCGCTCGCCGTTGGTCGACAGAATCCGGAACTGCACGGGTTTGCAGACCAACGCGTACGGCGTCGTGAAGTCCGTGTCGATCTCGACTCGACCGCGTCTGGGTTAAGGGCAACAATCATATGAACCACGGCCGCGACGACGACGAGCAAAGCACGAAGGCAGACGGGCTTGATGCCCAGGCGGGCGATCGCGCGCAGCAGCCTGCGCAGGTTGAAACCCGCCGCGCACGGACACCTGCTGTCGAAGAACGAAATAACTGCGAATATGAACGAATAAACTGCGAATGAGCGGAAGTCGTATAGCGTCACGCAGACTCTCACGTGCTGAACAGGGGAGGCGGTCTTACCGGTTTTCTTGCTCGTTGCCGCTCGCGTGGCAGGCTTCGAGGACGTGGTGACAGGTTCGATGCCGGTGGCACCCAGCCGACTGCGGCTGCAGGCCAGCGAGCGAGTTGCGAAATCGGGATTTCACGTGCGATTAACGTCGTCAGTTCCTCCAGCGGTGCTCGGTTTGCCGGCGCGAGACGCAGGTAATCGCCAAGCAGTCCGAGGACGCATTGCCGGTGCCGCAGATAGTCGGGCGCGGCAAGCGACAGGGCGCCATTTACACCGTCATCAATGCGGAAAGTCTGGCAGGCCCAGCGCTGGCGACGTTCGGCGAGATTCCATCGGCCAAGCTGGTGCCGGGCGATATCGGCTGCGGCGGGTGACATCATGATCTGGACAAGCCTGCGTAAAATCTTTGCGAGCTGGCCGACGTCGGTTTCTCCCCAGGGCGGGTGATGAGATGGCGAGTCGATGACGAGTGTTGATGGCCGCATCCCCGGTGGGTTAAGACTCGGTGGAAATCAACAAATCGACATCGTCATCTGGGACCGGCGGCTCCTGTTTGAGCGGAGCGGCCACTTCAATGGCCAATTGAGCCCGAAAGCGAGCGGCTGAAGTTGGCCGAATCCGGAAATCGAAGCTGGTCGGCGGACACCGTGACGCACGGCGGCCTCGAATTTCCGTACACGACCCTCTCCGGACCTTGAACCCGGCCTCAGCTCTACGGCTGCTTCGATGTGTTTAACGGCCATCCACACATCCGAGCCGGCTGGCAAATCGTTGGCGCCTTTGCGCACGGTAAGCTCATCAGGAAACTTGCCATATCGACAGCGACGAACCCAGAGAAGGCCTGATGACCCGCGTGCTACTCACGCTTGACCAACCGGAGGCGTGGCCCGCTCCACTGATGTCTCTCCTGGGCGGTCTCCACGAATTGTTTCTAAACTGGCAGATTGCCCCGTGGAAGGTGAGCCCGCAGGACTATGACCGAGCGATCCTTGCCGTAGGCGATGCGCTCAGGCCGTATTCGATCACCGGCTGGCACTGCACCCGCATCACAGATGTCGAGATCACGCAGATCGTCCGATCTGGCATGCAACTGCCCGACGGTACGATGCTGCGCCGTCGCATCGATGCGCTGGTCGCGTCAGGCCAGTTGCCGAGCGACATTGGTGACCCTCGCAGCGGCCAATCAGGCTGACGAGAGCAACCGCGCTGGTCGGCTGTGGTTCTGCTTTTTCCCGCCGCATCGGGCAGGCGAACATGGCATTGGGCGCTTTTTCCGCCATTGGGGTGGTGAGGTGTTGATTTCCACAGAGTCTTAACCCACCCGGATCGATGCCGGCAGCGAGCTTTTCACGGGCTTCGTCGCGCTTCTTCCGTGCGGTCGCCAATGTAACTTCAGGGTAGACGCCGAGCGAGTAACGCTTTTCCTTGCCCCCAAACCGGTATTTGAGCCGCCACCACTTGCCCTCGCTCGGGGCGATTTCTAGATAGAGGTCGCCTCCGTCGAACAGGCGCACGGGCTTGTCGGCAGGCTTGGCGTTCCGGATGGCTGTATCGGTTAGTGGCACGGGGGCAATTCCTGGAGGGTAAGGCAATTTCTAGTCGGTTGCCCCCTATATTGCCCCGGCTGTCTACGCACCACATGGGACTTTACCGGAACGAAAAAACCCGCGAAGCTTTGTGCTGTCGCGGGTTTCGGGATTTCCGGGAGCTTCCCGGAACTATGTATTGGTGCCCAGGGCCGGAATCGAACCGGCACGCCTTGCGGCGGGGGATTTTGAGTCCCCTGCGTCTACCAATTTCACCACCTGGGCTTGCTCTGCGTCGCGCATGCGGTTGTGCGCGGCGAAAACGCGGATTATCGCTGAAAACGCCCATGCGGGCAAGCCTGCCCCGCGAACCGGCTACTGGCTCAGATAGACGAACGCGCCATTTTTCACGATGCCCATCACGCTGGCCCGCTGGTCGAGTCCGACGTGGTCCGACGGACTGGCGTTCACGACGCCGTTCGGCACGACCAGCTCGTGCGCCCGCTCGAGTTCACGGCGCAGCGCGACGCGGAAGGCCGGCGTGCCCGGCTGCGCGGTCTTCAGCGCCCGGGCCGCGGCATCCGCGAGGCGCGGGTAGACGCCCGCCGCGTCGCCCGCGAACTGCGTGACGGAGCCGGCGCCGTATTTCGCCTCGTATGCGGCAACGAACGCGAGCGCTGCCTGCCGCGCCGGATGATCGGCCGGCAGCGTGCGCGCGACCACGACCGGCTGGGTCGGAAACAGCGTGCCCTCGACATCCTTGCCGCCCAGTTTGAGGAATTCCGGGGTCGCGATCCCGTGCGTCTGGTAGATCGGCCCCTTGTAGCCGCGTTCGATCAGCGTGCGCTGCGGCAGCACGGTCGGCGTGCCGGCGCCCGCGATCAGCACCGCGTCCGGCTTCGCCGCGATCAGCTTGAGCGCCTGGCCCGTTACGCTCGCATCCGTGCGGTTGAAGCGCTCGGTCGCGACGATCCGGATCTTGCGCAGGTCGGCGAAACGGCTGAATTCGTTGAGCCAGCTGTCGCCGTAGCTATCGGCGAAGCCGATGAACCCGACCGTCTTCACACCGTGATTCGCCATGTAGCGGGTCATCACATCGGCCATCGCGCGGTCGCTCTGCGCCATCTTGAACGCCCACACCCGCTTGCCTTCCTGCGGCTCGACGATCGAGCCGGAGCCGATCAGCGTCACCATCGGCGTCTGCGCATCGGCGTCTGCGCATCGGCGACGGGGTCGAGCGCGGCCAGCGCGGCGGGTGTGATGTTCGGCCCGACGATCACGTCGACCTTGTCCTCGCTCAGCAGCTTGCGGATGTTGCGCACCGCGGCGCCCGGGTCGGAACCGTCGTCGAGCAGGATCACCTGCAGGTTCTGCCCGGCCAGCGTCTTCGGCCACATCAGGATCGCGTTCTTGCTCGAGAGGCCGATCGCGGCGGCGGGGCCGGTCGTCGACAGGTCGATGCCGACCTTCAGATCGGCCGACGCGCTCGCACAGGCGAGCGCGAGCGCCGTACCCGCGGCGGCGCGGCGCAGCAACAGGGAAAGCGTCATGCGGCAGTCTCCACGCCGGTTCGCCGGCGCATCACAGTTCGTAGGTATCGGCCTCGCCCTTGAGCGCCTGTTCGATCAGCTTGCGGTTCAACGTCGGCGACAGCAGCTCGACGAGCGTATACACATAACTGCGCAGATACGCGCCCTGCTTGAGCGCGACCCGCGTCACGTTGCTGCCGAACAGATGGCCGACCGGGATGGCGCGCAGCGTGCGGTCGCGCTCCGGGTTGAACGCGATGTCGGCCATGATCCCGACGCCGAGCCCCAGTTCGACATAGGTCTTGATCACGTCGGCGTCGATCGCTTCCAGCACGATGTCGGGCGACAGTCCGCGCAGCGCGAACGCCTGGTTGATCTTCTTGCGGCCCGCGAACGCGTCGTCGTAGGTGATCAGCGGATACTGGGCGAGATCGTCGAGCGACGGCGACTTGCGCTCCAGCAGCGGGTGATCGGCCGGCACGACGGCCGCGTGGTGCCACTGGAAGCAGGGCAGCGACACCAGTTCCTTGTAGTTGGCGATCGCTTCGGTCGCGATCGCGAGGTCGGCCTGGTCGTGTATCACCATCTCCGCGACCTGGGTCGGGCTGCCCTGCAGGATCGACAGATGGACCTTCGGGAAGCGCTTCTTGAATTCGGCGATCGCGGCCGGCAGCGAATAGCGGGCCTGCGTGTGGGTCGCGGCGATCGTCAGGTTGCCCTGGTCTTGCGCCGCGTAATCTTTCCCGACCCTTTTAAGGCTTTCCACTTCCAGCAGGATCCGCTCGACCGAGGCCAAGATGATCCGGCCCGGCTCGGTCAACGAGCGCACCCGCTTGCCGTGCCGCGTGAAGATTTCCACGCCCAGCTCGTCTTCTAGCTCGATGATCGCCTTCGACACCCCCGGTTGCGATGTGTAGAGCGCCTTCGCCGCCTCGGTGAGGTTGAAATTCTGACGGACGGCCTCGCGCACAAAGCGAAATTGGTGCAGGTTCATTTATAACCCTTCCGCATATAGACAGAATTTTTTAGTCGTTTGAAATATATAGGGAGTTTATTACGATTCACCAGAGTTTTTCAAATATGGATATCTGTTTTCGTCATTAGCAAATGAGCGGGCGGCCGAAGGCCGGCTCGGGCAAGGCGGAGCAGAGGATTCGGGCGCGGCGTGGCTAGGACGTCGTGCGGTCAACAAGAAACCCTGGGGTCCCCGAATGTATCAGTACGACCAGTACGATCAGACAATCGTCGACGAGCGCGTCGCGCAGTACCGCGATCAGGTTCGCCGTCGCCTGTCGGGCGAATTGAGCGAAGAGGAATTCCGCCCGCTGCGGCTGCAGAACGGCCTGTACATGCAGCGCCACGCCTACATGCACCGCATCGCGATTCCGTACGGCAATCTGCGCAGCGACCAGCTCCGGATGCTGGCGCGGATCGCGCGCGAGCACGATCGCGGCTACGGCCACTTCTCGACGCGCTCGAACATCCAGTTCAACTGGATCAAGCTCGAGGAAACGCCCGAGATTCTCGCCAAGCTCGCCTCGGTGCAGATGCACGGCATCCAGACCTCGGGCAACTGCATCCGCAACATCACCGCCGACCAGTTCGCGGGCATCGCGCAGGACGAGGAAATCGATCCGCGACCGTGGGCGGAAATCCTGCGTCAGTGGTCGACGTTCCACCCCGAATTCGCGTGGCTGCCGCGCAAGTTCAAGATCGCGGTGTCGGGTTCGCGGGAAGACCGCGCGGCCGTGCAGATCCACGATCTCGGGGTGTACCTGAAGAAGAACGAGGCGGGCGACGTGGTCGCGAGCATTCTCGCGGGCGGCGGTCTCGGCCGGACGCCGATCGTCGGCGCGATCATTCGCGAAAATCTCCCGTGGCAGCACCTGCTCACGTACTGCGAGGCCGTGCTGCGCGTGTACAACCGCTACGGCCGCCGCGACAACCTGTACAAGGCCCGCATCAAGATCCTTGTGAAGGCGCTGTCGCCCGCGAAGTTCGCGCAGCAGGTCGAGGAAGAATGGCAGCACCTGAAGGACGGCCCGTCGACGCTCACGCAGGCCGAGCTCGACCGGGTCGCGCAATACTTCAAGCCGCCCCAGTACGAAAAGCTTGCCGACACCGATGCGTCGTTCGAGCAGCATCTGCTCGACAACAAGGCGTTCGCGCGCTGGGTCGAGCGCAATGTGGCGCCGCACAAGGCGCCGGGCTACGCGGCCGTCACGCTGTCGCTGAAGCCGACGGGGATCGCCCCCGGCGACGCGACGGACGCGCAGATGGAAGCGGTCGCGAACTGGGCTGACGTGTACTCGCTGGGCGAGCTGCGCGTGTCGCACGAACAGAACCTGATTCTCGCGAACGTGAAGAAGCGCGACCTGTTCTCGTTGTGGGAGAGCGCGAAGGCGCAAGGCTTCGCGACGCCGAATATCGGCCTGCTGACCGACATCATCGCGTGCCCCGGCGGCGATTTCTGCTCGCTCGCGAACGCGAAGTCGATCCCGATCGCGCAGGCGATCCAGGCACGCTTCGACAATCTCGACTACGTGTACGACCTCGGCGACCTGTCGTTGAACATCTCGGGCTGCATGAATTCGTGCGGCCACCATCACGTCGGCAACATCGGCATTCTCGGCGTCGACAAGGATGGCGCGGAGTGGTACCAGGTGTCGCTCGGCGGCGAACAGGGCACCGGCGCGGACGGTGCGCGCCTCGGCCGCGTGATCGGTCCGTCGTTCTCCGCGTACGAGGTGCCGGACGTGATCACGACGCTGATCGACACGTTCGTCGACGCGCGCGCCGACGGCGAGCGCTTCATCGACACATACAACCGCATCGGCCTGGCGCCGTTCAAGGACCGCGTCTACGCCGCGCGCCAGACCGCGCACGCGTAACCAACCGGGTACAAGGAATTAGCAGATGGCTTCGATTATCAAGAACCGCGCCGTGATCGACGATGCATGGCAGGTCGTTCGCGCGGCCGAGGACGGCGCGTTGCCCGCGGTCGCGGCGCTGCCGGCCGGCAAGGTGCTGGTGCCTTTCGCGCTGTGGCGGGCGGAGCGCGACGCGCTCGTCGCCGCGAAGCCGCGCGACGAGCTCGGCGTGTGGCTCGCGCCCGACAGCGAACCGGCGGACCTGGTCGCGGATTTCGACCGGATCACGCTGATCGGCGTCGAATTCCCGCGTTTCGCCGACGGCCGCGGCTACAGCATCGCGCGGCTGCTGCGCGAGCGGCACGGCTGGACCGGCGAATTGCGCTCGATCGGCGACGTGCTGCGCGACCAGCTGTGCTACATGGAGCGCTGCGGTTTCGACGCGTTCGCGGTGCGCGCCGACAAGGACATCCACGATGCGCTGAACGCGTTCGGCGAATTTTCGCAGCGCTATCAGGGCGCGGTCGACAATCCGGCGCCGCTGTTCCGCCGCCGCGAGGCAAGCGCATGAGCACCGTCACGACAGCCGCGCCGCAGGCGGTGACCCCCGAGCTGGCCGCGAAGATCGCGCGGCTCGACACGCTGCTCGCGGCGATCGCCGCACGCCATCCGCGCGTGAAGTTCGCGAGCAGTCTCGCGGCCGAAGACATGCTGGTCACGCACGCGATTCTCTCGAAGGGCGTGTCGATCGGCATCTTTTCGCTGAACACAGGCCGCCTGCATGCGGAAACGCTAGGGATGATCGATCGCGTGCGCGAGCGCTACGGGTACGAGATCGAGCAGTTTCACCCGCTGCAGGACGCGGTCGACGGCTATGTCGCGCAGCACGGACTGAACGCGTTCTACGAAAGCGTCGACCTGCGCAAGCGCTGCTGCGAGATCCGCAAGGTCGAACCGTTGAATCGCGCGCTGTCCGGGATCGACGCGTGGGTCACGGGCCAGCGCCGCGAGCAGTCGGTCACCCGCGCGGAGCTGCACGAGGAAGAGCAGGACGCCGCACGCGGCATCGCGAAGTACAACCCGCTCGCCGACTGGACCGAGGCCGACGTCTGGGCTTACCTGAAGGCGTTCGACGTGCCGGTCAATCCGCTCCATGCGCGCGGCTATCCGAGCATCGGCTGCGAGCCGTGCACGCGCGCCATCCGGCCCGGCGAAGACAGCCGCGCGGGCCGCTGGTGGTGGGAGTCGCGCGATACGAAGGAGTGCGGGCTGCACATCTCGATCACGCCGATCCCGACGGCGGCCCCGGGCGAATCTGCAAGCGCCTGACCGCCCGTAATAAGATTGAACCCTGCGCCGTCCGGAAACCGGGCGGCATGCACCCAGAAGAAGGACCGAAATCATGAGCACGACGCTCGAGCAATCCGCCTTTGCCCCGCCCGCCGGCAGTTCCAGCCGGATGGGCCACCTCGACTGGCTCGAAGCCGAGTCGATCCACATCCTGCGCGAACTGGTTGCCGAATGCAGCAAGCCCGCGCTGTTGTTCTCGGGCGGCAAGGATTCGGTGGTCGTGCTGCATCTGGCACTCAAGGCATTCGGTCTCGGCGCGCACCGCCAGACGTCGCTGCCGTTTCCGCTGGTGCATATCGATACCGGCCATAACTACGACGAAGTGATCGATTTTCGCGATCGCCGCGCGCAGCAGATCGGCGCCGAGCTGATCGTCGGCCATGTCGAGGATTCGATCCGGCGCGGCACGGTCGTGCTGCGCCGCGAGACCGATTCGCGGAATGCCGCGCAGGCGGTCACGCTGCTGGAGACGATCGAGCAGCACGGCTTCACCGCGATGATCGGCGGCGCGCGCCGCGACGAAGAGAAGGCGCGCGCGAAAGAGCGCATCTTCTCGTTCCGCGACGAATTCGGCCAGTGGGACCCGAAGGCGCAGAGGCCGGAGCTGTGGAGCCTGTTCAATGCGCGTCTGCATAACGGCGAGCATCTGCGCGTGTTCCCGATCTCGAACTGGACCGAGCTGGACGTGTGGCAGTACATCGCGCGCGAGGGGCTCGAACTGCCGTCGATCTATTACGCGCATCGCCGCGAGATCGTGCGCCGCAACGGGCTGCTGGTGCCCGTCACGCCGCTCACGCCGATGCGCGAGGGCGAGACGAGCGAGCAGGCGCTGGTGCGGTTCCGCACGGTCGGCGACATCTCGTGCACGTGCCCCGTCGGCAGCGACGCGGACGACGTCGAGAAGATCATCGCCGAGACGGCCGTGACGGAGATCACCGAGCGCGGCGCGACCCGGATGGACGACCAGGCGTCCGAGGCTGCGATGGAGCAGCGCAAGAAGCAGGGCTATTTCTGACGCACCCGAGGATATTTTCATCATGAGCATCATCGAAACCAACGAAGACCTCGGCGTGCTGCGCTTCATCACGGCGGGCAGCGTCGACGACGGCAAGAGCACGCTGATCGGCCGCCTGCTGTACGACAGCAAGGCGGTGCTGTCGGACCAGCTGTCCGCGCTGTCGCGCGCGAAGAACAAGCGCACGGTGGGCGACGAGCTCGATCTCGCGCTGTTGACGGACGGTCTCGAGGCCGAGCGCGAGCAGGGCATCACGATCGACGTCGCGTACCGCTACTTCGCGACCGCGAAGCGCAAGTTCATCATTGCCGACACGCCCGGCCACGAGCAATACACGCGCAACATGGTGACGGGCGCGTCCACCGCCCATGCGGCGATCGTCCTGATCGACGCGACCCGCATCACGCTGGAACACGGCGTCGCGCAACTGCTGCCGCAGACCAAGCGCCATAGCGCGATCGTGAAGCTGCTCGGCCTGCAGCACGTGATCGTCGCGATCAACAAGATGGACCTCGTCGACTACAGCGAAACCCGCTTCAACGAGATCCGCGACGCGTACGTGACGCTCGCGCAGCAGCTCGGCCTGACCGACGTGCGGTTCGTGCCGGTGTCGGCGCTGAAGGGCGACAACATCGTCGGCGCCAGCGAGAAGATGCCGTGGTACGCGGGCGAGCCGCTCCTCGACGTGCTCGAGGCGCTGCCGGTCGATACCGAAGCGGGCGACGCGCTGCGCTTTCCGGTGCAGTGGGTCGCACGCCAGGACGGCAGCTCGGCCGACGATTTCCGCGGCTACATGGGCCGTGTCGAGGCCGGCGAGGTGAAGGTCGGCGATGCGATCACGGTCCTGCCGTCGAACCGTCTTGCGACGGTCGCGGAGATCATCGCGCCGGTGCCCGGCGGCACGGCGGCGGTCGAGTACGCGTTCGCCGGCCAGACGGTCACGATCCGCCTGGCCGAGGACGTCGACGTGTCGCGCGGCGATACGTTCGTGCCGCGCGAGCGCGCGATCGAACCGGCGAAGAAGCTCGAGGCGGACCTCTGCTGGTTCGACGAGACGCCGCTGTCGCCGCAGCGCAAGTACCTGCTGAAGCAGACGACCAGCACGGTGTTCACGAAAATCGGCGCGGTGAAGCAGGTGCTCGACGTGCATACGCTGTCGCACGCCACCGATCGCCACGATCTGAAGATGAACGACATCGGCCGCGTCGCGCTGACGTTGCAGAAGCCGATCGTCTGCGATACCTACGACGATCACCCGGGAACGGGCGCGTTCGTGCTGATCGACGAGGCGACCCATCACACGGTCGCGGCCGGCATGATTCGCGCGTTTTCCGCATGACGGGCCGCGCCGCTCGCGACGCGGACACTCGAAGGAACGGACAACCCATGGGCAAGGTGTATCTGATCGGCGCGGGGCCCGGCGCCGCCGACCTGATCACGGTGCGCGGCGCGCGTCTGCTGGGCGAGGCGGACGTCGTGCTGCACGATGCGCTGGTCGAGCCGGCGATGCTCGACCATGCGCCGCGCGCGCGCCGGATCGCGGTCGGCAAGCGTTGCGGGCAGCGGTCGACCGCGCAGCATTTCATCAACAAGCAGATTGTCGACGCGGCGCGCGAGTACGCGGTGGTGGTGCGACTGAAGGGCGGCGATCCGATGCTGTTCGGCCGGGCCGACGAGGAGATGCGGGCGCTCGAAGCGGCCGGGATCGACTACGAAGTCGTGCCGGGCATCACGGCGGCGCTGGCGAGCGCGGCTACCCTCAAACGCTCTCTGACGCTGCGCGGCGTCGCGCGCAGCGTCGCGTTCGCGACGCACAGCCGGGCGCCCGACAGCGCCGAGATCCGCGAGCAGGTGAACGCGGATTCGCTGGTGTACTACATGGGGCGCGACAGTGCGCCGGGCATTGCCCGGCAGTTGATCGACGCGGGTCGCCCCGCGTCGACGCCGGTCGCGATCGTCGAGGCATGCAGCACGCCGCGCGAGCGCACGCTGACCTTGACGCTCGACGAGATGGCGGCCGGCGTCGCGCAGGCGTGGCTCGACGCGACGCAGCCGAGCCTGTTGATGATCGGCGCCGCGTTCGCCGAGCGCATGGGCGTGACGGATGTCGAGGCGGAAACGGCGGGCGGTGGCGGGATGCTGAACGCGGCGTGACGCACGCGATGGTGTACAAAGGAAAGCGCCGGCGACGAGCCGGCGTTTTTTATGGGCGAAGCCGGATCAGGGCCGGGAGCCGGCCGCTTGCTGCAGGCAGTACAGCGCGATCGCGTCGAGCACGGTGTCGTCTTCGCCGACGGCGGTCGCGCAGTCGAGCGCGAGACCGGGGTGGGCGGTGCGGCACGCGTCGACCAGCCGAGGCAGATCGCGGCGGACATGTCCGCCTTGACCGAAGAATACCGGCACCACGGTAACCGCATCGCACCCCTGCGCGGCGAGGGCCGCGACGGCATCCTGCAGCGACGGTTCCATCAGTTCGAGAAATGCGAGCGACACCGGCGCATCCGCGCCGCGCGCGGCACGCAGCTTCGCCGCGAGCCGCTCGAACGGCTCGGCCCAGCGCGCATCGCGCGCGCCGTGACCGAAGAGAACGAGGCCGTGTCTGCTCATCCGTGGCTCCGGCGGCGTCAGTGGCGATCCACCCACTTGAGGGCGAACAGGCCGAGCGCCAGGTAGATGAGGCCCGGGAGCGCGGCGGTGAGCGGCGCGGGCCAGGTGTTGAGCGTGCCGATGTGCGAGAACAGCGTATTGAACAGCTGGAAGCTCATGCCGAGCATGATTCCGCCGAACACCTTCACGCCCACCACGCCCGCGCGCGTATGCAGGTAGGCGAACGGCAGCGACAGCACCAGCATCACGAACACGGCGAACGGATACAGCAGCTTGCGCCACAACGCGATGTCGTAGCGCTGCGTGTCCTGCTGGTTTTCCTTCAAGTGCTGGATGTAGCGGAACAGGTTGAAGATCGACATCCGCTCCGGCGACACCAGCAGCACGGACAGGATCTGCGGCGTCAGGTCGGAGCGCAGCGAGTACTGGGGCAGCGACACCTGTTTCGAGCGATACACCGGATTGAGCGCGTCGGCGGGCTGGTCGCTCGCGGGCGGCAGGCTCGTCAGCTGGGTGTCGGTCACGTCCGTCAGCAGCCAGTGGCCGGGCGGCTGATAGCGGCCGGACTTCGCGATGCGCACGTTCTGCAGCAGGAATTTCGAATCGAATTCGTAGATGCGCACGTCGCTGATCGTCGAATCCGGCGACAGCTTGCCGACGTTCACGAAGCGGGTGACGGGCTCGCCGTTGTCGCGCGCGGTCAGCGTGTCCTTGACCCACACGCCCGACGCGAAGTTCGACGAGACCGACGAACCGAGCGCCTCGAGCCGCACGCGTTCGGACAGCTGGTCCGAGTACGGGCCGACGAATTCGCCGATCAGATAGGTGACGATCACGAGCGGCACGCCGATCTTGAGCAGCGAGCGCAGCGCCCGGCCCGTCGCGAGGCCGGACACGCGGAAGATCGTGAATTCCGAGTTCGCCGCCATCTGCGCGAAGACGTAGATCGCGCTGATCAGCGTCGCGACCGGGATGATCTCGTAGAAGCGCGACGGCGTCTGCAGCGCGACGCGCAGCACCGCGTAGCCGAACTTGTAGTTGCCGTGTCCGACCGAATTCAGCTCGCTGATCAGGTCGAAGAAGAAGAACAGGCCGGAAAACGCGAACAGCACGAACACGAACGTGACGTAGATCTGCCGCGCGAAGTATTTCTCGTAGAGCCGCATCGGTCAGGCCCCCTGCGAGCGGCGGAACATCCCGCGCGTGAACAGCGGCCGGTTGCGTACCCGCAGCCAGAAGATGAACCAGACGAGCGCGGCGACCGCGAGATGCAGGCCGACGAGTCCGACGCCGAACGGCAGCTTGCCGCGTTCCATCTGCGACTGCACGACGTTCAGCAGATTCGAGTAGGTCAAGTAGATCAGCACGGCCATCACGAGGTTGACGGTGCGGCCCCGGCGCGGATTCTGGTAGGCGAGCGGGATCGCGAGGATCATCAGGTTGAGCGCGATGAACGGCAGGCCGGCGCGCCACGCGAATTCGGCGAGGTTCTCGTTGGTCGGGTTGCGCAGCAGATCGGGCGTCGACGTGCCGGTGGTGGTCGGCTGGTTGACCACCTGCTTGCTCTGGATCTTCACGCCGTAGCGCTCGAATTCCATGATCTTGAAGTTCGGCTGGCCGGGTACGCCGTCGTAGCGGCGGCCGTTCTCGAGCACGATGAAGCGGTCGCCGTTCTTCATCACCTCGGTGTGGCCCGTCTGCGACACGACGACGTTGATCTTGCCGTGCTCGGTGGTGGTCACGAACACGTTCTGCACCTTGCTCTGATCGGGCGACATCTTCTCGATGAAGAACACGCGGTTGGTCGCCGTCGATTCGCGGAACTGGCCGGGCGCGAGGAGCGACACTTCATCGCGCTGCTGGAAGCGCGCCTTGATGAGCTTGCTCTGCTGGTTCGACCACGGCCAGCCGACGAACGCGAAGAACGCGATCAGCAGGATGATCGGGGTCGAGAACACGCCGATCGGCTTGATGAGACGGGTCAGGCTCACGCCGGAGGCGAGCCACACGACCATCTCCGAATCCTTGTACCAGCGCGTCAGCACGAACAGGATCGACACGAACAGCGTGCCGACGAGAATCATCGCCAGATAGCCGATCACCGTCAGGCCGATCAGGACCAGCACGTCTTTCGGGCTGACCTCGCCGGACGCGGCATAGCCGACGATGCGGATCATCATCGACGTGAGCATGATCGTGAGCAGCACCATGAAAACGGCGCCAGCAGTATACGCAAGCTCGCGCTGGAGGGAGCGTTCGAAGATCATTATTGATGAGAAGAGGGCGGGAAGCAGCGCACGCGTGGGGAGGCGCTCACGCCGCCACGGGAAAAATAGCGGATAATTGCGGCTTTCATCCTTAGCCCAGATTTTATCCGAGGACAAGCGCGATGGACTTTAGCATAAAAGGCTGTGATTGGAGCAAAGGCACCTCGAAGGGGTTCGTGACCGGTAAATCCGACTGCGTCGTGCTCGGCGTATTCGAGGCGCAGACGCTGTCCGGCGCGGCGCTCGACATCGATGTCGCGACCAAAGGCCTGATTTCGCGCATCATCAAGGCCGGCGACATGGACGGCAAGAGCGGCAAGACCTTGTTTTTGCATGAAGTTTCGGGCATCGGCGCGTCGCGCGTGCTGCTCGTCGGCCTCGGCAAGCAGGATGCTTTCGGCCAGAAAGCCTACAACGAGGCAGTGCGCTCCGCCTGGCGCGCGCTGCTCGCGACCAAGGTGGCCCAGGCCACTTTCACGCTCGCGCAGCTGCCGGTGCTCGAACGCGGCGCCGATTGGAGCGTGCGCGCGGCGATCGTCGCGCTGCGCAACGAGACGTACCGGTTCACCCAGATGAAGAGCAAGCCGGAGGCGAGCGCCGCCGCGCTCAAGCGCATCGTGTTCAGCGTCGACCCGGCCGACGAGAAGGCCGCCAAGACCGCCGTCAAGCAGGCGGTGGCGCTGGCCAACGGGATGGATTTGACGCGCGACCTCGGCAACCTGCCGGGCAACGTCTGCACGCCGACCTACCTCGCGAACACCGCGAAGAAGCTCGCGAAGGACTGGAACCTCAAGGCCGAGGTGCTGGGGCTCAAGCAGATCCAGGCGCTCAAGATGGGGTCGTTCCTGTCGGTCACGCGCGGCTCGGTCGAGCCGCCGCAGTTCATCGTGCTGCATTACCAGGGCGCCGCCGCGAAGGCCGCGCCGGTGGTGCTGGTCGGCAAGGGCATCACGTTCGACACGGGCGGCATTTCGCTGAAGCCGGGTGAAGGCATGGACGAGATGAAGTACGACATGTGCGGCGCCGGCTCGGTGCTGGGCACGATCCGCGCGGTCGCGGAAATGGGTCTCAAGCTCAACGTCGTCGCGATCGTTCCGACCTGCGAGAACATGCCGGCCGGCAATGCCACCAAGCCGGGCGACATCGTCACCAGCATGAAGGGGCTGACGATCGAGGTGCTCAACACCGATGCGGAAGGTCGCCTGATCCTGTGCGACGCGCTCACCTACGCCGAGCGCTTCAAGCCGGCCGCCGTGATCGACGTGGCGACGTTGACGGGCGCGTGCGTGATCGCGCTGGGCCACCATAACAGCGGCCTGTTCTCGAAGGACGACGCGCTCGCGGGCGAACTGCTCGATGCGTCGCGCGAAGCGGGCGATCCGGCGTGGCGCCTGCCGCTCGACGACGAGTACCACGAGCAGCTGAAGTCGAACTTCGCGGATCTGGCGAACATCGGCGGCCGTCCGGGGGGGAGCGTGACGGCGGCGTGCTTCCTGTCGCGATTCACGGAAAGCTATCCGTGGGCCCACCTCGACATCGCGGGCACCGCATGGAAGAGCGGCGCGGCGAAGGGGGCGACGGGCCGTCCGGTGCCGCTCCTCACGCAGTTCCTGATCGACCGCGCCGGCGCGTGATGGTGCGAGGCAGCAACCCAGCGGGACGCGGCGGGCGATGACGCGAATCGATTTTCATACGAATGTCGGCGATTCGCTCGCCTATGCGTGCCGGCTGCTCCGCAAGGCCTACCAGGCGGGGCAGCCGGTCGTCGTGCTGGCGGACGCGGCGCGGCTGCGCGCGCTCGACGAGCGGCTCTGGACCTTCTCGCCGCTCGACTTCGTGCCGCACTGCGCGGTGGACAGTCCGCAGGCATCAAGCACGCCGATCATCCTGACGGCCGATCTGGAGCGCGCGCCGCACCATCAGATCCTGCTGAATCTGGGCGCGGACGTGCCCGCGCAGTTCGCCCGCTTCGAGCGGCTGCTGGAAGTGGTCGGCAATGCGGCTGACGAGTTGACGGCCGGCCGCGAGCGTTACCGTTTCTATCGCGATCGCGGCTACGCGCTCAACAACTACAAGCAGGGCGGCTAGCCTTGCTGGACGGAGGGTAACGTGCTCGAAGCCAATGCATCCTCGATTCCGGTGCTGACCGACACGCTGACGCAGGGTCAGTCGCTGCCGACGCTGCCCGTTCTGACCGACGTGCTGGTGCCGGGCAAGCCGGCGCTCGCGCGGGCGGGCGAGGCGCCTGTCGATGCGTGGGCGCAGGCCGTGCCCACGCCGGACGTGCCGGCGGTCGAACTGCCGACCGCCTTCGTCGCGCCGACGACGTTCGCCGACGAATTGCCGGCCTCCCATCCCGCACCCGACAGCGTCGCTCAGCCCGCGTTGCAGTCGGCGACGGTCGACGCGGCGGTGACGGATGCCGATGCGCAACGGATCGCCGACCGGCTGCGCAGCCAAGTCACTCGCTATCTGACCGGGGAAGGGCGCGGACTGATCGAGGCGCGTTGTCGCGATGCGCTGCAGGATCACAGCACCTGGCTCGTCAGCCAGATCACGCGGGAAGTCGCGCTGGCGCTCGAAACCGAGGTGACGCGCTGGGTGAAGGACGCGCTCGACGACGAACTGGCGCGCCGCGCCGCGCACGCGCCGGGCGGCCATTCCGCCGTTTGACGCGGATCGCGGGCGGCCGTCAGCGCCGCCGGCGATTCAGTTGAGCGTCAGAATCCACTGCGCGAGCGTGCCCGCCTCGGCGCTCGACAACTGGGTGTTGGCGGGCATCGGCACGCTACCCCATACGCCCACGCTGCCTTTGACGATCGATTGCGCGAGATACGCGGCGGCATCGCCGCGCGTGGCGTATTTGCCCGCGATCGCATGAAAGGACGGCCCCATCAGGGTCTTGTCGACGGCATGGCAAGCCATGCAGTTCTTGCGCTGCGCGAGCGTGAGGCCGTCGGCCTGCTGCGCATGCGCGGACGCGCTGGCGGCAAGCAGCACGACTGCCATCAGGCGCAAGGAGATTCGTGTCATCGTGTGGGTCTCCGCCGGCGCACATGTCCGGCTTGGTGTGCGCGCATTATAAAAGCAAAGGGGGCGCGAGTTCTTCGCGCCCCCTTTGCTTCGACGCCGGCCGGGCGGATGAATCCGCTCGGCCGGTCCGGGATCAGCCCGTTATCGCGCCCTTGTTCGCGGGCAGCGCGAGCGCCGCGTACTTGGCGAGCACGCCGCGCGTGTAGCGCGGCGTCGGCTGTTTCCATGCCGCCCGACGGCGCGCAAGCTCCGCGTCGTCGATGTTCAGCTGGAGCAGCAACTGGCGGGCGTCGATCGTGATCGAGTCGCCCTCCTGCACCAGCGCGATCGAGCCGCCGACGAACGCTTCCGGCGCGACGTGGCCGACCACCAGGCCCCAGGTGCCGCCCGAGAAGCGGCCGTCGGTGATGAGCCCGACCGATTCGCCGAGGCCCTTGCCGATGATCGCCGACGTCGGCGCCAGCATTTCCGGCATGCCCGGGCCGCCTTGCGGGCCGAGATAGCGCAGCACCACGACGTCGCCTGCCTTGATCCGGTCGTCGAGGATCGCCTGCAGCGCGCTCTGTTCGTCGTCGAACACGCGTGCCGGGCCGGTCATGACCGGATTCTTCAGGCCGGAGATCTTCGCGACCGCGCCGTCTTCGGCGAGATTGCCCTTCAGGATCGCGAGGTGGCCTTCCCGGTAGAGCGCCCGGTCGATCGGGAAGATCACTTCCTGGTCGGCGCGCGGCACGCTCGGCACGTCCTTCAGCGCCTCGGCCATTGTCTGGCCGGTGATCGTCATGCACTCGCCGTGCAGCAGGCCGGCGTCGAGCAGGATCTTCATGACCTGCGGAATGCCGCCCGCCTTGTGCAGATCGGTCGCGACGTACTGGCCCGACGGCTTCAGGTTGCAGATCACCGGCACGCGCTTGCGGATCCGCTCGAAGTCGTCGATCGACCACTCGATCTCGGCCGCGTGGGCGATCGCGAGGAAGTGCAGCACCGCGTTCGTCGAACCGCCCGTCGCCATGATGACCGCCACCGCGTTCTCGATCGACTGCTTCGTGATGATGTCGCGCGGCTTCAGATCCTTCTTCACGGCTTCCACCAGCACGCGCGCCGATTCGGCGGCCGATGCGACCTTTTCGTCGTCCGGATTCGCCATCGTCGACGAGTAGAGCAGCGACATGCCGAGCGCCTCGAACGACGAGCTCATCGTGTTCGCGGTGTACATGCCGCCGCACGAACCCGTCGACGGGCACGCGTTCTTTTCGACCCCTTCGAAATCTTCCTGCGACATGCGTCCCGCGGTGAATTCGCCGACCGCCTCGAACGACGACACGATCGTCAGATCCTTGCCCTTCCAGTTGCCGGGACGGATCGTGCCGCCATACACGTAGATGCCGGGCACGTTCAGGCGCGCGAGCGCGATCATCCCGCCGGGCATGTTCTTGTCGCAGCCGCCCACGACGACGACGCCGTCCATCCATTGGCCCTGCACGCAGGTCTCGATGCAGTCGGAGATCACTTCGCGGGACACGAGCGAATACTTCATCCCCTCCGTGCCCATCGACATGCCGTCCGAGATCGTCGGCGTGCCGAAGATCTGCGGATTCGCGCCGGCGTCCTTGATCGCGTTCACGGCCGCGTCGGACAGGCGCTGCAGGCCCGCGTTGCACGGCGTGATCGTCGAGTGGCCGTTCGCGATGCCGATCATCGGCTTGTCGAAATCTTCCTTCTGGTAGCCGAGCGCGTAGTACATCGAGCGGTTGGGCGCGCGCGCGATGCCCTGCGTGACATTTTTCGAGCGGCGGTTGTACGACATGGGGAGCTCCATCCGTTTGTTTTGATTGCGGGGTGGCCGGGCGCCGTCCAGGCGCGAGCCGGCTCAGGTTGGGAAGAATGCAGTTTCTCTTTGAGAATGTCCAATATATTATTCATGGCTTATTAGGTCGAAAAATATATCAATGAGGCAAGCGAATTGACCCCTGACCTGCGCCAGTGGCGCTATTTCGTGACCGTCGCCGACGAGCGTCATTTCGGGCGGGCGGCGGCGCGCCTGTCGATGACGCAGCCGCCCCTGTCGCAGGCGATTCGCGCGCTGGAGGAGGCGCTGGGCGTGGCGCTGTTCGCCCGCACCAAACGCTCGGTCGAACTGACGGCGGTGGGCGCGGCGCTGCTGCCCGAGGTGCAGCGGCTGCTGACCGCGGCCGACGCGCTGCCGCCGCTGGCGCAGAGCCTCGCGCGCGGCGAGGCCGGATCGCTCGCGCTCGCGTTCGTGTCGACGGCGGACTACGGGCTCCTGCCGCAGTTGCTGCGGGAGTTCGGCGCGCGCAATCCGCTGGTCCGGCTGCAACTGACCGAGGCCACGAGCGACGTGCAGATCGACGAGTTGACGGCCGGGCGGATCGACGCGGGTCTGATCATTCCGCCCGTGCCACCGCGCCATGCGGCGGCGCTGTCGTACCTGCCGGTCGTCCGCGAGCCGCTGGTGTTGGCGATGCCGGCGGACGCGGCGACGGGGGACGAGACGCCGGTGCGGCTCGCCGACGTCGCGGCGTTGCCGCTCGTGATCTTCCCGCGCCGTTTGGCGCCCGGCTTTTATGACATCATTACGGGCTGCTACGGCGCGGCAGGCGTCACGCCGCGCATCGGCCAGGAAGCGATCCAGATGCAGACGATCGTGAGCCTCGTGTCGGCCGGCATGGGTGTCGCGATGGTGCCGCAGTCGCTGCGCAACCTGCGGCGTACCGGCGTGGTCTACCGTCCGCTCGCCGCCGACGCGCCGGTCGTCGAGACGGGGCTCGTATGGCGCACGGGCGATGTGAGCCCGGTGCTCGCGGGCTTCATCGACGTCGTGCGCCGCGCGGCTTCCGGTTGATGCCGCGCGGCGAACCTGTGCGCGATCCGGCCGTCAAACAGCGCGATGCATGGTGCGCCGCGCGCGGCCGTTGCTTCGATCCAGAACCCTTCACCGCTATCACATGATCATTCACCCCAATTTCGATCCCGTCGCGATTCATCTCGGCCCGCTCGCCGTCCGCTGGTACGGGCTCATGTATCTGGTCGCGTTCATCGCGGCGATCGTCGTCGGGCGGCTGCGGCTGCGCCTGCCGCACGTCGCCGCGCAGGGCTGGACCGCGAAGGACATCGACGACATGATGTTCTACGGCGTGCTGGGCACCGTGCTCGGCGGCCGGCTCGGCTACGTGCTGTTCTACAAGGCGAGCTTCTATTTCTCGCATCCGCTCGACATCTTCAAGGTGTGGGAAGGCGGCATGTCGTTCCACGGCGGCTTCCTGGGCGTCGTGTTCGCGATGACGCTGTTCGCATGGCAGCGCAAGCGCACCTGGATGCAGGTGACCGACTTCGTCGCGCCGATGGTGCCGACGGGGCTTGCCGCGGGCCGGCTCGGCAACTTCATCAACGGCGAGCTGTGGGGCCGCGTGACGAGCCCGGACGCTCCCTGGGCGATGCTGTTTCCGGGCGCGGCCCGCGATGACGCCGCGTGGCTCGGCGCGCATCAGGCGCTGGCGGCGAAGTGGAACCTGAACGAAGTGTTCATGCAGTACCAGATGCTGCCGCGTCATCCGTCGCAACTGTACGAGATCGCGCTCGAAGGCGTCGCGCTGTTCCTGGTGCTGTGGTTCTTCTCGCGCAAGCCGCGGCCGATGGGCGCGGTGTCGGCGGTGTTCCTGATCGGCTATGGCCTCGCGCGCTTCACGGTGGAGTTTGCCCGCGAGCCGGACGATTTCCTCGGTCTGCTGACCTTCGGGCTGTCGATGGGGCAGTGGCTGTCGCTGCCGATGATCGTCGCCGGCGTGCTGATGCTGGTCTGGGCCTATCGCAAGGGCGGCGTGGCGAAAGCGTCCGCGTGAGCGTTCGGCCCGCGTGATGCCGCGCATCGCGCGGCCGGTCCCGCCTGGCTGACAAAAGACAACGCCGGCTTCGCGCCGGCGTTGTTCATGGGCCGCGCGGCTCGCGCCGCGCCAACCGGCCGTGTTACTTCATCTGCACCGAGCCGTTCACGTTGACGGTCACGGTGGCTTTGCCGCCTTCGACCGAGATCGGCGCGGGCGCCTTGTCCATCGCCGCGCCTGCCGCCATTGCCATCATGCGCGGCTGATACGGCTGCACGTTGTGGCCGCCGCCGACATTCACGTCGCGAATCGAATAGCCGCTGTAGCCGAACGCCTTCGATGCTTCCTCGGCCCGCACGCGGAACGATTTGATCGCCTCCGTCGTCAGCTTCTGTTCGGCGGCGCGCTGCGCATCGGGGGACAGCGAGAAATCGACGCTGGCGACCTGCATCGTCGCGCTCAGCTGGCCGGCTAGCTTCGAAGCGGCGGCGAAGTCGCGGGACTCGAGTACGACCTCGGTACGGCCGCGCCAAGCGGAGATCTTGCCGTCGCGATCGGTGGTCGGATAGACCGAGAAGGCGCCGGTGCGGGCCGTCACGCCCGCGACGGTGCGCGCCTGGGACAGCGCACCGTCGGCGCGCTTGTTCAGATCCGACGTGAGGCTGCCCGGATCCTTGGCCTGCTGTTCATAGAACAGCGTGATGTTGACGATGTCCTGCGGGACGTCGGCGCTGGCCTGGGCCGACAGCGACAGCACGCCCGACGGCGGCGGCATCTGGCCCATGCTTTGCGCTTGCGCGACGGACGGCGCGAGCGACAGGGCCAGGGGCACGGCGGTCGCGACGGCGAGCGCGAGCGCAAGAGCGGTTTTCTTCGTCATCGTTGAACTCCTTGAGCGAAAGCGCGCACGCGACAAGCGCGTGCGGGACGCGGACGGATGCCGCGCTTCTTGTGGATCACAACCGGAAGGTATGCCGGTTGAGCGTCCGTTAGGCTGACGAAAGGGCGGTGGAGTTCCGGGAACAACAGTGGCGGGGGCGTCGGATTTGACGTTTCCTGACCTCTGGCCGGCGCGCCTGCGCGTTACTTCATCAGGCGTTGCGTGATGAAGCGCCATTCGCCCGGCGTGACCGGCGTGATCGAGAGGCGGTTGCCCTTGGCGAGCACGCGCATGTCGGCGAGCGTGTCGTGTTCGCGCAGCGCGGCGAGCGCCACCAGCGGCGACTTCTTCACGAACTTCACATCGACCAGCACCCAGCGCGGGGTTTCGCGCGTGGACTTCGGATCGTAATAGGGGCTGTCCGGATCGAACTGGGTCGGATCGGGGTAGGGCGTCGAGCACACTTCGGCCAGTCCGGCGATACCGGGCTCGGGGCAACTCGAGTGATAAAACAGCACGCCGTCGCCGATCTGCATCGTGTCGCGCATGAAGTTGCGCGCCTGATAATTACGCACGCCGGTCCACGGCAACGTGTGCTGCGGCGCGTCGGCGAGATCGTCGATGCTCGCTTCGTCCGGTTCGGATTTCATCAGCCAGTAGTGCATGGATCGTGATCGACGCAGAAAAAAGGCTGCCGCAAATGGAAACGGCATCGGGAATCGCCCGATGCCGTTGATAAGGCCCCCGCCTTGGCCGCTAGGCCGGCATCCTGAACCTGAGGTTCAGAATTGGTCGCAGTTAGCAGCACTTCGGGTACATCAGACAGAGTGACGCGCACACCCGTGCTACAAATTTCCGCAACCGTGCACATGGCATTGGTTCAAGGAATATATGACCTTGGCGAACCAGGCAGGGAAGCTGACTAAACTTTGTGAATCGTGTTTGAATTCAGCGGCTTGAACTCGAAAGATCAAGCGGATGCCGAACTCGGTGATACGTGCTTACTGGGCTTCGTGCTGTGCGAGCACCGCACCCAGCTGTTCATTCATTTGATGCATTGTACGCCGGATTTCCTCGGCGGGAAATGCTTCGCCGTGACGCACGCTTTGCTGCAGCCTCAGCAACTCCGAGGCAAGCGACAGCGCGGCCATCACCGCGATGCGATCCGTGCCGCGCACCGAACTGTTCGCGCGGATCTTCGACATTTCCGCGTCGACGCGCGCGACGGCCTCGAGCAGCGCCGCTTCGGTTTCGGCCGAGCAGGCCAGCCGATACGCCTGCCCGAGGATCGAGACTTCGATCTGCTTGGTGCTCATGCATGTTCTCCGTGGCTGGCCGATCCGTCGCTGGCTTCGCCGTCCTGCGGGGCGAGCAGGTCGAGCTGGTTCTCGGCGTCCGGCACGCCTTTCGCGCGCGGCAGCTTTTCGAGAATCGCGTTGAGCTTCACCTGCGCATCGTCGATCTTCGCGGACAGCGTATCGCGTTCCGCCGCGAGCGCATTGCGCTCTTCGCGCAACTGCGCCAGTTCGGCGCGCACCGCTTCCGCATCCGCGCGCAGTTGCGCGACCTGCTCTTCGAGCGCGAGCCGTTCCGTGTGATGGCGTTTATTCACCGCGATCAGACGGCCAATATTTTGAGATAGAGTTTCGAGTTCGTTGAGCATCTGCTGCGTCCTCTAAAGACCGGGTATTTTAGCGCGGAATATCCCACATTCCGATATCTGTAACGTTTCTAGACGTAACACCCCGGCTTCTTGCTGCGTATTTTGTGTCAAATCCGGGTCGCATTGCACAAGAAACAGGCAGCCCGACGTTTCTTGACGATCGGAGGGCGCGCTCCTACACTGGCGCCGCCTCGGTGCTCGCGCGCTTTTCGCGCGCGGTTAAACGGGAAGCAGGGCGCGTGGTCCGCCAGGACTCGCCAACCTGCGCTGCCCCCGCAACGGTAAGCGAGCCGCATCGTTCGCGATGCGAGCCGTCCCATCGAATGCCCGGCCGTCCGGCCGGCGCATCGCCACTGCGCCTGTTCGCGCGGGAAGGCGGGACGGTGATGTCGTGAGCCCGGATACCGGCCGAGACGGGGAGGCGGCCGCGCATGGCGCGAGCCGTCTCCATAATGCGGAGCCTGCGGGGAAGCGGGGGCCGCACCGCTTCAACAGGATGTCTTCGATGCGAACCCCCATCGCCCGCGCAGCGCTCGTCGCCTGCTCCGGGTTGCCCTGCGCCGTCTTCGCGCAGACCGACGGTCCGGCCCCCTCGGCCGCCAATCCTCCCGCGCCGGTCGTATCCGGCCAACCCGCGCCGGCCGGCCCGACCCAGCTCGAACCGATCGTCGTGACCGCGCAACGCGCGCCGCAGAAGCTCGCCGACGCGATTCCGCAAACGACGCTGTTCACCCGGCAGGCGATCGACGACAGCGGCGCCGTCGATCTGCCCGGCCTGCTCGCGCTTGCGCCGGGCGCGCAGATCGTGCGCAACGGCGGCCCGGGCGCGAGCGCGAGCCTGTTCCTGCGCGGCGCGCAGTCGACTCAGTCGCTCGTGCTGATCGACGGCGTGCGCGTCGATTCGGTGAGCCTCGGCCAGTCGCAGATCAGCCAGCTGCCGCTCGACCAGATCGAACGCGTCGAGGTGGTGAACGGCAACGTGTCCTCGCTGTACGGGTCCGGCGCGATCGGTGGCGTCGTGCAGATCTTCACGAAGGACGGCGGCGACCATCCGCCGCGCTTCTATTTCTCGGCCGGCTACGGCAGCTATCACACGCAGACGCAGACGGCCGGCGTATCGGGGCGGCTCGATCAGGACGGCAAGACGACCTTCAGCCTGTCGCTCTCGCGCTACAAGACCGACGGCTTCTCGGCGATCGACCCGGTGCTGCAGCCGCAGGCGAATCCGAACGCGAACGGCTATCTGAACGAGAGCATCTCGGCGTCGCTGAAGCACCGCTTCAACGACGCGTGGAGCGCGGGCGTCACGTATTTCCAGAGCAACGGCAATACCAGCTACGACAACGCGTACGGACAGCCGACCGATCTGAACAACCTGTACAGCAAGGTGCAGCAGATGTCGGTGTTCGCGGACGGCAAGCTGACGAACTGGTGGACGACCCGCCTGCGCGTGTCGAGCGGCAACGATCGCAGTCAGTCGCAGCTGAACGGCGCGTACACCGACCACTTCAACACCGACAACCGCCAGTACACCTGGCAGAACGATTTCACGCTCGCCGCCGGCCAGCAGATCCAGGCAGGCTACGAGCGCCTCGACCAGGCGTTCGATTCCGACGTGTTTTCCGCGCCCCAGCGCCACGTGAATTCTGGCTGGCTCGGCTATACCGGGCGCTTCGGCAACAGCCAGCTGCAGGCGAACCTGCGGCGCGACCAGTACTCGGATTTCGGCGGCGCGAACAGCTACTATTTCGGCTACGGGCTCGATCTCACCGAACACTGGAAGGTGACCGCCAGCTATTCGGATGCGTTTCGCGCGCCGACCTTCAACGATCTGTACTACCCGAACGCGGGCAATCCTGCGATCCAGCCGGAGCGCAGCCACTCGGTCGAGGCCGCCGTGCAGTATGCGTCGGATGCGCTCGGGGTCGTGCGCGTGACGGCGTTCCAGACACGCTACACGAACCTGATCGACTACCGGCCGGCCCCGAACAGCTACTACTACTATGCGGAAAACGTCGGCAAGGCGAAGGTGCAGGGCGTCGAGGGTTCGTGGCAGGGACAGGTCGGCAAGACCGACGTCCGGATCGCGGCCACCCTGCAGAACCCGGTCGACCAGACGGGCGACCAGGATCTGAACCGGCGCGCGCGGCGCTTCGCGTCGTTCGCCGCGAACCGCTCGTTCGGCGGCTGGCGCGTCGGGGGGGAATGGCTCGTGAGCGGCGCGCGCAACGATACCGGCAATGCGCTGGGCGGGTATGGCATCGTGAATCTGTCCGCGCGCTACAACATCACGAAGGCGTGGTACGTGAGCGCGCGCATCGACAATCTTCTCAACAAGGACTATGAGCTTGCCTATGCGTACAACACGCCTCGGCGCGGCGCCTACGTCACGCTCGGCTGGCAGCAGCAGTAACCGGCGCCGGTCGCGATGCCGGCGCGGGCGGGCATGAGCGCGCGCCGGGCGGCCTCGATCTGGGGTGCGGCCGCGCTCGTCGCGTGCGGCGTGTTCGTGGCGTCGCTGACGCTCGGCAGCGTGCCGATGACGCCGCTTCGGGCGCTCGCGGCGCTGCTGCCGCATGGCGGCGGAGATCCGCTGGCGGGCGAGATCGTACGGACGCTTCGGCTGCCGCGCGCGCTCGCGGGCTTCGGCTGCGGCGCGCTGCTCGCGCTGGCCGGCGCGCTGCTGCAGGTGCTGCTGCGCAATCCGCTTGCGGAGCCTTACGTGCTCGGCGTGTCCGGCGGCGCGGCGGGATTCGCGCTGGTCGCGATGATCGCGGGCGGCGCATGGTGGGTCGTCGATGCCGCGTCGTTCGCCGGGGCGCTGCTGTCGATCGCGCTGGTGCTCGGACTCGCGCGCCGCGCGCTGTGGCACGGCGACGCGCGCGATGCGTCGCCGCGGCTGTTGCTCACGGGCGTCGTGATCGCGGCCGGCTGGGGCGCGCTGATCACGCTGCTGCTGTCCATCGCGCCGGACAACCGGTTGCGCGGCATTCTGTTCTGGCTGTCGGGCGACTTGAGCGGCGCGGCGGCGCCGTGGTTCGCGCTGGCCGCGCTCGCGTGCGCCGCGCTGGCCGCGCTGCCGGTCGCGCCGCAGTTGAACGTGCTGTTGCGCGGCGATGCGGCCGCCGCCGCGCTCGGGGTGCCGGTTGCGAGGCTGCGGCTGCGCATCTACCTGATCGCATCGCTCGCGGCGGCGGCGGCGGTGACCACCGCCGGCACGATCGGCTTCGTCGGCCTCGTCGTGCCGCATGCGCTGCGGCTCGCCTTCGGCAACGATCAGCGCATGCTGTTGCCCGCGGCGATGCTCGCGGGCGGCGCCGGCGTGATGGCGGCCGACCTGCTCGCCCGCACGGCGATCGCGCCCGCGCAGTTGCCGGTCGGCGTGATGACCGCGTTGATCGGCGTGCCGGTATTTCTGTGGATGCTGCTGCGGAGGGCTGCGCGATGAGCGGGGCGACGGAATCGACGGCGGTGCGGTACGACGCGGTGCGTCTGGTTTTGCGTGCGGGCGAGCGCACGTTGCTCGACGGCTTCACGCAGTGCTTCGGACCCGGCGAACTGTGGTGCATCGCCGGCCCGAACGGCGCGGGCAAGACGACCTTGATCTCGGCGCTCGCCGGCCTCGCGGCGCCCGCGAGCGGTCATGTCGAGGCGGACGGCGTGCCGCTCGCCGGATGGTCGGCCGAGGGTCTTGCGCGGCGGCGCGCGCTGATGGCGCAGAGCGTGCACGACGCGTTCAGCGCGAGCGTGTTCGACACCGTGCTGCTGAACCGCTTTCCGCATCTGACCGGCTGGGGCTGGGAACGCGCGGAGGACCGGGCGGCGGCGCGCGCGGCGCTCGACGTGCTCGGCCTCGCGGCATTCGCGTCGCGCGACGTGCTGTCGCTGTCGGGCGGAGAGCGGCAGCGCGTCGCGCTGGCCGCCGCGCTGTGCCAGGACGCGCCGCTGCTGCTGCTCGACGAACCGCTCGCGCATCTCGATCTGCATCATCAGATCGACTGTCTCGCCGCGCTGACCGACTGGCTGCGCGCGGGTACGCGCACGGCGATCTTTTCCTGTCACGATCTGAACCTCGCGCGCCGCTTCGCGACCCATGCGCTGCTGCTCGACGGACGCGGCGGCGCGCAGGCGGGCGCGGTGCGCGACGTGCTCACGCCGGAGCGTGCGAGCCGTGCGTTCGGCTATCCGCTCGTGCTGATCGAGCAGGACGGCCGCGAAGCGCTCGTGCCCGCGTGGCCCGCGCGGAGGCCGACCTGATATGGCGTGTTTCCTTCCCGGGATGCGGCGCGACGCGCGGCATCCGCTACCGACCCAGGCGAATCCATGAACCCGATTTTCCCGTTGCCGCAGATCGATGCGCTGGACGACGCATCGCGCGCGCCGTTGCAGCATCTGATCGATCACAAGACCAAGCCGCCGGGCAGCCTCGGGCAGCTCGAAACGCTCGCGCTGCAATTGGGACGCATCCAGCGGACGACCGCACCGCGCGTCGTGCGGCCCGTGACGATCGTGTTCGCGGCCGACCACGGCATCGCGGCGGAAGGGGTGAGTCCCTATCCGCAGGCGGTGACCGCGCAGATGGTCGCGAACTTCCTCGCGGGCGGCGCGGCGATCAACGCGTTTTCGGGTGTCGCGGACTGCCTGCTCGAGATCGTCAATGCGGGCGTCGCGTCGCCGCTGCCCGCCTCGTCGCAATTGATCGACGTGCCGGTCGCCGCCGGCACCCGCAACTTCGCGCACGAGCGGGCGATGTCGCGCGACCAGTTGGCGGTCGCGCTCGCGGCGGGCGCGGCGCGCGCGCGTCATCACGCGGCGCTCGGCACCAATGTGATCGGCTTCGGCGAGATGGGGATCGCGAACACGTCGGCGGCGGCCTGCCTGATGAGCCGCCTCTTGCCCGCGCCGCTCGACGCCTGCGTCGGGCGCGGTACCGGGCTCGACGACGCCGGTCTCGCGCACAAGCGCGCGGTGCTCGAGCGCGCGCTCGCACGGCATCCCGATGCGCTCGAGCCGTTCGACGTGCTCGCCACGTTCGGCGGTTTCGAGATCGCGATGATGACGGGCGCCATGCTGGCCGCCGGCGCGGCGCGGATGACGATTCTGGTCGACGGCTTCATCGCGACTTCCGCGCTGCTGGTGGCCGCCGCGTTGGCGCCCGCCGTGCGCGATTACTGCGTGTTCTCGCACGCGTCGAACGAGGCGGGACACCGGCGCATGCTCGAGCACTTCGGCGCGCGGCCGCTGCTCGCGCTCGACCTGCGGCTCGGCGAGGGCACGGGCGCCGCGCTGGCGCTGCCGCTGGTGCGGGCCGCCGCCGCTTTCGTCAACGAGATGGCGAGCTTCGAAGCCGCTGGTGTCGCGAACCGTGATGCGTGAGCCCGCGATGCGCGTGCGCGCCGAGCTGCGCTACTTCTTCGTCGCGCTCGGCTATTTCACGCGCGTGCCGGTGCCGCGCTGGGTCGGCTACGAATCCGACGACCTGAACCGCGCGGCCCGCTATTTCCCGCTGATCGGCGTGTGCGTCGGCGCGCTGGCGGCGGCGGTCTACCTCGCGGCGTCGCACGCGTTGCCGGCGAGCGCCGCGGTGCTGCTGTCGATGGCGAGCACGCTGCTCGCGACCGGCGCGTTTCACGAGGACGGCTTGGCCGACAGCTGCGACGCATTCGGCGGCGGCTATACGCGCGACGACGTGCTGCGGATCATGCACGATTCGCGGATCGGCACGTTCGGCGCGGCGGCGCTCGTGATCGCGCTCGCGCTCAAGTGGCAGGCGCTTGCCGCGATGCCGCCGGGCCGGGCCGCGTGGACGATGCTGGCCGCGCATGCGGCGAGCCGCGCGGGCGCGGTCAGTCTGCTCGTGACGCTCGACTACGTGCGCGGCGAAGGCAAGGCCAAGCCGGTCGCGCAGCGGATGTCCGCGGGCGGCTTCGTGTTTGCCGTGCTGTGCGGCCTGCCGTGGTTGTTCTGGCCGGATTGGCGGGTCGGCGCGCTGGCGCTGGCGGTGGTGATCGCGCTGCGCGCGGGGCTCGCGCGCTACTTCGCCGCGCGCCTCGGCGGCTATACGGGCGATTGCCTCGGCTTCGCGCAGCAGGTCTTCGAAATCGCGATCTACCTGGTGGTGCTGGGATGGATCTCGTCCTGATCCGCCATCCGGCGGTCGCCGTCGATCCGGGCGTGTGCTACGGCGGCAGCGACGTCGCGCTGGCCGGCGATGCGGATGAGGCGGCGGCTGGCGTGATGCGCGCGATCGACGCGCTGCGGGTGCCGGCGGCGCGCGCGATCGGGTCGAGTCCGCTCACGCGCTGCATGGCGCTTGCGCAGGCGCTGGCGCGGTTGACCGGCATGTCGGTGCATCGCGATTCGCGGTTGCGGGAAATCGATTTCGGCGCGTGGGAGAGGCAGCGCTGGGATGCGATCGGTCCGGACGCGATCGAGCGCTGGCGCGCGGATCTATGGCATGCCAGAGAGCACGGCGGAGAGAGCGTGGCGCAGTTTGCCGCGCGCGTCGCGCCGGTGCTGGCGCCGTCGCCCGGGGACGAGGCGACGCGCTGGCAAGTCACGCATGCCGGGGTGATTCGAGCGCTCGCGGCTCAGGCGCTGGACGAACCCCTTGAGGCGATGTTGCAGCGGCCGGTGGCGATGGGCGGGGTCGTGTGGTTGCGCGGGAACGGGAGCGGGACGGCGCCGGGCTGGCGGCTCGTGCATTGGGATGCGTAGTGCGGTGAGCGCGGGTGCGAGGGGCTTCCGGCGAGCGACGAGGAAGCCGCTGCGGCCTGTCTTGCCGGTCTGTCGGCGTTGTCCGTCTCCGTGGCGAGGGACACGTTGCTTCGCTTCGCGGAAGGGCACGCTTCGGGGTGTCTTGCCAAAAGAATGCCCGGAGGCAAGGCGCTGTTCCGATGCGGGCTTCGAGGCTCACAAAACCGACCGATTCGGCGGCTGAACATTCGGTCCTTCGAGCACTGGGATGAAGGCGGGCGGGCTGAGTCGACCCACAACGCGGCGCGGCGTGGTGCGGTGTCCGTTTGATCCGCGTTACACCCGGACGTCGGGGGGCGCTTCACGCTCCCGGTTTCGCGTTGGCGCTTCCGCGATCGTACGCCCCGTGCAACGCGCGGCCTCTCACTGTTTCGGCCGCCGCTCGCGCGCGCGTTCCAGATCCTTGCACAGCCGTTCCGCACCGAGGGCGAGCCGAGGCGCGGGTCGCGTCAGCCAGTCGCCGTCGATCGCGAACAGGTTGTTGCGCGCCACGGCCTTCAATTGCGGCCACGCGCGCCAGCGCTCGAGGCTGGGCAAGGGCGCATCGGATGCCGTCGCGCCGGGGCTGGGCGTGACGATCGCTTCGGGATCGGCGGCCAGCACGGCTTCGTCGGTCACCGACGGCGCCAGCGGCTTCAACTGCGCGAACACGTTGCGGCCGCCGCACAGCGCGATGACGTCGCTGACGATGTGCTCGCCGTTGAGCGTCATCAACGGCTTGTCCCACACCTGGAAGAACACGCCGACCGGCGGCCGGTTCGCATAGCGCGCGCGCAATTGCGCGATCCGCTGCCGATAGGCGGTGGCGGCGGCATCGGCGGTCGCGCCGGTGCCGAGCAGGTCGCCGAGCCGGATCAGCGAGCCGGCGACGTCATCGACGCGCTTCGGCTCGCTGAAGTAGAGCGGGATGCCGAGCGCGCGCAGCCGGTCGGTCTGGCGATCGGCGTTGCCGTGCCGCCAGACGACGATCAGGTCGGGCTTCAGCGCGGCGATGCGTTCGAGATCGAGCGCCTTGTTGTCGCCGATGCGCGGCACCGCCTTTGCCGCGGGCGGATAGTCGCTGTACGTGACCGCGCCCACGAGCTTGTCGCCGCCGCCCGCGGCGTAGATCAGTTCGGTGACGTGCGGCGCGAGGCTGATCACGCGCTGCGCGGGCGCGGCGAGCGTCACCGCGTGGCCCGCATCGTCGGTCACGGTGATCGCGGCATGCGCGAGGGTAGGCCCGGCGTACGCCGCGCAGAGGGTCGCTAAGCGAAGCAGGGCGAGGCGCAGCGTCATCGAGGGATGTCGGAAGTGAGGCCCGCGACGCACTGTGCGAGCGCGCGTTCGAGCCGTTGCCATTCGGATTCGGAGCCGGGCAGCCCGACGCGCACGCTGGGCGCGTGCGCGAAGAAGCGCGTCCAGATGCCGAGCCGCGCGAGCGCGTCGTGCAGCGCATACGCGCGCGGGTCGGCGCTCCAGCAGAACAGCGGCGTCGCGCGGTTCGCGAAACCGTGTGCCCGCAGCAGCGCCGCGAGTCTCGCTCCATCGGCGGCCAGACGCGCACGCGTCGCGTGCTGCCACGACGTATCCGCGAACGCTGCCGCGACCGCGTGGCCGGCCGGGCCGCCGACGGTCCATGCGCCGAGCCTGTCGCGCAGGCCCGCCAGCCGATCCGGCGCGGCAAGCACGAAGCCTGCGCGAATGCCCGCGAGCCCGAAGAACTTGCCGACCGAGCGCAGTACGATCAGTCCGTCACGCGCGACGTCGGCGGCCAGCGACGCGCTGCCGCCGGTATCCGCGAACGCCTCGTCGACGATCAGCACGCCGCCGCGCGCATGGAGCTGCGCGTGCCAGTGCAGCAGGCGCTCGCGATCGACGCAATCCGCGGTGGGGTTGTTGGGGTTGCCGACGATCGCGTGCCGCAGCGACGCGGGCAGCGTGTCGCGTTCGCACGCCAAGGCTTCGACCGTGTGCCCATGCCGCGCGAACGCGGGCGCGTATTCGCCGTAGGCAAGCGGCGCGACGCCCGCCGGGCCGCGCGCGAGCAGCGCGGGCAGCGCGCGGATCGCGGCCTGGCTGCCCGCCACGGGCAACACGTGCGCGGCGTCCGGCGCGCCGTAGTAGCGCGCGGCGCAGTCGGCGAGCGCGTCGTCGCCGTCGGGCAGCCGCCGCCAGACATCCGCGGGCACGGGCGGTACCGGATAGCCGAGCGGATTGATGCCGGTCGACAGATCGAGCCACGCGTCGTATGGGATCCGGTGGCGCCGCGCGGCCTCGCGCAGATTGCCGCCGTGGACGATCGGCGCGTCAGCCATGCCGGGTCGCGAGCGCGAAGGCCGCGCCGACCAGGAGCAGCGCGAGCCAGAGCACGGTGGTGCGCGCGACAAGCGCGAGCGCGGCGGCCACGTGCGCGGGCGCGGCCGGCTGGCCGGCACCGAGCAGCGGGCGCTCCTCGAGCGCGCCGTGGTACACGGCCGGCCCGCCGATCACGACATTGAGGCTGCCCGCGCCGGCGGCCATCACCGGTCCGGCGTTCGGGCTGTCCCAATGGCGGGCCTGGGTGCGCCAGCAGCGCCACGCGCCGGCGGTGTCGCCGAGCAGCGCATAGCTTGCCGCGGTGAGCCGGGCGGGCACCCAGTTGAGCACATCGTCGATGCGCGCAGCCGCCCAGCCGAAGCGCAGCAGACGCGGCGTCTTGTAGCCCCACATCGCGTCGAGCGTATTCGCGAGCCGGAACAGCAGCGCGCCGGGACCGCCCGCGATGGCGAACCAGAACAGCGCGCTGAAGATCGCGTCGTTGCCGTTTTCCAGCGTCGATTCGACGGCGGCGCGCGACAGCGCGTTCGCATTCGCGTCGCGGGTGTCGCGCGACACGATCCGCGCGGTCAGCACGCGCGCATCGGCGAGATCGTTTCGCGCGAGCGCGACGGCGATCGGCGCGATGTGGTCGGTCAGGCTTTTCGCGCCGAGCGCGAACCACAGCAGCGCGACATGGAGCGCGGCGGCGAGCGCCCACGGCAGCGTGGCGGCGAGCCACGCTGCCAGCGCGACGGCGGGCGCCACCGCGAGCAGCCACGCGCCGATTCCGATCAGCCGGCCGCGCCGGCCCGTGTTGAGGGATTTTTCGAGGTGTGCGGCGATCCGGCCGAAGCCGACCAGCGGGTGGCCGGCGCGGGGCTCGCCGAAGCGCCGGTCGACAAGGAACGCGAGGACCGCGAGGATCGCGACGGCCGGCATCGACAGCGTCAGCATCAGAGGGGCCGCTCCGTCTTGACGGCGACCGGCAGCCCGGCAACCAGCAGCGTGACGCGGGTCGCGAGCGCGGCGACCCGCTGGTTCAGGCGGCCGAGTTCGTCGACGTAGCGGCGCGTCTCCTTGCCGAGCGGCACCACGCCGAGGCCGATTTCGTTGCTGACGACGAGCACCTGCGCGCGCGTCGCGCACAGTGCGGCTTCGAGTTCGGCGACGCGGGCTTCGTATAGCGCCGGCTCGACGGGCGCGCCGTCGGCGGGACAGAGCAGGTTCGCGAGCCACAGCGTCAGGCAGTCGACCAGCACGCACGCGTTCGGATCGTCGTGCCGCAGCAGCGCCTGGGCGAGCGCCACGGGCGCCTCGACGAGCCCCCAGCTTGCCGGGCGGCGCGCGCGGTGATGCGCGATGCGTTCGGCGAACTCGTCGTCGGCGACGCGCGCGGTGGCGACATACGTGACGGCCCGCCCGCTCGCGGCGGCGAGTCGTGGGGGGGGCGGGCGGGTTGTTGGGTTTTGTGTTGGGGGAACTGGTGGTGGGCGCGGGGGGGGTGGGGTACATCGGGGAGGGCCGGCCCGCTCGGGGGGGCGAGTCGTGGGGCTTGCGCGCTCTTGCGGGCGCGCGCGCCGCCGAGAACGAAAGTGAGATCGTGCGGAGTCATCGCATGATTGTAACGGCGCGGGCGATAATGCGAGCTTCGCATTTTGCTCGGATACCCGGACCCGATGACCGCTTCCGCCAACGCAGCCGCCGTGCGCCCGCGCGGCACGCTGATGATCCAGGGCACGACGTCCGACGCGGGCAAGAGCACGCTCGTCGCGGGTCTGTGCCGGCTCGCGCGCCGCGCCGGCGTCAGCGTCGCGCCGTTCAAGCCGCAGAACATGGCGCTCAACAGCGCGGTGACGGTGGACGGCGGCGAGATCGGCCGCGCGCAGGCGCTGCAGGCGCTGGCGGCGGGCATTCCCGCGCACACCGATCTGAATCCGGTGCTGCTCAAGCCGACCAGCGACCGCGGCGCGCAGGTCATCATCCACGGCAAGGCACGCGCGAATCTCGACGCGCGGGCATATCACGACTACAAGCCGACCGCGTTCCAGGCGGTGCTCGAATCGTACGAGCGGTTGCGCGGCGGCTACGACGCGGTGGTCGTCGAGGGCGCGGGCAGTCCCGCCGAAATCAACCTGCGCGACGGCGACATCGCGAACATGGGCTTCGCCGAGCATGTCGACTGCCCGGTGCTGCTGGTCGCGGATATCGATCGCGGCGGCGTGTTCGCGCATCTCGTCGGCACGCTCGCGTGTCTGTCGGAGAGCGAGCGCGCCCGGGTGCGCGGGTTCGTGATCAACCGCTTTCGCGGCGACCCGAGCCTGCTGACGCCGGGGATCGACTGGCTGGCGGCGCGAACCGGCAAACCCGTGCTCGGCGTGGTCCCGTATCTGCACGGTCTGACGCTCGATGCCGAGGACATGCTGCCGGCCAGCGCGCGCACGCAGGCGACCCGCCGCGACGCGGGCGTGCTGCGGGTCGTGGTGCCGGCGCTGCCGCGCATCAGCAATCACACCGATTTCGATCCGTTGCGGGTCCATCCGCGCGTCGATTTCACGTACTGGAAAAGCGGCCCCATACCCGCCGCCGATCTGCTGATCCTGCCGGGCTCGAAGAACGTGCAGCGCGATCTCGAGTGGTTGCGCGCGAACGGCTGGGAGACGGTGCTCCATCGTCACCTGCGCTACGGCGGCAAGGTGATCGGCATTTGCGGCGGGATGCAGATGCTCGGCCGCGCGCTCGACGATCCGCACGGCCTCGAAGGTCCGCCCGGCAGCCTGCCGGGTTTCGGCCTGTTCGATTACGCGACGACGCTGCGGCCCGACAAGACGCTCGTCAACGTGACCGGGCGGCTCGCCTTCGGCGGAGGGCCGCCCGTCGCGGGCTACGAGATCCACATGGGCGAGACGCGCGGCCCGGCGCTCGCGGTGCCCGCGCTGACGCTGGATGCCGGGGCCGACGCGCGCGCAGACGGCGCGGTGTCGGACGACGGGCAGATGCTCGCGACCTACCTGCATGGGTTGTTCGATTCGCCCGCCGCATGCGCGGCGCTGCTCGCGTGGGCGGGCCTCGACGGCGCGGAGGCCGTCGACTATCCGGCGCTGCGCGAAGCGTCGCTCGAGCGGCTGGCCGATACGCTCGCCGCGCACCTCGATCTGGAGCGGGTGTTCGCGGCGTTTGCGTGACCCCGGCGCGGCGCGTATCGCGGCGGAATCGCCGTCCAATTCTTTCTTATAAGGAAATAATAAAAGCCTGATAGGCGGTTTTTCGGATTCATTGGTTCGAATACAGTGCGTTCCATCTCATCCCGATTCACCCGGAACAGGAAAAGGAACCCGATATGGATTCGAACCGTATGACCGATTTTGCCGCCACCTTGCTGCGCGTCGTGCTGGGCGTGTTGTATCTCGCGCACGTCGCGGAGAAGGTGTTCGTGTTCACGCTGCCGGGCACGGCGCAATTCTTCGTCTCGATCGGCCTGCCGGGCTGGCTCGCCTATCTGACGACCTTCGTCGAACTGGCCGGCGGCCTGGCGTTGCTGGCGGGCTTCCGGGTCCGGGTCGCCGCGCTCGTCCTGCTGCCGTTCATGCTCGGCGCGACGATGGCGCATCTGCCGAACGGCTGGAATTTCGCCGCGCCGCACGGCGGATGGGAATATCCGGCGTTCTGGGCGGTCACGCTCGCCGTGCAGGCGCTGCTCGGCGCGGGCGCATTCGCGCTGGGCGGTGCCGGCCGGAGCGCCGCCGGCAAGGGCGCCTGAGCGCCGTTTCGCGCGCTGCCGCGCCGGCCGGCCGTCCCGCCGGCCGCCGTTGCCGTTTCGGTGAGGCGGCATTTGCCGATATCATCGCTCCCTGTATCCGCAACTTTCGCGGCGCCGGCCGGTCCGGCGCCGTTCAGCTTCTTCGGGGGAATTCATGACGGTGATCGTGGTGGCGAATCCGAAGGGCGGCGTAGGCAAGAGCACGCTGTCCACCAATCTGGCAGGGTATTTTGCGGCGCAGGGCGCGTGGGTCGCGCTCGCCGATCTCGACCGGCAGCAGTCCGCGCACGCGTGGCTCGATCTGCGGCCGGCGACGCTGCCGCCGATCGAGACCTGGGCGCTCGATCCCGATGCGCCCGTGAAGCCGCCGCGCGGCCTCGAATACGCGGTGATCGACACCCCGGCGGGCCTGCACGGCAATCGCCTGAATCTCGCGCTCGACTTCGCCGACAAGGTGATCGTGCCGCTGCAGCCGTCGATGTTCGACATCCTGGCCACTCAGCACTTTCTCGAGCGGCTGGCGGGCGAGAAGGCGGTCCGCAAGGGCGCCGTGGAGGTCGGGATCGTCGGGATGCGGGTCGACGCGCGGACCCGTTCGGCCGATCAACTGCACCGCTTCGTCGAGGGGCTCAAGCTGCCGGTCCTCGGCTATGTGCGCGATACCCAGAACTACGTGCAGCTCGCCGCGCACGGCCTCACGCTGTGGGACGTCGCGAAGAGCCGGGTCGAGAAGGATCTGGAGCAGTGGAAACCGATCGTCGAGTGGGCGCAGAAGCAGCCCGCCAAGGGCGATTGACGGCGCGGGCGCCATGCAAAACCCCCGCCGGAGGCGGGGGCGAGTCGGCGGATCGAAGCGGCGCGTGTGCGCCGTTTTTTACGTCCTTGCTGCGGTGATCAGGTCCAGTTCTGGGTCGGCACGTGGTCGCGGCTGCCCTTGATCTTGTTGTCCTCGCCGACGAACACCAGATCCGGCTTCCAGCCGGCCTTCAATTCCGCTTCGTCGACCATCGCGAACGCCGCGATGATCACGAGGTCGCCGAGCTGCGCGCGCCGCGCGGCCGAACCGTTCAGCGAGATCATCCCGCTGCCGCGCTCGCCCTTGATCGCGTAGGTCGAGAAGCGCTCGCCGTTGTTGATGTTCCAGATGTCGATGCGCTCGTTTTCCACGAGATTCGCGGCGTTGAGCAGATCCTCGTCGATCGCGCACGAGCCTTCGTAGTGCAGCTCGCAGTGCGTGACGGCCGCGCGGTGGATCTTCGATTTCAGCATGTGGCGCTGCATGGGGGACTCCTTGATGCGTCGTAACGGTGAGCTGACGGACGGCGGGGCGGCCGTCAGATTTCGAGATTATCGATGAGGCGGGTCGCGCCGAGCTTCGCGGCCGCGAGGACGACGAGCGGCTCGCCGGCCTCGACCTGCGCCGCGGTGGGCGCGATCAGGTCCGAGCGCTTGCGGATCGCGATGTAGTCGGGCTGCCAGCCGCGTCCGGTCAGGTTGTCGAGCGCCGTCCGTTCGACGGCCGCGAGATCGCGGTTGCCGCCCAGCAGGCTGTCGCGCACGCGCTGCAGCGTGCGGGCCAGTTCGGGCGCCTCCGCGCGTTCGGTGGGGTTCAGGTAGCGGTTGCGCGACGACAGCGCGAGGCCGTCGTCGTCGCGGATGGTTTCGGCCGCGATGATCTCGACCGGCAGCGCGAGCTGCTGGCACATCCGGCGCACGATCATCAGCTGCTGGTAGTCCTTCTTGCCGAACACCGCCACGCGCGGTTGCACGCACGCCATCAGCTTGGTGACGACCGTGCACACGCCGGTGAAGAAGCCCGGCCGGAATTCGCCCTCCAGGATATCGCCGAGATCGTGCGGCGGCTGCACGCGGTATTCCTGCGGCTCCGGGTACATGTCGCGCTCGGTCGGCGCGAACAGCACGTAGACGTTCTCCCGCTGCAGCTTCTCGATATCGTCCTGCATCGTGCGCGGATACTTGTCGAAATCCTCGCTCGGGCCGAACTGCAGCCGGTTGACGAAGATGCTCGCCACCACCGGATCGCCGTGCTGGCGCGCGAGCCGCATCAGCGACAGGTGCCCTTCGTGCAGGTTGCCCATCGTCGGCACGAAGGCGGTGCGGTTCTGGCCGCGCAGCTGGTCGCGCAGTTCATGGATCGAGCTGATGACTTTCATGGTCGGTTGCGGATTCCTCGCGCTTGGCGCGCGCGTTGCCGCCGCGTCGGCGGCGTCGGGTCTGAGGAGCGAAACGCCCGGGCGCCGGGCAGGGCGGCGAGCGTCGGCGATTGTAGAGGATTTGACGCTGCAACGCACCGATAAGCGCACGATCGTTCGCTTTTTAAGGGGGGAGCTGATCGGCCGCGACGTGGGCGCGTTGAATGGGGGGCAGGTGCCGGCGCTCAGGCGGGCAGGTAGGCGAGCCTGACGTAGATCGGCGCGAACGGTTCGGCCTGGGTGATTTCGACCAGCGATTCGCGGGCCAGCTCGAGCATCGCGATGAAGTTGACGACGACGACGGGCACGCCGCGGGTCGTGTCGAACAGGTCGGCGAACTCCATGAAACGGGCATTCTGCAGACGGCGCAGGATGAGGCTCATGTGCTCGCGGACCGACAGCTCCTCGCGCGAGATCTTGTGATGCTGGACGAGCTTCGCGCGCTTGATGACGTCGGCCCACGCGGCGCGCAGGTCGTCGGAATCCACGTCGGGGAAGCGCGGCGTGATGCTCTGCTCGATGTAGACCTCGGCGCGCAGGAAGTCGCGGCCGAGCTGCGGCAGTTGATCGAGCCGCTGCGCGGCGAGCTTCATCTGCTCGTACTCGAGCAGGCGGCGCACCAGCTCGGCGCGCGGATCCTCGGCGTCCTCGCCGGTATCGGCCTTCTTGACCGGCAGCAGCATGCGCGACTTGATCTCGATGAGCATCGCGGCCATCAGCAGGTACTCGGCGGCGAGTTCCAGATTCGTCTCGCGGATCTGATCGACGTAGCCGAGGTACTGCGCGGTGACTTCCGCCATCGGGATGTCGAGCACGTTGAAATTCTGCTTGCGGATCAGGTACAGCAGCAGGTCGAGCGGACCTTCGAAGGTCTCGAGGAAGATCTCGAGCGCGTCCGGCGGGATGTACAGATCCTGCGGCAGCTTGAACAGCGGCTCGCCGTACAGGCGCGCGAACGCCGCGATGCCGTCGACCGTGTCGGGCGTCGAATCGGCGCCCGCCGGCGCGGCGATCGCCTGTTCCGGTTGCGAGGCGTTCGCCTCGTCCGCGGCGCTCACGGGATCAGAAGTTCTGGTAATAGACGTAGGACGTCTGCTTGACGCGGGATTCCTGCTGCGCCTCGCGCTCGTCGAGATCGATCGGCTGCTTGTCCCACAGCAGCGAGCGGCCCTTGCGCTGCTCGGCCTCGAGCGTGGGCTTCTGCTGCTTCAGCTGGTTCAGGAATTGCGTGACGTCGGATTGGTACGGCATGGCTGGGGCTTCCGTTCTGGTAAGGGGCGTCGCGCGCCCGATGGTGCAATCGACGAGATTTTACCGCAACGCGGGGAACAGCCGGCGGCCAACCGGCGTCGAACGCGCTTTCACCTCGCGGCGCGGGGTTTGAACATCTTTCACGTTGGCGCGGGAGTCCGGGTGCGCCGGTGTGGTCAAATGACGGTTTTGTCCGATTTCATTCATCGCGGAGGTCGTATTTGGCAGGGCAGGCGAGACAACAGCGTACCGCACACAGCGGCGACGGGCGGGTGTCGCATACGCGGCGCGGCGGCTGGACGGCGCTCGGCGCGCGCGGCATGCGCATCACGCTCGCCGGATGCCTCGCCGCGTCGTTCGCGCTGCCCGCCGCCGCCAAGTACGCGGTCGACATCGACGCGCCGCGCTCGATCCGCAGCCTGCTCAAGCAGCATCTCGACATCGCCCGTTTCGCGAAGCGCGACGACATCAGCGACGACCAGTTCGACTTCCTCGTCACCGCGACGCCGCAGCAGGTGCGCGACCTGACGGCCACGGCCGGCTATTTCTCGCCCGTCGTGCGCACCGACGTGCGCACTCGCGACGGCAAGCGGGACGTGACGGTGTCGGTCGATCCCGGCCCGCTGACGGCGGTATCGGCCGTCGACCTGCGCTTCAACGGGCCGGTCGGCAGCGAGGATCCGCAACAGGAAACGGCCACGCGCTTCGCGTTCTCGCTGAAGAACGGCGATCCGTTTACGCAGTCCGGCTGGGACGACGCGAAGAACGCGGCGCTCAAGCAGCTGCAGTCGCGCCGCTACCTTGGCGCGAAAATCACCGCGTCCGAGGCCCGCATCGATCCGCGCACCCGCACGGCGAAGCTCATGGTGTCGTTCGACAGCGGTCCGACCTTCACGATGGGGCCGCTCGACGTGTCGGGCGCGCGCCGCTATCCGGAGCGGATCGTGCATAACGTGAATCCGCTGTCGGTCGGCGAGATCTACGACACGCAGCGGATCGCGGAACTGCAGCGGCAGTTGCAGAACACCCCGTATTACGCGAGCGTCGCGATCGATGTCGGCGACGACGCGAACAAGCCGACCGAGACGCCGCTGCACGTGAAGGTCAGCGAGTATCCGTACAACAGCGTGCGCGGCGGCGTCGGCTATGCGACCGATACCGGCCCGCACGTGCAGGGTTCCTATACGTATCTCGACACGTTCGGCGCCGCGTGGCCGCTGTCGGTCTCGGGCCGGCTCGACCAGATCCAGCAGTACGGCCAGATCCAGCTGTCGATGCCGCCGGGCGGGAAAGCCTGGACCAACAGCGTGCTTGCGTCGTACACCAACACGAACGTGTCGGACGTGCGGATCTACAGCGCGCGCGTCGGCCTGCAGCGGACCCGCACCGGGCAGTACATCGACTATTCGTACTCGCTGATGTACTACCAGGACCGGCTCGACCAGAACGCCGCCGGCCCGACCACGAGCCGCGCGCTGGTCCCGCAGTGGGCGTGGACTCGCCGCAACGTCGACGATCCGCTGTTTCCGCGCTCGGGCAATCTGCTGCACGCGGAAGCGGGCTTCGCGATCAAGGGCGTGGCGACCGACCAGACCTTCGTGCGCGGCTACGCGCGCGGCCAGCAATACGTGCCGATCGGCAAGCGCGACCTGTTCGTGTTCCGTGCGGAGCTGGGCGGCGTGTTCACGAGCGGCAGTTCGGCCGGTGTGCCCGCGTCGCTGCTGTTCCGCGCGGGCGGGTCGAACTCGGTGCGCGGCTACGGCTATCAGAGCATCGGCAACAACGTCGACGGCTCGGTGCTGCCGACCAAGTACCTGATGACGGGCGCGGCCGAGTACCAGCACTGGTTCAACCGGGACTGGGGCGCGGCCACGTTCTTCGACATCGGCACGGCAACCGACACGTGGGGCGAAAAAGTGTTCTATCCGGGCGTCGGCCTGGGCGCGCGCTGGCGCAGCCCGGTCGGCCCGGTCAATTTCGATCTGGCCTACGGGCTGCGCAACCGGAGCGTACGGCCGTACCTGACGCTCGGCATTGCATTCTGATTTCCGGTACCGACCCGCATGACGAAGGCTCCTCCCGACATTCCGCCGCCCGACGACACGCCGCGCGAGCCGGCTCCCGCGCCGGAGCCGCCGCGCAAGCGTCGCGCGCTGAAGGCGTTCGCGTGGACGGCGGCGCTCGTCGCGGTGCTCGTCGCGCTCCTTGCGGGTGCGCTCGTCGCGGCCGCGACGACGGAGCGCGGCACGCGGCTCGCGTGGCAGGCCGCCGTCAAGCTGCTCGGCGGACGTCTCGCGGGCACGCTGGACGGCGGAACGCTCGCGACCGGCGTGCGGCTGTCGCGGTTCGCGTGGACGAGCCCGGACGGCAGCGGCACCGAGGTCCGGATCGATCGCGTGACGGGCCGCTGGGTGCTCACGCGCGCGCCGCTGCGGCTCACGGTCGACACGCTGCGCGCGGGTACGATCGACGTGCGGATCCCCCCGTCGACGACGCCGGAAACGCCGGCGGCGATGCCGGATGACCTGCGGCTGCCGCTGCAGCTGACGGTGCGCGACCTGCGTTTCGATACGCTGCTGATTCACGACGCGGGCTCGACCACCGAACTGGCGAACCTGATCCTTCAAGGCCGCAGCGACGGCCGCCATCATGACGCGACGCTCGATCGTCTCGATACGCCGTTCGGCGCGCTGACGGCGAAAGCACGGCTCGACGGCGTCAAGCCGTTTCCGCTCGACGGCGAAGCGACCTACGCGGGCAAGCTGGCCGACGAGCCGGTGAGCGCGCAGGCGCGCGTGTCCGGCTCGCTCGCCGCGCTGGTCGCCGAGCTCGACGCGTCGGGCATGAAGCTCGCGGGACGCGGCCATATCGAAGCCGCGCCGTTCTCCGATGTACCGCTCACGCGCGCGACGCTCGCGTTCGATCACGTGAATCCGCAGGCGTTCGCGCCGGGCGCGCCGCTTGCCGACCTCGCGGTGCGCGCGCAGCTCGAACCCGCGCCGGCCGATCCGAAGCATCCGAAAGCATTCGTCGTCACGGGACCGGTGTCGATCGTCAACGCGAAGCCCGGCACGCTCGGCGACAACCTGTTGCCCGTCGTCGACGCGCACGCGAACGTGCGGCTCGACGAGCACGAGCAGCGCATCGACGCGCTGACGCTGCGCGCTATCCGCGACGGCAGCGTGACGGGCGGCGGTGCGCTGGCGGGCGGCCGGGGCCGGTTCGACCTGAAGGTCGCGAATCTCGACCTGAACGCGTTCGTCGCCGCGCTGCGGCCGATGAAGCTCGCGGGGCCGGTCGGCGTGACGCTCGCGAGCGGCGCGCAGACGATCGTGTTCGATCTCGCCGATCCGAAGCTCGCGCTCGGCGCGAAGGCGAAGGTGACCATCGACGCGAAGCAGACCACGATCGCCGACGCCCGCGTGACGGCCGGCAAGGGGCGCATCGATCTGGCGGGCGCGTTGAAGCACGATGCGCATTCGTCCTACGACCTGAAGGCGACGCTGAGCGATTTCGATCCGCTCGCGCTGGCGGCGCTCGGCGCCGCGCCCGCGGCGGGCAAACCGGGCGCCGGCGCGCCGCGCAAGGCCGCGCCGGCGGGCGGTCCGCGCGCGGGCAACGCGAGCGTGAACGGCACGCTCGCGGCGACGGGGGCGCTCGGCCCGGTGTTCTCGACGCGCGCGCAGTTCAGGCTCGGCAACAGCATCTACGACGGCTTGCCGCTGACCGGGCAGGGCACGTTGCAGATGGCGGGCGCGCGGATCCTGCCGAGCAACGTGAATCTGTCGATCGCGGGCAACCAGGTCGATCTGAACGGCAGCTTCGGCGCCGCCGGCGACCGGCTTCGCTTCAACGTCGACGCGCCGCAGCTCGACCGGCTCGGCTTCGGCCTCGCGGGGCTGGTGCAGGCGCAGGGCGACCTGACGGGGTCGTTCGCGCATCCGAACGTGAGCGCGGAGTACAAGGCCAGCGGCGTCGTGTTCGGCGAGAACCGGATCGGCAGCGCGCAGGGCCGCGCGGAGATTCGCGACGGCGCGCAAGGGGCGCTGGTGGTGAGCGCCGACGCGAGCGACCTCGCGCTCGGCGCGGTGAAGCTGAAGACGCTGTCGGCCAAGCTGAACGGCACGCGCGCGAAGCACACGCTCGACGCATCGGCGCTCGGTACGGCGGGCGGACGGGTGATCAACCTGACGCTGGCGGCGGCCGGCGGCGTCATCGAATCCCGCGAAGGCGCGCGCTGGGACGGCACCGTGACGCGGCTCGCGAATCGCGGCACGCCGGCCGTATCGCTCGACACGCCGCTGACGATCTCGGCCGGCGCGAACCGCGTGACGCTGAGCGCGGCGAAGCTGAGCGTGGAAGGGGCGGCGATCGATCTGAAGTCGTTCGTGCTCGATCACGGCAAGTTGCGCACCGCGGGTTCGATCTCGAACCTGTCGGTCGCGCGTGCGCTGGAGGTCCGCCAGGAGCTGACGGGCGAGCGCTCGCCGCTGCGCACCGACCTGATCCTCGACGGCGACTGGGACGTCGCGCTGGCCGACACGGCGACAGGCTATGTGCAGATCAAGCGCCGCGGCGGCGACGTGACGATCGAATCCGGACGCGGCGTCGCGTCGCTCGGCATCACCGACATTTCGGCGCGCGCGGCGTTCGCGGCCGGCAACCGGCTGAACGCGACCGTCCACGCGCAGGCGAACCGGATCGGCACGATCGACGCCTCGGTTGCCGTGCCGTTCGCGTTGCGCGACGGCGTGTTCTCGGTGGCCGACGACGCGCCGCTGTCCGGCAAGATCGACGCCGACGTGCCGGCGCTCAAGACGACGGGCGGGCTGTTCGGTCCGAGCTACCTGCTGGACGGCCGCGCCGCGCTGCGCCTCACGGTGGCCGGCACGCCGTCGAAGCCCAATGTGTCGGGGATGCTGACGGGAGACGACCTGTCGGCGACGCTGGTCGATCAGGGCGTGCAGTTGAAGGACGGCGTGGTGCGCGTGAAACTCACCGACAACCTGGTCGAATTCCAGCAGGTCGAGTTTCACGGCGCGCAGGGCACGTTGCGCGCGATCGGCCGCGTGCGGCTCGACGGCAGCGAGCCGGATCTCACCGCGAGCATCGTCGCGGACAAGCTCGAATTGTTCGCGGCACCGGACCGCAAGCTGTCGCTGTCGGGCAAGGCGACGGTCGAGAACGACGGGCCGCGCGGCGGCATCGCGATCAACGGCAAGTTCACCGTCGATCGCGCGCTGTTCGATCTGCCGGAAGAATCGGCGCCGCATCTGTCCGACGATGTCGTGATCGTGCGGGCCGACGGCACCGTGCGGGGCGAAACGCAGACCGGTACCGCGATCGCGAAACCGACGCCCGCCGCCGACAAGCCGGCGCCGTCGCTCGCGCCGCGCGCGAACGTCGACATCGATCTCGGCAACGATTTCCGTTTCAAGGGCCACGGCGCGGATCTCGGCCTGCGCGGCACGATCACGGTGATGAGCGCGCCGGGGCTGCCGCTGCGCGCGGTCGGCAACGTGCGAGTGAGCGAAGGGTCGACCTATACGTCGTTCGGCCGGAAGCTGGCCATCGAGAACGGCTTCTTCACGTTCAACGGGCCGGTGTCGAATCCGGGGATCAACATTCTCGCGATGCGGCGCAATCAGGAGGTCGAGGCGGGCGTGCAGGTGACGGGCACGATCCAGGCGCCGGTGGCGAAGCTCGTGTCCGAGCCGAACGTGGCCGACAACGAAAAGCTGTCGTGGCTGCTGTTCGGCCACGGTACCGATCAGGGCAACAACCTCGGCCAGCAGAACACGATGACGACGGCGCTCGCGCTGCTCGGCAGCGCGACCGGCAAGCGAGTCGCGCAGACCTTCGGCCTCGACGAGTTCTCGATCGGCCGCAGCGACGTGGGGCTGACCGATCCGCAGGTCGTGATGGTGTCGAAGGCGATCAACGAGCGTTTCGTGCTCGGCTACGAACAGGGCCTGCAGTCGGCGAGCAACGCGTTCAAGGCGACCATCAACCTGACGCGCTTCTGGTCGGTGTCGGCCTATACGGGCACCTTCCAGGGCGTCGACCTGAACTACACGCGGCGCTTCGATCGCTGGTGGTGGTAGCGGGGCCGGAGGGCGTTTCCGACGGCTTGACATTCGATTCGGGCGGCCTAGATTGAGTGTGGGTCGACACGAATCGATACGGCTGCCGCGCGGCAATCCCCGCGCATCCTCGACCGTTGCCGAACGGTGTCATTCGATGCGGCAACGCGCGAATCATGCGCGTCGCGGGGCGCTGCGCGCGCCCCGCGCATTGAGCGCATGCCGGGTCGGCACCGGCAGGCGACGGCTCGCGCCCGGCCGACCGGCCGGCGTGGCGAAGCATGTTCGGGGGACTCGGACAATGAAGCATGTACTGGCCCACATCCTGCGCAGCAAGCAGCGGTATGCGGTATTGCCGCTGTTCGTCTGCCTGCAGGACGATAGCCTGCCGCCGCTGGTGCGGCTCGACTTCATGCGGGGTTTCGCCTTCTTCGTGATGGCTTTCGGCGACCTGAACCGATACGTGCTCCGGCGTGAGCCGGCGGGCGATGTCTTTCAGGCGTGCATCAACGAACATACCCGCGAAGACGATCATCACTGGCCGTGGTTCCTGGACGATCTGGAGACGCTCGGCTGGAGCGGCGCGACCACGACGACGGACGCGCTGCGCACGCTCTGGCGCGAGGATACGCACCGCAGCCGGCTGCTGATGTACGACCTTTGCGCGATCATCGGCGGGGCGGACAGCGTCGAGCGGATGGCGGTCATCGAGGCGATCGAGGAAACGGGCAACGTGATCTTTTCCCATACCGCGCGCCTGGCCGACGCGGTACGGATCGCGACGGGCCGGCATCTGCGCTACATGGGGCCATACCATTTCGCGCTCGAGACCGGGCATCTGCAGGGAAGCGAACATGCCGACCTGGCCCGCATCGAATTGAGCGACGCGAAGCGGGCGCGGTGCGTCGAATCCGTGGACCGGGTTTTCCGCACGTTCGAGGCGTGGAGTCACGAAGCCGCCGAGCTGATCGCGCGCGCAGCTTCGCGCGCGCCGCCGTTCGACACGATCGCGCCGCCGCCCGGCCGTTACCCGCAGGCGAGGCCGTGATGACCCATCAGGCGCCCCGGCACGACGATGTCGCGGTACATGACGTCACGCTCAATCTCTTCGCGTTCCCCGCGATGCTGATCGCGCACCGGCTGGGCCTGTTTCGCCGGCTAGGGGCCGGACCGTGCCCGCTCGACGGGATCGGTGCGGCGCTGGGACTCCGGCGGCGGCCTGCCGAGGCGCTGGTCAACGTCGCGGTGGCGCTGGGATTCGTCCGCAACCAGACGGGGCGCTTCGCGCTGACGACGCTGGGCGAGGACTATCTGCTCGAGTCCAGCCCGACGTACTTTGGCGCGTTCTGGGATCTGATGATCGATAACGGCGGCACGTTCTCCGTCGCCGCGCTCGAAGAAGCGCTGCGCCGCGATGCGCCGCAGGCGTACGGCGCGGACGACATTTTCCGTTCTCACGAGCAGCAGGCCGAACTCGGCCGTCGCTTCACGCGCGCGATGCACAGTCTGAGCGCCGCGCATGTGAACGTATGGCCGACGAAACTCGATCTGGCCGGACACCGCGTGATGCTGGACATCGGCGGCGGCTCGGGCGCGCATCTGTGCGGCGCGCTGTCGGCATGGCCGGCATTGCGCGGCGTGATCTTCGATTTGCCCATCGTCTGCGAGTTGAGCCGGGAGTTCGTCACGGACGACGGGCTGCGCAAACGCATCGCCCTTCACCCGGGCGACATGTGGCGGGACGCGTTTCCGTGCGCCGATCTGCATTTCTACGCGAATATCTTCCACGACTGGCCGCTCGACAAAGGCGCGTTCCTGGCGCGCAAGAGCCATGCGGCGCTGCCGCCGGGCGGACGCATCGTACTGCACGAAGTCCTGTATCGCGACGACAAGAGCGGGCCGCTGGCGGCGGCCGCCTACAGCATGATGATGGTCGCGTGGACGGAGGGTGAGCAGTATTCGGCGGCGGCGCTGTCCGGCGTGCTGTCCGGCGCGGGTTTCGCGGACATCCGGACGATTCCGAGCTTCGGGCACCATAGTCTCGTGACGGGCGTGAAGCCGTGAAGCCGTGAAGCCGTGAAGCCGTGAAGCCGTGAAGCCGTGAAGCCGTGAAGCCGTGAAGCGAGGAAGTCGAGAAGTTGTCGCGCGTGGGCGACGACGGAGCAATGCCGGCGGGAGGGGCGAGCGGGCCGGACCGGTGCGGCGGCACAGGATGAAGAACACCCCGAAGGCCGAACAGGCGCCCGGCTTTCGGGGTGCGGTCGGGCAGCCCTGCGTGGGGCCTGCCGATGCGGCGAACGCGCTTACTTCACGCGCATGCCGGGCTTTGCGCCGCCATGCGGCTCGAGGATGTAGAGCCCCGGCTCCGCCTTCTCGTCGCTGGCCGACGCGGCGAGCACCATTCCTTCGGACAGTCCGAACTTCATCTTGCGCGGCGCGAGGTTCGCGACCATCACCGTCAGCTTGCCGACCAGTTGCTCCGGCTGATAAGCGGACTTGATACCCGAGAACACGTTGCGGGTTTTCTCCTCGCCGATGTCGAGCGTCAGCTGCAGCAGCTTGTCCGACCCTTCGACGGCCTGGCACGCGACGATCTTCGCGATGCGCAGGTCGACCTTCGCGAAATCGTCGATCGTGATGAAGGGCTCGTCGCCCGTCGCGGCTTCGGCCGCCGGCTTTGCCGCCTTGCCCGCTTTCTTGCCGTCGGCCGGCTCCGCCGCCGCCGTGCCGCCCAGCGAGCCGCGGTTCGCGGCGAGCAGCGCGTCGATCTGCTTCGGGTCGACGCGCGTCATCAGATGCTGATAGGCACTGATCGCCTGCGACGACGACAGCGGCTGCCCGGCATCCGCCCAGGTCAGCGGCGCGATGCCGAAGAAGGTTTCGACCGCCGCGACGACGCGCGGCAGCACGGGCTTCAGCGCGAGCGACAGCAGGCGGAATGCTTCGAGGCTCACGCTGCAGGTTTCGTGCAGCGCGACCGCGTTGGCCGGATCCTTCGCCTGTTCCCACGGCTTCGCGGTGTCGACGTAGCCGTTCACCGCGTCCGCGAGTTCCATCGTCTGACGCAGCGCGCGGCTGTACTCGCGGGCTTCGTAGTGGGCGGCGATCTGCGGGATCGCGTCGCGCAGCGTTGCGATCAGCGGGTGGTTCATCGCGCTGTCCTGCACGCGGCCGTCGAAACGCTTGATCAGGAAGCCGGCCGCGCGGCTCGCGATGTTCACGTACTTGCCGATCAGGTCGCTGTTCACGCGCGCCTGGAAGTCGTCGAGGTTCAGGTCGATGTCTTCCATCGTCGCGTTGAGCTTCGCGGCGAAGTAGTAGCGCAGCCACTCCGGATTGAGGCCGGTGTCGATGTAGCTTTGCGCGGTGATGAAGGTGCCGCGCGATTTCGACATCTTCGCGCCGTCCACCGTCAGGAAACCGTGCGCGAACACGTTGGTCGGCGTGCGATGGCCGGAGAACTCGAGCATCGCGGGCCAGAACAGCGTGTGGAAGTACAGGATGTCCTTGCCGATGAAGTGATACTGCTCGGTCGTCGAATCCTTGTTGATCCACGCGTTGAAATCGAGGCCGCGCTGGTCGCACAGATTCTTGAAGCTCGCGTAGTAGCCGACCGGCGCGTCGAGCCACACGTAGAAGTACTTGCCGGGCGCGCCGGGAATCTCGAAGCCGAAGTAGGGCGCGTCGCGCGAGATGTCCCAGTCGGCGAGCTTCGCTTCGCCCGCGTCGCCGAGCCATTCGCGCATCTTGTTGGTGGCTTCGGGCTGCGCGAGGCCGCCGACCCAGCCGCGCAGGAACGTTTCGCAGCGCGGGTCCGACAGGCGGAAGAAGTAGTGGACCGATTTGCGTCGCTCGGGCGTCGCGCCCGACACCACCGAGTACGGGTTGATCAGATCGGTCGGCTGGTAGGTGGAGCCGCACACCTCGCAGCTGTCGCCGTACTGGTCCTTCGCGTGGCATTTCGGGCACTCGCCCTTGATGAAGCGGTCCGGCAGGAACATCTCCTTGACCGGATCGTAGGCCTGCTCGATCTCGCGTTCCGCGATGAAGCCGGCGTCCTTCAGCGCGAGATAGATCTGTTCGCTCAGCACGCGGTTCTCGTCGGAATCGGTCGTGTAGAAATTGTCGAACGAGATGCCGTAGCTGTCGAAATCGCGCTTGTGCTCCGTCCATACGCGCTCGATCAGCTGCTTCGGCGTCAGGCCTTCCTGTTCGGCGCGCAGCATGATCGGCGTGCCGTGCGTATCGTCGGCGCCGATGTAGTAGACCTCATGACCGTGCATTCGCATCGTCCGCGCCCAGATGTCCGTCTGGATGTACTCGACCAGGTGGCCGATGTGAATCTGCCCGTTCGCATAGGGCAGCGCGGACGTGACGAGGATCTGGCGGCGGCCTTGCGGTGCGCCGGCCTGCGCGGAAGTGTGGTCGGATGCGGACATAGGGTCTGTAAGAGAACTGCGGGGGAAATCGTAGGGAAGCTGCGATTCTAGCAGGGCGGCCGGCCGCGCATGCGGGGCGGCGCCGGCCTCGCGGCGTGCCGGAAGCGGTGCAGGATGCCGACACGCGTACGCAATCGCGTTGCGCCGCTCGTATCGAGCCCGGTCGAGCCCGCCGCGTCCGGCGCGTCCGGCGCGAGGCCGGTGTCTTTCGAACTGTCCGGGAGCGCGTATGCCGCTCTTTCGTGGAAATCGCCGCGTTTGCCGATCGGGCAGGTCGCGCCGCCGCCCAATGGGCGATAGTGCGCGGGCGACGCGCGGGGTCGTGGCAGAAGAGACGCGAATACGGATGCGCAGAGCCCGTTCGCCGGCCCGCGTGAAGAACCGAGCGGGATCGATGCTCGGCGCGTCCCTCGGATCCGCCGGCGCGCCTCGAACAGGAACATGGCTTCAAGTTGCATTTCGGGGAACGGCCATGCATCCATGGCATCGCGAAGCCGTGCAGCGGGTCAGTTGCGAGCGGGAAAATGGGGCCCGCTGCGGGGTGTGCAACGGAGAGGGCGGCCGTCGATGTCGGTATCGCTCGACGCACGCAGGGCCCGGAGCGGCGCTTCGCATGAAGGCGATCGAGATCCGGCAGCGCTCGCCGAAGCCTGACGATCATGACGGATCGCAATGTCGGCGCGTGAGCCGCTCACCGTCGGGCGAACACGCTCGGCGGCATGCGCGCGCTCATTGCGAGTAGACGCACGGCGACCGGAAGACGGCGATGGAGACAAGGAAAGAAATGCGGTTGTTGCGTTGCACAACGAAAATTTCAGGCAAAAAAAACCGGGGCGGATACGGCCCCGGAGCAACAACGACAAGAGGAGAATGGTGACGCGCCGGCAACACCAGCCACGTACCGTATAGAAAGACCGCGAGGCATCGAGGAAGTTCGAAAATTTTTTCGAGTCGTTACCGGATGCCCGCGGTGCCTTATGCGGCGCGGCTGTGCGCGGTTCGTACGAACCGCTCTCCCGCGTGCGTCGTTACTGGGCCGGCTGTTGCGGCGCCCGCAGGTAGATCTCCACGCGACGGTTTTGGGCGCGGCCCGCTTCCGTGGCGTTGTCGGCGATCGGGTTCGATGCGCCCATCCCTTGCGCGGACAGGCGGCCGCCCGCCACGCCGCGCTGCACCAGCGCGCTCACCACGCTCTGCGCGCGGTTTTGCGACAGCGTCTGGTTGTACGAAGCCGAACCGGTGCTATCCGTGTAGCCGACCACCGAAGCCGTGATCTGCGGATTCTGGTTGAGCGTCGTCGCCAGATCGTTCAGCAGCGGCGTGAACGCCGGCGTGATGGCGTACTGGTTGGTCGCGAACGTGACCGAGCTCGGCACGTTCAGCTTCAGCGAGCCGTCCGGCTGTTCGGTCACCTGCGTGCCGGTCTGCTGCGCCGACGGCGCGAGCTTGTTCTTGATCGCCTGCCAGTTGTAGCCCGTCACACCGCCGACCAGGGCACCGACGCCCGCGCCGATCGCCGCGCCCTTGCCGCCGCCCGCGAGCGCGCCGATCCCTGCGCCCAGTGCGGCACCCGCCCCCGTGCCAACCGCCGTGTTATTGCCTTGCGGCGTCGCGCAGCCAGCCAGCAAGGCGCCTGCGAGAGCGAAAACGGACAAGCGCATCGCGATTTTGGTATTCATCTTGGATTCCTCTCTGAGAGTGAACGAGTCGACAAGGACAAAACAGTACTGCTCCGTCGGCATCGGCAACCGCTGACGCGCGAGGCGGGCCTGCCCGGTGTCGGACGAAGCCCGCCGTCTCGCGCCGGACCCTGACCTTCACGATGGCCGTTCGGACAGGGTGGCGCCTCAGCCTCTACAATATAGGCGGTGCGGGGCCGATGTGGCCCCGATCTGCGCCGCCCGCGAAGATTGCGCCGCAACGTGTCATCGCGCAATGGCGTGCAATACATTTTTTCACTTTTCCCGCTTTGTGCCCCGTTATTTGAAGATTCTTTACGATTGGGCATGATTGAGCGACGTTCCCTCGGAGTATCGATGAGCATTGACCGGGCTTTGGTCGACGCCGCACTCGCGGCTATCGCTGACCCCAATACCGGCCGCCCCTACGCGGCGCACAAGGGCATTCGCAACGTCGCGATCGACGGCGACGCCGTGACCGTCGACGTCGTGCTCGGTTATCCGGCGAAGAGCCAGTTCGACGCGACGCGCGAGCGGCTCGCCGCGGCGCTCGTCACGGTGCCGGGCGTGCGCGACGCGCGTGTCAACGTCTCGCAGGAAATCGTCGCGCACACCGTGCAGCGCGGCGTCAAACTGTTGCCGAACGTGAAGAATATCGTGGCGGTGGCGTCGGGCAAGGGCGGCGTCGGCAAAAGCACGACGGCCGTCAATCTCGCGCTCGCGCTCGCGTCGGAAGGCGCGTCGGTCGGTATTCTCGACGCGGACATCTACGGCCCGTCGCTGCCGACGATGCTCGGCATCCACGGCCGGCCGGATTCGCCGGACAACCAGTCGATGAACCCGATGACCGGCCACGGGCTGCAGGCGAATTCGATCGGTTTCCTGATCGAGGAAGACAATCCGATGGTGTGGCGCGGCCCGATGGCGACCTCGGCGCTCGAGCAGCTGCTGCGCCAGACCAACTGGCGCGAGCTGGACTACCTGATCGTCGACATGCCGCCGGGCACCGGCGACATCCAGCTCACGCTCGCGCAGCGCGTGCCCGTGACGGGCGCCGTGATCGTCACCACACCGCAGGACATCGCGCTGCTCGACGCGAAAAAAGGGCTCAAGATGTTCGAGAAGGTCGGCATCCCGATCCTCGGCATCGTCGAGAACATGAGCATCCACGTCTGTTCGAACTGCGGCCACGAGGAGCACATCTTCGGCGCGGGCGGCGGCGCGCGGATGGCGCAGGACTACGGCGTGACGGTGCTGGGCAGCCTGCCGCTCGACATCGCGATCCGCGAGCAGGCGGACAGCGGCGTGCCCACCGTCGTCGCCGATCCGCAGGGCAAGCTCGCCGAGCGTTATCGCTCGATCGCGCGGGGCGTGGCGATCGCGATCGCCGAGCGGGCGAAGGACATGACGTCGAAATTTCCGAGCATCATTGTTCAAAATACGTAAAAAGCCTTGCGGGACGAGGCTGGCCGGTGCTTTACGCGGGTCGAGGCGCGGTATCATGACGGCTTTTCCCAGGTCCACTTACCCGTCCGGCGGGCGCGGCGCAGCAAGCTGCCCGCCGGCATGAGGATCGCATGAAACAACGACTCGACGGCGCATCAGGTTCGCTCGCGCTTGCCGCGCTGCTCGCCCTGAGCGCCTTTGGCCTGCTGGCCGGCTGTACCTCGTTCGCCTCCCAGCACGAAAAGCGTGCGGACGCGCTGCTCCAGCCGACCGTCGGCAACCAGGCGCGCGGCACGGTCACGTTCGTCGAACGGCCGGACGGCGTGCAGGTCACGTACAACTTCTCCGGGCTGCCGCCGAACAGCGACCACGCGCTGCAGGTACACGAGCGCGGCGATTGCAACGCCGGCGACGGCTCGAGCGCCGGGCCGGTGTTCGCGCCCGCCGCCGACCGGCTGCGGGCCGGCGCGCGCGTCGCCGGCGATCTCGGCAATATCCACGCGGATGCGAACGGCGTCGCGGCGGGCTTTATCGTCGCGCCGGACGTCGCGCTCGACGGCGTGCGCTCGGTGCTGTCGCGCGCGGTGCTGGTCCATCGCGACCCGAGCGATCCGGCGTTCCCGCAGCACGGCGCGGGGCCCGGTCTCGCCTGCGGCGCGATCCGTCCGTAAGCGGGCAGGTCGGCTCGCCCGCGATCGCGTAAAATGTGCGCCTCTCGTGGCCGCCCGGATGCCGGCGGCCTCCCTCCTAGTCACGCAGCGTTTTCTGGCGCCTTTTTATGAGCATCAAGTCCGACAAGTGGATTCGGCGCATGGCCGAAGAGCACAAGATGATCGAGCCGTTCGTGCGCGATCAGGTCCGCGCCTCCGAGGACGGCCGCAGGATCGTCAGCTACGGGACGTCGAGCTACGGCTACGACATCCGCTGCGCGGACGAATTCAAGATCTTCACCAACATCAATTCGACGATCGTCGACCCGAAGAACTTCGACGAAGGCTCGTTCGTCGATTTCAAGGGCGACGTGTGCATCATTCCGCCGAACTCGTTCGCGCTTGCCCGCACCGTCGAATATTTCCGCATTCCGCGCACCGTGCTGACCGTCTGCCTCGGCAAGTCCACCTATGCGCGCTGCGGGATCATCGTCAACGTGACGCCGTTCGAACCCGAGTGGGAAGGCTACGTCACGCTGGAATTCTCGAACACCACGCCGCTGCCCGCGAAGATCTACGCGAACGAAGGCGTCGCCCAGGTGCTCTTCTTCGAGAGCGACGAGGTCTGCGACGTGTCGTACGCGGACCGCGGCGGCAAATATCAGGGGCAACGGGGTGTCACGCTGCCGAAAACCTGATCTGTTTGTATATCGAAACACCGCCAGTTACCGGGTGACCGCTGCGTGTGATGCGCCGCGGTCGTTCTTTTTGGAGAATCGCCCATGAAGTTTCGTTTTCCCGTCGTCATCATCGACGAAGATTTCCGTTCCGAGAACATCTCCGGCTCCGGCATCCGGGCGCTGGCGGAAGCGATCGAGAAAGAGGGGGCGGAGGTCCTCGGCCTCACGAGCTACGGCGATCTCACGTCGTTCGCGCAGCAGTCGAGCCGGGCGTCGTGCTTCATCCTGTCGCTCGACGACGACGAGCTGATGCTCGGCGAGACCGGCTCGGACGGCGAACTGCCCGAACTGGCGACCGCGATCATCGAGCTGCGCGCGTTCGTGACCGAGGTGCGCCGCCGCAACGCCGACATCCCGATCTTCCTGTACGGCGAGACCCGCACGTCGCGCCACCTGCCGAACGACATCCTGCGCGAGCTGCACGGCTTCATCCACATGTTCGAGGACACGCCGGAGTTCGTCGCGCGCCACATCATCCGCGAGACGAAGGTGTATCTCGACTCGCTCGCGCCGCCGTTCTTCAAGGAACTGGTCAAGTACGCGGACGAGGGGTCGTACTCGTGGCACTGCCCGGGCCACTCGGGCGGCGTTGCGTTCCTGAAGAATCCGCTCGGCCAGATGTTCCATCAGTTCTTCGGCGAGAACATGCTGCGCGCCGACGTCTGCAACGCGGTCGACGAACTCGGCCAGCTGCTCGACCACACCGGCCCCGTCGCGGCGTCCGAGCGCAATGCCGCGCGGATCTTCAGCGCGGATCACCTGTTCTTCGTGACGAACGGCACGTCGACGTCGAACAAGATCGTCTGGCACGCGACCGTCGCGCCGGGCGACATCGTGCTGGTCGACCGCAATTGCCACAAGTCGATCCTGCACGCGATCACGATGACGCACGCGATCCCCGTGTTCCTCACGCCGACGCGCAACCACTTCGGCATCATCGGGCCGATTCCGCGCGACGAGTTCAAGCCGGAGAACATCCGCAAGAAGATCGAGGCGAATCCGTTCGCGCGCGAAGCGCTCAAGAAGAACCCGAATCTCAAGCCGCGGATCCTGACGATCACGCAGAGTACCTACGACGGCGTCGTCTACAACGTCGAGCAGATCAAGGACCTGCTCGGCGACCTGCTCGACACGCTGCACTTCGACGAAGCGTGGCTGCCGCACGCCGAATTCCACCCGTTCTACCAGGACATGCACGCGATCGGCGCGGGCCGGCCGCGCACGGGCTCGCTGGTGTTCGCGACGCACTCGACGCACAAGCTGCTCGCCGGTATTTCGCAGGCGTCGCAGATCGTCGTGCAGGATTCGGAGAACCGCACGTTCGACAAGCATCGCTTCAACGAGGCGTACCTGATGCACACGTCGACGAGCCCGCAGTACGCGATCATCGCGTCGTGCGACGTCGCGGCCGCGATGATGGAGCCGCCGGGCGGTACCGCGCTCGTCGAGGAATCGATCGCCGAGGCGATCGATTTCCGCCGCGCGATGCGCAAGGTGGACGCCGAGTACGGCGACGACTGGTTCTTCTCCGTGTGGGGGCCGGATAGCCTCGCGGAAGAGGGGATCGGCTCGCGCGAGGACTGGATCCTGCGGCCGAACGATCACTGGCACGGTTTCGGCCCGCTCGCCGAAGGCTTCAACATGCTCGACCCGATCAAGGCGACGATCATCACGCCGGGGCTCGACGTGGACGGCGAATTCGGCGAAGCCGGCATTCCGGCCGCGATCGTCACGAAGTACCTGGCCGAGCACGGCATCATCGTCGAGAAGACGGGCCTGTATTCGTTCTTCATCATGTTCACGATCGGCATCACGAAGGGCCGCTGGAACTCGATGGTCACCGAGCTGCAGCAGTTCAAGGACGACTACGACAACAACCAGCCGCTCTGGCGCGTGCTGCCGGAGTTCGTCGCGCAGCATCCGCTGTACGAGCGGGTCGGCTTGCGCGACCTGTGCGGGCAGATCCACGACGTGTACCGCGCCAACGACATCGCGCGCCTGACGACCGAGATGTACCTGTCGAACATGGAGCCCGCGATGAAGCCGTCGGATGCGTTCGCGAAGCTTGCGCACCGCGAGATCGACCGGGTGCCGCTCGACGAGCTGGAGGGCCGCGTGACGAGCATCCTGCTGACGCCGTATCCGCCGGGCATTCCGCTGCTGATCCCGGGCGAGCGCTTCAACAAGACGATCGTCAACTACCTGCGGTTCGCCCGCGATTTCAACGAGCGCTTCCCGGGTTTCCATACCGATATCCACGGCCTCGTCGCGGAAGAGGTCAACGGGCGCGTCGAGTACTACGTCGATTGCGTGCGCCATTGACGATGGCGAAGGTGCGCTTGCGGTTCGCGCGGCTGGCGGTCGCCGCGCTGGCCGCGTGGCTGGCGGCGACGGGCGCCGCGCATGCGGAGGTGGCGGCGGCCGATCCGAACGACGTCGCGATGCGGCAGTGCCTCGCGCGGCGCGACCGCTCGTCGACGGACGGGCAGATCCAGTGCATGGACGACGCGCGGCAGAAATGGCAGGCGGCGATGAATGCCGCCTACCAGCAGTTGCTGGGCGCGGCGCCCGCGGCCGCGAAGCGCGGCTGGCAGGAAAGCCAGCGGCGCTGGCTCGCGTGGCGCGGCGATGAAATGCCGCTGGTGCAGGCGGTCTATGCGACGACGCAGGGCACGATGTACGCGATGGCCAGCGCCGACACGCAGCTGCAGCCGGTGCGCGACCGCGCGCTCGCGCTGCGCGAGGCGGCCGACCGCTACGCGCAGCCGGGCGGAGGCAAGGACGCGGTGCACCGGGTGCGGCCGTGTCTGCAGGACGCCGCGTGCGAGCATGCGCTGTTCGATCTGAATCGCTATTTCACGAAACTGCAGAAACGGATGCCCGCGCGCTCGCGCGCGGCGCTCACGCACGCGCAGCGCGAATGGACGGCGTTTCGCGATGCGACCACGCCCCTCATCAGCGAGGACGAGCGGGTCGACCTGATCGGCGCGCGGGTCGCGACGCTCAAGCGTTTTTCGGAAACGGTCGGCAATCGCTGAGTGCCGTTTTGAGAATCGGGCGCGACGTTCGGCGGCCCGATCGCCGCATCGCGCGTTTCACGCCGGCCGCGGATCGGCATCGTATTCGGCAACGCGTTGCCTGATCCGAGCCGGCGCGACGCCGACGGGCGCGCCGACGAGCCGCTTGTCCGCCTAGCGATGGCCGATCGCCACGGGCTGGCCGGCACCATCGAACTTCCCGGCGGCTCGCGCCGCGTCACGCGGACGGACGATGCGTCCGGAACCATGACGGTACGTGCTCGACCGCCTGTTCCAGCGTTTCCAGGATCCTGAAACTCAACGCGGCGACCTCGGGTGTCGGACGCTTGAGATCCGGCACGGTCACGACCGACGCGCCGGCGCGCGTTGCCGCGTGGGCGCCGAAATCGCTGTCCTCGAACGCGAGACAAGCATGCGCCGGCACGCCGAGGCGCTCCGCCTCGAGCCGGTAGACGGCCGGGTCGGGCTTGCCGCGCGCGACTTCGTCGCCGCCGGCGATCGCCGCGAAGCAAGCCAGAACATCGACGCGGCCGAGGCGCGAACGGATTTCGGCGGTCCCCGACGACGAAGCGACCGCGCACGGCACGCCGGCTCGCGCCAGCTCGGCAAGCAGCGTCCGGGCGCCGGGCTTCAGCGGAAACATCGGCTGCGCAACGGGGGCGCCGAGCCGCTGCCGGACGCGTTGCGAGGTTTCGCGAAACGCGTCCGCGCCGCCGACCAGTTCGGTCAGGACCACCTGGCCTTCGGAAAAGGACCGGCCGACGATGCGCAGATAGTCGGCGGGCGCGAGCGCGATGCCGAGCTGCGCGCAGACGTCGATCCACGTATTCATGATCGTGCGCTCGGAATCGATCAGCAGGCCGTCCATATCGAAGATCGCGGCTGCAAACATGGGGGGCGTCTCCTTGAAAGAACGCACTGTATCAAACGGGAGGCGTGCGTGCGATGCGGAGGGCGGGTGTCCGCCGGAAGGGATCCGGTTCGAAGCGCGTCGCGCGGCATGCCGGGCGTCCGTCGCGACGGTGCCGGCGGCCCGGCCGGAAGCGGCGCGGTATCGGCTGTCGCTGGCCCGGCCGCGTGGCGGTATCCGTACCCGGTCCCGCATAAAAAACGGACACCCGAAGGTGTCCGCCGGTGCGATTGCGCCGCGCTTACTTGAGCGCCGCGCGCGCGGCCTGGATCGCCGCCCGCACCTGATCGGGCGCGGTGCCGCCCGGATGGTTGCGGCTCGCGACCGAGCCTTCGAGCGTCAGATAGCCGAACACGTCGTCGCCGATCAGATGCGCGACGTTCGGCAGCTCGTGCCTCATCTCGTCGAGCGACAGGTCGGCGAGATCGCAGCCGCGCTCGTCGCAGATCCGGACCGCGTGCGCGACGGCTTCGTGCGCGTCGCGAAACGGCAGCCCGCGCTTCACCAGATAGTCGGCCAGATCGGTGGCGGTCGAGAAACCCTGCAGCGCGGCGGCGCGCATCGCCTGCGGCCGGACCGTGATGCCCGCGACCATCTCCGCGAAGATCCGCAGCGTGTCGGCGACGGTGTCGACCGTATCGAACAGCGGTTCCTTGTCTTCCTGATTGTCCTTGTTGTACGCGAGCGGCTGGCCCTTCATCAGCGTGAGCAACGCGATCAGGTGGCCGTTCACGCGGCCCGTCTTGCCACGCGCCAGCTCGGGCACGTCCGGATTCTTCTTCTGCGGCATGATCGACGAGCCGGTGCAGAAGCGGTCGGCGAGATCGATGAAGCCGACGCGCGGGCTCATCCACAGCACGAGCTCCTCGGAGAAGCGCGATACGTGCGTCATCACGAGTGCCGCCGCCGCGGTGAACTCGATCGCGAAGTCGCGATCGGACACGGCGTCGAGCGAGTTCGCGCAGATGCCGTCGAAGCCGAGCGTCTTCGCGACCGCGTGGCGGTCGATCGGGTAGCTGGTGCCGGCGAGGGCGGCCGCGCCGAGCGGCAGGCGGTTCACGCGGGTGCGGCAGTCGCGCATGCGCTCGGCGTCGCGCGAGAACATCTCGACATACGCGAGCAGGTGATGGCCGAACGTGACGGGCTGCGCGACCTGCAGATGCGTGAAGCCCGGCATGATGGTGCCGGCGTGCTGTTCGGCCAGATCGAGCAGCGCGCCGCGCAGGTCGTTCAGCAGGCCGCCGATGCGGTCGATTTCGCCGCGCAGCCACAGGCGGATGTCGGTCGCGACCTGATCGTTGCGCGAGCGGCCGGTGTGCAGGCGCTTGCCCGCGTCGCCGATCAGCGCCGTGAGGCGCGCTTCGATGTTCAGGTGGACGTCTTCGAGGTCGAGCTGCCATTCGAATTCGCCGCGCTCGATCTCTCCCTGGATCTGCGCCATGCCGCGCTGGATCGCGGCGAGGTCGTCCGCGCTGATGATCTGCTGCGCCGCGAGCATGCCGGCGTGCGCGAGCGAGCCGGCGATGTCGACCCGCGCGAGGCGCTTGTCGAAGAACACCGACGACGTATAGCGCTTGACCAGCTCCGACATCGGTTCCGAAAAGCGGGCCGACCAGGCCTCGCCCTTTTTGTGCAATTGGGACGTCATGGCGATTCTTAGAGGAGTGTGGAGCGGCTTGCGCCGCGAATGGATAGCGGATTTTAGCATTCGCGGCCGCCTTCTCCCCGCGCGCCGCGCCGGGCAGGGCGCGCGCGGGCGCTACTTCAGATCGCAGGTGAGCGGGCCGATGGTCGGCAGCGTGCCGTCGTCGGGGCGGACATAGGGGAACGACACCGCGCAGTGCCGGCCTCCGCCGTCGATCTCCAGATGATTGACGTCGCCCAGCGCGGTGATGAACGTCAGGCCGTCGTAGCCGACGATCGTGCGATCGCCGGTCTCGACGTGGCGGACCCGCAGTCCGGCGGGCAGCGGCGCGCCGTCCGCGCCGCGCAGCAGCACCGATGCCGCGTGCTCGCGGGTGATCGCGAAGCGCGCGAGTACGCCGGAGCGCGCTTGCGGCACCACGTCGAGCGTCGTGTCGGCGAGCCGGACGTCGATCGGCAGCCGCATGCTGTCGATGCCGATCCGGTTGTTCTGGTACGAATTGAGATCGGGGATCAGGAAATAGCCGTTACGGTTCGTCGTGCCGATCTCGCGGTTCTCGTGCAGCACCGGGACGCCGGGTGCCGCGTCGGTCGACACGAGCGCGAACCCGTCGTCGATGCGCCGCGACAGCATCGCGCTGCCGCCCATCAGCACGAGCGCGCCGGTCAGATCGATCGACAGGTTGCTTTGCCCGGCGATCGTCTGCGCGAGCGCCGTGACCTGCCCGGCGCGACCCAGGTATTGCGCCTGCGCCTGGCCGTAGCGCACGTCGCCCGAATTGCCCGCCTGCACCGCCCAGCCGAAGCCGCCGTCGTAGTCGGGCGGCCGCGTCGCGTTGACGCTGTAGGCCGTCTCGCCGTTCTGCTTGCCGACGTTGGCGTTGAGCGACGTGTTGTTGCCCAGGCCGAGGTTCAGGCTCAGGAACACGCCGCGCGAATGTCGCTGGCGAAAATCCTGGAACGCGCTGACGTTGATCGACGCGAGGCTGCCGAAGCTCAGCGAATACGACACCGAGCCGATCTGCGAGGTCGGCGCGCCGGGATATTTGAGGCCGATGTAGCTGACGGCGAGCGTTTGCGCGCGGATGAACGGCAGCGACACCGTGACGCGGTCGGTGACGGTGGGCACCGGCGTGCCGTCGCGCGCGGCGAGGTCGCCGTAATTCGAGAATGCGCGCAGCGTCTGCGCGTCGATCGAGAAGCGCGGCTCGATCAGCTGGTAGCCGAGGCCGACCTGGGTACCGGCGAGCCGGCCCGCGCTGCCGGCCACCGACGTGCTCACGACCCCCGCCATCCCGAGCCGGGCCAGCATGCCGGCGCCCGCGTTGTACAGGCCGCTCGTCGCTTCCGCATGCGTCTCGACCGTCAGGTAGTCGCTGAGACCGTAGCGGGCGGTCGCGCTCGCGGCGGGGTGGGCGTCGTAGTCGAACGAATTGATGCCGTACGCGCGCCGCAGGAAGCCCGCCTCGACCGAGTAGCTCGCGAGGCCGGACGCGAGCAGGCGCGTGTCGATGTAGAGCGGCAGCGAGGTCGAGATCGTGCGGCCGAGCGCGTCGCGCGTGATCACGGTGGCGTTGCCCGCGCCGGTGATGCCGGGCACGTTGTTGATGACGAACGGCCCGCTCGGCACGTTGCCGCTGAACTGGCGGACGTTGTTCACGTACAGGTCGACGGCGGTCGGCACCACGGCCGAGCCGGGCAGCGCCGGCACCGGGAAGGTCACCAGATCGGGGCGCAGCGCGAAGTTGCTGCGCCACTGGAAGCCTCCGAGCCGCAGCGAGCGGGTCCACGCGAGCGACGACGAGATGGTGTCGCCGAACTGCGTCGTGGTGAGCGTCTGCGGATCGGAGCGGCTCCACGACGTGTCGTAGCGCGTGTAGCGCTGCTGGTCGCGGTAGACGTACGCGACGCCGGTGCTGCTGAATACGCCGGCCGGATCGAAGTAGCGCGCCTCGCTCCACAGCGCGACGGGGGCGTGCGCGGCGCTTTGCGCGTAGAGGTCGTAGTTCAGCACCACGCCGCGTCCGGACGACGCCGGCGGGGTGGGGGCGAGCGCGCGCGTGTCGAAGGTATGCGGGATGCGCAGCGCGTCCGGCACCTGCAGCGCGATCGTCTGGCGCGTGGCGTCGTAGCCGTAGCGCAACCCCGGCAGCGAATCGAGCGGGATCAGCGCGTCTCCGGGCAGGCGCGGGCCGGGCGTCGCGATGCCGAGATCGTTCAGGTCGTCCTGGCTCGCGGACAGCTTGCCGTCCCGTGCGATGAAATGCGCGATCAGATGGGCGGGCTCGCCGTTGAGCGTCACGTCGAGATACAGGTCGCCCGATTCGCCCGCCGCCGTGGCGGTAATCGCCGTGCGCGCATCCGCGAGCGTGATGGCCGGCGCGTCCTGAGCGTGCGCGGGCGATCCGCCTGCCGCGGCGAGCGCCGCGACGGCGAGCGCGATCGGCAGCACGGCGAATCGTCCGCCCCGCCCGGGGTTCGTCGAGCGGGGCGCGAGGCGGGTGGCCGGCATGTTCGAGCGATGGGAAAGGATCCGGCGCGCGGCCAGGGTCAAGGCGCGCCCACGCCGGCCTCGATCTTCTGCGTATTGACGGTGGCCTGGACGCGCCGGATGCGGGGCGCGGCGTCGAGCCTCACGGGCCACTGCCGCGCGCTGCCCGCGAGCGCATAGCCGAGCAGGCCCTGGGTGACCTCGTAGGCCTTGCCGGCGTCGTCGATGAGCTGCACCGCCGCGATCTGCGCATGCCGCTCGCCGCTGTTCGCGACCCGCAGCAGCCAGCCCTGCTCGCCGCGCACCAGGCTCCACGCGAGTTTCGGCGGCGCGGTGGCCGTGTCGGGTTCGATGAAGACCGGGATCGAGTAGCGCAGCCGGATCGTGATGCCGCTCGTCACCGGCGCATCCGGGCTCGGCAGTTCGTCGATCAGCACGCGATAGCTCTGCTCGCGCGGCGGCTTGTCGCGCGAGACGCGCACGAGCCGGACCAACTGGTCGGATTGCGCGGCGATCTGCAGCAGCGGCGGACTCGCGACGAGTTCCTGCGCCGGCGTGAGCACGTCGTCGCCGTGATCCTGGGTCCAGCGATAGGTACGCACCTGTCCGTAGATCGGCCGCTCGCCGGGGTTGCGCAGCGTGAGGCCGGCCGCGGTGCTGTCCGACGTCATGTCGAGCGTGACGGGCGAGATTTGCAGCGTCGCGCCGGCCGCCGCCGCGCTGAATGCGGCGATGAAGCAGAGGAATAGCCCGCGGGCACGGTGGCGGTGGGAGAGCGTCACTGGCGCATCAGAAGTAGACGGTTGCCGTGACGGTCGACTGATAGGTATCGGGCTGCGGCGTGGCCTGTGCCGCGACCTGGCCGTAGACGTTGATCGACTGGGCCGAGCCGGTGCCGGTGCCGCCGACCGTGT
>NZ_JAWJWL010000013.1:0-201844 GCF_034721475.1 Burkholderia alba | reverse complement strand
AAGATGCGCCGGCGGGATCTGCAGATCGGCCTGATCAAGGCGCTGGGCGGCGGTTTCGACGCCACCGGCACGCGGCTGGCCGCGCCGCAGACGGCTCGGGCCGCGGCCAGCCCGCAGGCGTCGAACTGAGCGCCCGATTCATTACCTAGACCAAACGCAATAACGACGGAGAAACTCGCCATGAGCGACCCTCAACAAAACGCCGCCAGCGCCCCGCCGCAATCCAACGGCAAGCGCAAGCGCATGATGACGCTGCTGATCCTGGTAATCGTGATCGCGGCGATCGCCTACGGCCTCTACTACTTCCTCGTCGCGCGCTTCCATGAAACGACCGACGATGCGTACGTAAACGGCAACGTCGTGCAAATCACGCCGCAGGTCACGGGCACCGTGATTGCCGTGAAGGCCGACGACACGCAGACGGTCAAGGCCGGCGATCCGCTCGTCGTGCTCGATCCGGCCGACTCGCAGGTCGCGCTGCAACAGGCGGAAGCCAACCTCGCGCAGACGGTGCGCCAAGTGCGAGGCCTGTTCGCCAACGACGATCAGTATCGCGCGCAAGTCGCGCTGCGCCAGTCCGATCTGTCGAAGTCGCAGGACGATCTGCGCCGCCGGCTGGCGGTCGCACAGACGGGCGCGGTATCGCAGGAGGAAATCTCCCATGCACGCGACGCGGTGAAGGCCGCGCAAGCGTCGCTCGACAGCGCACAGCAACAGCTCGCGTCGAACCGCGCGCTGACCTCCAACACGACGATCTCCGATCATCCGAACGTGCTCGCGGCCGCGGCCAAGGTCCGCGACGCCTATCTGAACAACGCGCGCAACACGCTGCCCGCGCCGGTCACGGGCTACGTCGCAAAGCGTTCGGTGCAGGTCGGCCAGCGCGTCTCGCCGGGCACGCCGCTGATGTCGGTGGTGCCGCTCAATGCCGTGTGGGTCGATGCCAACTTCAAGGAAGTGCAGCTCAATCACATGCGCATCGGCCAGCCGGTCGAGCTGACCGCCGACATCTACGGTTCGTCGGTCAAGTATCAAGGCAAGGTGATCGGCTTCTCCGCCGGCACGGGTTCGGCGTTCTCGCTGCTGCCGGCGCAGAACGCCACCGGCAACTGGATCAAGGTGGTGCAGCGTCTGCCGGTGCGAGTCGAACTCGATCCGAAGCAGCTTGAGAAGCATCCGCTGCGCATCGGCCTGTCGATGCAGGTCGACGTCGATATCAAGGACGAGAGCGGCAACCAACTCGGCAACGTGCAGAACACCGTCTACGAGACCGATGTATTCGCGAAGTACGGCGACGAAGCCGATGCCGAGATCGCCCGCATCATCGCCGCGAACACGGGCGGCTCCGCCGCGAACGCCGCCCCGGCGAAGACGGGCAGCGTATCGAAGCTGATGTAAGCCGCGCACACGCCCTACAGAAGACAACATGGCACAGCCTCAAGCCTCTCATCAGCCGCTGCAGGGCGGACAACTCGTGCTCGGCACGATCGCGGTGTCGCTCGCCGTGTTCATGAACGTGCTCGACACGTCGATCGCGAACGTCGCGATCCCGACGATTTCGGGCGACCTCGGCGTGTCGGCCGATCAGGGCACCTGGGTGATCACGTCGTTCGCGGTCGCGAATGCGATTTCGGTACCGCTGACCGGCTGGCTCACCGACCGGATCGGCCAGGTCCGCCTGTTCCTCGCGTCGATCATCCTGTTCGTGATCTCGTCGTGGTTGTGCGGTCTGGCACCCACCTTGCCGTTCCTGCTCGCATCGCGCGTGCTGCAAGGCGCGGTGGCCGGCCCGATGATCCCGCTGTCGCAGGCGCTGTTGCTGTCGAGCTATCCACGCGCAAAAGCACCGATGGCGCTCGCACTCTGGGCGATGACGACGCTGATCGCGCCGGTCGCCGGCCCGATTCTCGGCGGCTGGATCTCGGACAACTATTCGTGGCCGTGGATCTTCTACGTCAACATCCCGGTCGGCATTGCCGCCGCAGCGGTGACGTGGATGATCTACCGCAGCCGCGAATCGTCGATCCGCAAGGCGCCGATCGACGGCGTCGGGCTCGCGCTCCTGGTGATCTGGGTCGGATCGCTGCAGATCATGCTGGACAAGGGCAAGGATCTCGACTGGTTCTCGTCGACGACCATCGTGGTGCTGGCACTGACCGCCGTCATCGCATTCGCGTTCTTCGTCGTCTGGGAATTGACCGCCGAACACCCGGTTGTCGACCTGTCGCTGTTCAAGACCCGCAACTTCTCCGGCGGCACGATTGCGCTGTCGGTCGGTTACGGCCTGTACTTCGGCAATCTCGTGCTGCTGCCGCTATGGCTGCAAACCCAGATCGGCTACACCGCCACCGATGCAGGCCTGGTGATGGCGCCGGTCGGGCTGTTCGCGATCCTGTTGTCGCCGCTGACCGGGAAAATCCTGCCGCGCACCGATCCCCGCTACATTGCGACCGCGTCGTTTCTGACCTTCGCGATCTGCTTCTGGATGCGCTCGCGCTACACGACGGGCGTCGACGAATGGTCGCTGACGCTGCCGACTCTGGTGCAGGGTATCGCGATGGCCGGATTCTTCATCCCGCTCGTGTCGATCACGCTGTCGGGCCTGCCCGCACACCGGATTCCGGCCGCGTCGGGGCTGTCGAACTTCGTGCGGATCATGTGCGGCGGCATCGGGACGTCGATCTTCCAGACCGCCTGGGATCATCGCAACAACTTCCACCATGCCCAGTTGGTCGAGCAGGCGAACGTCTACAACCCGACGTTCAATCAGGCTGTCACGCAGATGGGCCACCTCGGCCTGACCGAGCAGCAGGCGCACGGCCTGATCAACAACATGGCAACCCAGCAGGCGGCGCAGCTGGGCGTGAACGATCTGTTCTACATCTCGGCGGCGATCTTCGTCCTGCTGATCGGATTGATCTGGATCACGAAGCCCGAACGCGCCGGCAGCGGGGATTCGAGCGCGGCGGCATCGGCCGCGCACTGACCCCCGCGCCTCGAACCCGACGCAAAAACGCCCAGCCATCGGCTGGGCGTTTTTTTATCCACAGATACGGCGACCGCAGCGCCTCGCCCGACCCTACCCCCCGGTAACGACGAGCCGCTCCGGCGCCAGTACGCCGGCTGCCGCTCTCGCCACGCCCAGCAGCCGGTCGTCCACGTCGTAGACCCTTACCCGCTCGCCCTCGGTCGCCTGCAGACCCGTGAGTTCGGACAATTTCAAGCGCTGACCGTGCAGGAAGCGCTTGGTCAGTGCGTCGTCGAGCGTGACTCGCGGAAACGTCGACAGCAGCGCATCGACCGGCTGCAGCCACGCGTCGCGTTCGCCGTCGGCGGCATCCGACAACGCATCGAGCGTCACCGCATGCTCGAGCGTCAGCGCACCGACACCGGTACGCCGCAGCGCGACAAGGTGCGCGCCGCAGCCGAGCGCCGCGCCGATATCCTCAGCCAGCGTGCGGACATAGGTGCCCTTGCTGCAGGTAACGCGGAATGTCGCGTCGGGCAGGCTGCACGCGATCAGTTCGAGCCCGTGGATCGTCACGGTGCGCCCTTCGCGCTCGACAGTCAGGCCGGCTCGCGCGTACTCGTACAACGGCTTGCCGTCACGCTTGAGCGCCGAATACATTGGCGGCACCTGGACGATCTCGCCAACAAACCGTGCCATCGCCGTCTCGATCGCCGCCTGATCGCACCGCACGTCGTGCGTCTCGATCACTTCGCCTTCGGCATCGCCCGTCGTCGTACGCGCGCCGAGACGCATCGTCGCCTCATAGGTCTTGTCTGCCTCGAGCAAATCCTGGGAAAACTTGGTGGCTTCGCCGAAACACAACGGCAAGAGCCCGGACGCGAGCGGATCGAGCGTGCCGGTATGGCCGGCCTTCTTCGCCTGGTACAGGCGTTTCGCGCGAATCAGTGCGTCGTTGCTGGACAGTCCGACGGGCTTGTCGAGCAGCAGCACGCCGTCTAGCACGCGACGCGGTACGCGCGGGCGTTGCGGAACAGTCGTCATAGATCGTGGGGCGGCGCTCAGTCGTCTTTCGCGCGCGTCGAATTCGCTTCTTCGATCAAGCGCGACATTGCAACGGCCTTCTCGATCGTCTGGTCGTAATGGAAATGCAGCGTCGGCACCGTATGGATGTGCAGGCGTTTGAACAGCAGGTTGTGCAGGTGGCCCGACGCATGGTTGAGCGCCTCCTGCGTATCCACCGGGTTGCCCGTAAGGGCCGTGAAATAGATTTTCGCGTGCGCGTAATCGGGCGTCAGCTCGACGCTCTGGATCGTCACGATCCCGATGCGGGGATCCTTGACCTCGCGCATGATGAGCTCGGACAGATCGCGCTGGATCTGATCCGCGATCTGCACATTGCGATTGGGAGAACTGCGTTTTTTCGACATGATCAATCCGTCATTCGGTTCTGCGGGCAGAGGCTCGGGCGCCGCGTCGGCGACGCTGCCATGAAAATGGGCGGGACAGGCCCAAGCCTGCCCCGCCCATGAGCCTGTCCGCCTGCTTTACAGGGTACGCGCGACTTCCGTGACCTCGAACACTTCGAACTGGTCGCCTTCAACGATATCGTTGAAGTTCTTGACCGACATACCGCATTCGAAGCCTTGCTTCACTTCCTTCACGTCGTCCTTGAAGCGCTTGAGCGAATCGAGTTCGCCGGTGAAGATCACCACGTTGTTGCGCAGCACGCGCACCGACGAAGAACGCTTGACCACGCCATCCGTGACCATACAGCCCGCCACCGCGCCAATCTTCGGCACCTTGAACACCTGGCGCACCTCGACCATGCCCGTCACGACCTCGCGCTTCTCCGGTGCGAGCATGCCCGACATCGCCGCCTTCACCTCATCCACTGCGTCGTAGATGATGTTGTAGTAGCGGATATCGATGCCGTTCGCTTCGGCCAGCTTGCGCGCCTGTGCATCGGCCCGTGTGTTGAAGCCGATGATGACTGCCTTCGAAGCCGTCGCCAGATTGACGTCGTTCTCGCTGATGCCGCCCACCGCGCTGTGCACGATCTGTACGCGTACTTCGTTCGTCGACAACTTGAGCAGCGACTGGACAAGCGCTTCCTGCGAGCCTTGCACGTCGGCCTTGATAATGAGCGGCAGGTTTTGCACTTCGCCTTCGCCCATCTGCTCGAGCATGCTTTCGAGCTTCGCGGCCTGCTGCTTCGCCAGCTTCACGTCGCGGAACTTGCCCTGACGGAACAGGGCGATTTCGCGCGCCTTGCGTTCGTCCGGCATCACGATCACTTCTTCGCCCGCGCCCGGCACTTCCGACAACCCCTGGATTTCCACCGGGATCGACGGGCCGGCTTCCTTCGTCGGCTTGCCGTTTTCGTCCAGCATCGCACGGACCCGGCCGTACGCCGTACCCGCGAGCACCACGTCGCCGCGATTCAGCGTACCCGACTGCACGAGGATCGTTGCGACCGGCCCCTTGCCCTTGTCGAGCTTGGCTTCGATCACGATACCCTTCGCAGCGGCTTCGACCGGGGCCTTCAATTCCAGCACTTCGGCCTGCAGTAGCACGTTTTCGAGCAGATCGTCGATGCCCACGCCCGTCTTCGCCGATACCGGCACGAACGGCGAATCGCCGCCGTATTCTTCCGGCACCACGCCTTCCGCGACCAGTTCCTGCTTCACGCGATCCAGATTGGCGTCCTGCTTGTCGATCTTGTTGATCGCCACGACGATCGGCACGCCGCCCGCTTTCGCGTGAGCGATCGCTTCCTTCGTCTGCGGCATCACGCCGTCGTCGGCCGCCACCACCAGCACCACGATGTCCGTCGCTTTCGCGCCACGGGCACGCATCGCCGTAAAGGCCTCGTGACCCGGCGTATCGAGGAACGTCACGACACCGCGCGGCGTCTCGACGTGGTAAGCGCCGATGTGCTGCGTAATGCCGCCGGCTTCGCCCGCCGCAACCTTCGCGCGGCGGATGTAATCGAGCAGCGAGGTCTTGCCGTGGTCGACGTGGCCCATCACCGTCACGACCGGCGGACGCGGCAGTTGCTCCGCATCGCTGGTGGTCTCGCCTTCGACGAGCAACGCTTCCGGATCGTCCAGCTTCGCGGCGACCGCACGGTGACCCAGTTCCTCGACGATGATCATCGCCGTTTCCTGATCGAGCACCTGGTTGATGGTAACCATCTGGCCAAGCTTCATCATCACCTTGATGACTTCCGACGCCTTCACCGACATCTTGTGCGCCAGATCGGCGACCGAGATGGTCTCCGGCACGTGCACTTCTCGCACGATCGGTTCGGTCGGCGCCTGGAACGACGACGCGCTGTCCTGATGCTTGCCGCGCCCCTTCGGGCCGCCGCGCCAACCGCGGTCGACGCCGCCGCTCGAATCGCCGCGCGTCTTGATGCCGCGGCGCTTCGCTGCGTCGTCCTGCCAGCCGCCCTTGCCGCCGCCCGGCTTCTTGCGGTCGCCCGCGCCCGGCGCCGCCGTGGTGGACGGCGTAGCCGCACTCGCCGGCTTCTTCACTGCCGGACGCGCCGCGCCTTCGCCAGCGGGCTTGGCCGGCTTGTGCAGCGTACCCTTCGCCTCGGCGGCCTTCGCCGCCGCCGGCGGTTCGACCGGCTTCGGCGGCTCGGGCGCCTTCACCTGCGCCTTGCGCGGCGTATTCATCATTTCGCGAATGGCGCGCGCTTCCGCCTCGGCGGCTTCGCGGCGCTTGCGAATTTCTTCCTGCTCTGCGCGCGCCTTGTCGGCAGCCTCGCGAGCCGCATCTTCGGCCTTCTTGGCCGCTTCGCGCTGCGCGGCACGCTCGGCGGCGGCGGCGCGTTCTTCGTCCTGCGCAACAGCAGCGGGTACGACCGGCGCCGGAGCCTGAACCGGTTCTTCCTGCTTGGCCACGGTGGCCTGCTGAGCGGCTTGCGCCTGCTCGGCGGCGCGCTTCGCCGCCGCTTCCTCTTCCGCACGGCGACGCTCGGCTTCCGCCGCTTCCTCGCGCGCACGGCGTTCGGCCTCTTCACGCTCGAGGCGCTCCTGCCGCTCGCGCAATTCCTGCGCCTGCTTCTCGAGCAGCTCTGCTTCGCGACGCGCTTCTTCCTCGCGGCGCTTCAGCTCCGCATCGGTTTCCGCATCCTGATCCTGATCGTGCTCCGCACCGGTCTCGCTCACGTCGTCGCGCTTGACGAACGTGCGCTTCTTGCGCACCTCGACCTGAATGGTGCGAGCCTTGCCCGTCGCGTCGGCCTGCTTGATCTCCGACGTGTGCCGGCGGGTCAGCGTGATCTTGCGCTTATCGCCATCGGTCGCGCCGTGCGATTTACGCAAATGATCGAGCAGACGCGCCTTGTCCGTCTCGGACAGCGCATCGTCTTCGCTCGCTTTCTGGACGCCCGCTGCCTGCAGCTGTTCGAGCAGCACACCAGCAGGCATTTTCAGTTCCGCGGCAAATTGGGCTACGTTGTTACTCGCCATTCATTCCTCTTAGTGCAAGGACCGATTCCTTGCTGTTAGCATCGGGTCAGGCCTTCCGGCCGCCTCAAATCAGTGCGCCATGGTCATTTCTCACTGGAACCAGTGTTCACGTGCTTTCATGATCAACGCCTTAGCGGCATCCTCTTCCATCCCGGTCATCTCGACCAGTTCATCCACGGCCAGCTCGGCGAGATCGTCGCGCGTCTGCACACCGTGCTCGGCCAGCTTCGCGAGCAGTTCGGGCGTCATGCCGTCGAGACTTTTCAGATCGAGCGCTGCGTTTTCGACTTTCTCTTCGTTCGCGATCGCCATCGTGAGCAACGCATCGCGTGCACGGTTGCGCAACTCGTGAACGGTGTCTTCGTCGAATGCCTCGATCTCGAGCATTTCGTTCAGCGGCACGTAAGCGATCTCTTCGAGGCTCGTAAAGCCTTCGTCGATCAGGATGTCAGCGACTTCCTCGTCGACGTCGAGACGCGCCATGAACAGGCCGCGCAACGTATCACGCTCCTCGTTCTGTTTCAGCGCGGATTCGTCCGGCGTCATGATGTTGATCTGCCAGCCGGTCAGTTCGCTGGCAAGGCGAACGTTCTGACCGCTGCGGCCAATCGCGACAGCGAGCTCGTTTTCGTCGACGACGACATCCATCGAGTGTTTTTCTTCGTCGACGACGATCGATTGGACCGCCGCCGGCGCGAGCGCGCCGATCACGAATTGGGCGGGATCTTCCGACCATAGCACGATGTCGATGTTTTCGCCACCGAGCTCATTGCGCACCGCCTGCACGCGCGAGCCGCGAATACCGACGCAGGTGCCGATCGGATCGATACGCTTGTCGTACGCGATCACGCCGATCTTTGCGCGCACGCCCGGATCCCGCGCCGCCGCCTTGATTTCCAGAAGACCCTGTTCGATTTCAGGCACTTCCATTTCGAACAGCTTCATCAGGAACTCGGGCGCGGTGCGCGACAGTTCGATCTGCGGACCGCGCGCGGTGCGATCGACCTTCGCGATGTACGCGCGCACGCGATCGCCGACTCGCAGGTTTTCCTTCGGAATCAGCTGGTCGCGGCGCAGCAGCGCTTCGACGCGGCCCGATTCGACGATGAAGTTGCCCTTGTCGAGACGCTTGACCGTGCCGGTCATGATCTTTTCGCCGCGCTCGAGGTAATCGTTCAGGATCTGCTCGCGTTCCGCGTCGCGCACCTTCTGCAGGATCACCTGCTTGGCTGCCTGGGCGCCGATCCGGCCGAACTCGATCGACGGCACCGACTGCTCGATGTAGTCGCCTACTTCGACGTCGGATTTCTCTTCGCGCGCTTCGAACAGCAGGATCTCGCGATCCGGTTCCTGCAGGCCGGCCTCATCGGGCACGACGAGCCAGCGCCGGAACGTTTCATGCTCACCGCTTTCGCGATCGATATGTACGCGGATCTCGGCGCCTTCGTCGAACAGCTTCTTGGATGCCGATGCAAGCGCCGCTTCGAGGGCACCCATCACCACATCCTTGTCGACGTTCTTCTCGCGCGCCAGCGCATCCACCAACATCAACACTTCGCGACTCATTGTTTGCGGCTCCTAAAGTCAACGTGCGGAATCAGGCGGGCTTTGTCGATATCGGCCAGCGTGAAATCCAGCATAGCCGCCTCGCCCTTCTTCCTCTCAAATTCCAAACCGATCGTTTCGCCGTTCGGCGCATGCAGAATGCCCCGGTAGGTCTTGCGCCCATCCAGCGGCTTTTTCAGGGTGATGACGATTTCGCTACCGGCGAAACGTTCGAAATCAGCCAGCTTTTTCAACGGGCGGTCGAGCCCCGGGGACGAGACTTCGAGCCGTTCGTAATCGATGTTTTCGACCGTCAATACGTGCTGGAGCTGACGCGTGACCTTCTCGCAATCGTCGATCGCGATGCCGGCAGGCTGATCGATATAGACGCAGAGCATGCCGCGCCCGGTTCGCTCAAGATCGACCAGCTCGTAACCGAGCCCGGTGACCGTGGTTTCTATCAGTTCCGTCAGTTGCACAGTGTCCTCTCAGGTGTTCGCGCCCGCCGTTCGCGATTCACCCGCAGACGCGCGCCTTAGCTGGCGCAGGAAGCGCTACCCGAGATGCCTAACCGTTTCAGCAAAAAAAAATGGGCTAATGCCCATCTTCTTACCGGTGGTCGCACCTGAGCCGCACATCAAAAATCCGCACGACCAGCGACTCCGCGATTATAGCGTTTTTTAGCCAAAACGCAAAGCACCACCCCGCGAAACCAGCCACGAACGCGGCTCCCGGGGGATCTTCGCCGTGCGCGGCCGCTCGCGGCGAAGATCAGGGCCGGCGCTTCAGCGGCCACGCGACCTGTTGCGCGGCTGCTGCGGCCGCTGGCCGCCGCGCGCGCCACCGCCCGCCGTATTGCCATCCCCGCGATTCCCGTTGGGATTGCGACCGCCCTTGCCTGCCCCGGGCTTGCCGGCGGCGCCACGCTTGTTGCCGTTCGCACCGCCATAAGACGCGCGATTGCCGTCCACATCGCCACGACCGCCACCCGATCGATTGCCGCCGTAGCCGCCGCCGTTGCCCGACCGGTTGCCGTAGCCGCCGCCCGAATTCCCCGGCTGGCCGGCATAACCGCCCATTCCGCCCATCCCGAAACCGCCGCCGGCCGCCCCGCGACGCCCGCCGCGACGCGGCTGATCAAGTTGACCATGGGTCGTCAAGACCGGCTCGCGATTGAGAAAGCCCATCGAAGTCTGCATCGGATCGGGCTGGCGACGCTCCGCCTGGCCCGCGCTGCTGCCGCGCTTGCCCTTCTCTTCGGTCGGCGCCTTGAGGCCTACCGTCGCCAGCAGGCGGCGGACTTCCGCCTCTTCGAGCTCCTCCCAGCGGCCACGCTTCAGGCCGCGCGGCAAGTCGATCGGACCATGACGCGTCCGGATCAGCCGGCTCACCATCAGGCCGGCTGCCTCGAACATCCGGCGCACCTCGCGGTTACGCCCCTCGGCAAGCGCCACGTGGTACCAGTGATTGGTCCCCTCGCCGCCGCCGTCGCGAATCCGCAGGAAATTAGCCGGACCGTCTTCCAGTTCCACACCGTGCAGGAGCTTTTGACGCATCCCTTCCGCCAACTCGCCCACCACCCGAACCGCATACTCGCGCTCGACGCTATAGCGCGGATGCATGAAGCGGTTGGCCAGGTCGCCCGAGGTCGTCAGCATCAGCAGACCCTCGGTGTTGAAGTCGAGCCGGCCGACCGCGAGCCACTTCGCCGTCTTCATCGGCGGCAACCGGTCGAACACCGACGGGCGCCCCTCCGGATCGGCATGACTGACGATCTCGCCGGTCGGCTTGTGATAGATCAGCACGCGCGGCGGCTTGTTCGGGAGCTTGCGCTTGACCGGCTTGCCGTTGATCCGGACCTGGTCGGTCGGCATGATGCGCTGGCCGATATGGGCCGGCTCGCCGTTCACCGACACCCGGCCGGCAATGATCAGCTCTTCCATATCGCGGCGCGAGCCCATGCCCGCTTCCGCCAAGACCTTGTGCAACTTCGGCGCATCGTCGTCCGGCGACAGCACGCGCTTGCTGGCCGGCTGCGCCTGGCGCCCGCGCCGCAGCATCGGTGCGCGCACGCCGCTACCGCCCGATGTGTTGTCGGCATCGAACGCAGGGGACGTCACATAGGCAAACAGGTCATCCTGACTCGCCTCGTCCGATACGTCCGCGGCGGCCGGAGCGGCTCGCCGGCCTTTTGCTTGTGTCGCGCCCTGGCGCGCAGCATTTTCCCGCTTGCCGGCAGCCGGCTTGCGCGGCGACTTCGCCGCGCCGTCCTTGCGCGGCGCCCGCGCGGGTTGCTCGGCATCGACGCCGGCTTCCGGCGCCTCGGGGCCTTCCGCACCGTCGGTCGTTTTCGATTTGGCGGCCGCCCGGCGGCGCGCAATCAGGCTGCGAGGACCGCGGCGCAGACCGCGGCGCGGGCGTTCGTCGCCGCCGGCGTCCTGAGCCTGCTGCTCGGGCGCGTCGTCGGCACGCGGCGCCTGAACGGCATGCGCGGATTCAGACGAATCAGTGTCGTGGGTATGTGTCAAAACAACCTCAAAGTGTCAGGTCTCGCGCCCGTCGCGGGCGCGGCATGGGTTCGCCGCTTCAGGCGCGGCGCTGCGCAGGTTCTGCTTCGTCCGGCAGCTCGCTTGCGGGGGTCGCTTCGCTCGCGGTGCGCACAGCTTCGGCAAGACTGTCAGGTGTGTCTTCCAACGTCTCCGGCTGCGCCCGGACCGGCTCGGCGTCATGCTGGATGCCGTCGCTCGCGCCGTGGTCTTCCTCCGCCGCCTGCCCGGTCGCCGCATCGGCTTCCGGCTCGCGGTTTGCTACGTCCGCTGCCGCTTCGTGGCGTGCTTCCGCCGGAACGACAGGGTTTGTATCTTCATTTGCCGGGACCGCCGTCCCTCCGGCCATGTCGGAGTCCGCCGCTTCGGCATGCGCGTCGGACGCATCCCCGCTCGCCAGATCGGCCGCGGCATCGTCGCCGGGCGCCGGAAGTTCGGCCGCAGCAGCGCCATCACCGGCCAGTTCCACTCCGTCGGCTACCGCGACGTCCGCAAAATCGATTGCCTGCTGAGCAAGCAGGCTGGCTTCGAGATGCGCCGCCGGCTCTTCAAGCGCCGGCAGGTCGTCCAGCGCCTTCAGCCCGAGATCGTCGAGAAACTGTTTGGTGGTCGCATACAGCGCCGGGCGCCCCGGCACGTCGCGATGGCCGATCACTTCGATCCAGCCGCGATCCTCCAGTTGCTTCACGACCTGCGTGTTCACGGTCACACCGCGAATTTCCTCGATATCGCCGCGCGTCACTGGCTGACGGTAGGCAATGATCGCAAGCGTTTCCAGCACCGCGCGCGAATATTTCGGCGGCTTCTCCGGATGCAGGCGATCGAGGTAGCTCCGCATGGCGGGTTTGCTCTGGAAGCGCCATCCCGATGCGAGCCCGACGAGCTCCACACCACGGCCGGACCACTCCTGTTTCAGATCTTCGAGCAATGTTCGGACTGTGTCTGCCGACACACTGTCGGCAAAGAGCTTGCGCAAATCGCCCAGCTTCAGCGGTTCCTGCGCGCAGATCAAAGCAGTCTCAAGGACGATCTTCGCCTCTTGGGTATTCATGCAGCTAGGCCAGACCCTGTGGTCAAACGAACCGGATCAATAAAAACAGACGATAGGAACTGAAGACGCGCTCGCCCGATTCTGATCGGTCATATTGATGGGAGCACGAACCGGGGGTGGCGAATCGACTACCTTCAAGCCTAACCCAAACCGGACGGAACAGCGCGAACCCGTGACGGAATCGCGTGACTGAACGCCATCTTACGCAAAATCGCGCGGTGCGTAAAGATCAAGAAAGTGCGGCAAAAGACATATCGCACGCGGCTTTTCGGCCCGGCGCTCACCGCCGCCGCCCGGCTGACGTCGCCCCACGCCCGAACCACGCCGCACTTTACGCGGCAATCGCACCGGACGGGCGTGTCGCCGCCCCGCACCGCAAGGGGCGGCGAGACCGCACGGCCGCCTGCGATCCTGCTTGGACCCCGAGAGCGGCCGCCGACGCGAGGCTCGGGCCCAACCCCAGCACCGGCCGAGCCGCAACGCCAGCAACGACTGTTCGCCCCACGAAGCGGGGCCGCCTGACCCCGAAACGCCTTCACGGATCGCGTCTTGCGCTCCCTGAGACATCCGATCCCAGGCTACGCAGTCCGTCGTGCCTCAGTCCAGATCCTCGGCCCGTGACGGCATCTCCTTGACCAACCCCCAGATCGCCTCCGCCGCCGGCGACAACGAGCGATCACGCCGCCGCACCAGTTCGACGGTCCGCTCCGTGCGCGGCGTCAACGGGCGCGCCACCAGCGACGACCCCGCCGGCAAAGGTAGAGAGAGCCAGGGCAACACGCTGACGCCAACCCCGGCCTCAACCAGCCCGAACACCGTTGCGGAATGGCCCAACTCCTGCATGACCGGAGCTGACACGCGATAAGTCGACAACGCCGCATCGATCAACGGCCGGCTCCCCGACGCATAGTCGAGCAGCACGAGCCGCTCGCCGTCGAGCGCCGTCCACGGCACGCTGTCGCGCGCCGCAAGCGGATGATCCGACCGGGCGACCAGGCAAAACGAATCGGTCATCAACGGCTCGTATACGAGGTCGCTGACCGTCAGGGGCCCAATCACCACCCCGAAATCCACCTCGCCGGACTTCACTTTCTGCAGCACGTCGCTCTGCACGTCGTCGCGCAATCCGAGCGCGACGAACGGAAACTGCCGCTCGCAAGCCGCCACGACACGCGGCATCAGCCGGCAGGCGATCGTCGGGCTCGCCGCAACGATCACACGGCCGCGCCGCTGCTCGCCGATTTCACGAATCTCGCGCAGCGTGTCGTCGAGATCGGCCAGCAGCCGAGACACGCTCGCAATCAGATTCGACCCGACGTCGGTCAACTGCACGTCGCGGGTCGTGCGATCGATCAGCTTGAGTCCGATCTCGCCCTCCAGTTCGCGCACACAGCGGCTGACCGCGGACTGAGTCAGGCCGATCTCATCGCCCGCCCGGCTGAAGCTGCGCAGCCGCGCGACCTCGATAAACACCCGCAGTTGCCGCAGGGTGATATTCATTGCATTACCTCATCAATCCGATCCATCAATGCGCAATTCTATTGCGTCCTACGCCCACGCGCCGCCGATGTTTCGCTGCGGTGCAACAGCGCGAAGGACGCACGCAGCACGGGCCGGATTGCACAAGATTGGTGATTGTCCTTATTTGCTCGATAGTCATTTTGGCGTCTTATACGCCCCTAGCTGACGCAGCCGTTAGCCCGCTGCCAAGCGGCTTTTGGGGTGGTAGTCACAGACGTGGCACGCTTCGTGCATTAGCTGGCGCACAGGGTCGTGGGCCCAGCACAGCAATCGCTGCGCGACAGGCCCGACGCCCCCACCCGGCACTCGTGGGTTCGGGTGCTTGAAGAGTGCGCGGCGCAGGGCAGCGCACCGGAGTTAGCTTCGCTGAGGTGAGGACATGATGCTGTTCGACGATTTGAGAGATAACGAATGGGCGCTGGTCGAGGGGTTGTTCTGCTCGGAGCCTGCACGCAGTGAGCGCCGCGGTCGTCCCCGCGTGGAAGCGCGCTCGGTGGTGAACGCCGTTCTTTGGGTGCTGTCGACGGGCGAAGGCTGGTCGAAGCTGCCCGGTCGCTATCCGTCGCCGCCGACCTGCCGTCGACGCTTCGACGAATGGCAGGCCGACGGCACGCTCGCCGAAGTGGTCAAACGCCTTGGCACGAGCGGCCGCCAGATTTCGTTGCGCGGACGCATCGGCGCAAGCGCGGTCAAGCCGCCTGCGCCCCCCAGCCGGGACCGGTTGCGCGGCGCCTTCTGGACCAATCCGGAATCCTGGCGCGCCCCGGTCAAAATGGCGTAAATCCCAGTTCTGGGCGGCTGATGCCGCCCAGTGTCGCTTCTGGGGTTCGGCATTCCATCGCACGGCCGATCGTCCTGCACTCATGGCCGCAGGCGATACATCTATTTACTATTCTTTACAGCGCCACCCTGCTCCGCCGCTTACCTTAGCGGTATACGAACAAGCCGCCTCGACGGCTTGAAGGGAGCCCCAGCCATGAAACCAATGTCACTGCTTGCGATATGCGGCATTGTCGTTTCATCGGTATTTGCCGCGCCGCTCTCGCACGCCGACCAGCCGCACGCAAAGCGGCCCCGCAGCCAGCAGGAAACGGCGCATGTCGCCCCTCCATCCCCGCCGCAGCCCCTCAAGCCGATCGCGCCACGTGGCGACCTGCGCGGCGACATCGCCAGTAACGCACGCACACGCGGCGAACCGCTCCGGTCGCAAGACAACCTGAATCGGCACTGAAGAATTGTAGAAAAGAAGAGATGAAGCGGGAACTGCGCAGCCCGAGCAGGGTCACATCTTTGCCATGAGCACAGCGTGGCAGCAGCAATGTACCCGGTACCGCCCGTATCCTAGTGATACGGGCTTTTTTTGCGGCTCGAAACCACGCAGCGGGCTGCTACAAGCGGCTTTCGAGTATCGACACGGCGCTCGCGTCGCTCAGCACGTAATCGTCCATCCGACGATCGATCCAGCCGGGCGATTTTTCATCCCGCTCGAGGCGGGTAAATTCGGCCCGGCCGTTATCCGTCAACACGGCGATATCGACCGGGGCATGAAACCCCGGGGCCGGCGCGACGGTTTTCTGCCGGACCGTATCCATCAGGCCCAAGGTGCGGAGATATTCGAAAACACCCGGGCGCCTAGCCCACGGAACCTGACGGTACTGCACTCGCCTAAGTGCGTCGAGCACTGCTTCGTTGGAATACGTGGCCATCTCGATTCTTTCTTAAAGTGCAGTGAAATTGCACGGCGGCCTCGCCGGCCAGGGTCTCCGCCCGCCGACGCCGCTACGCAGCTGAAGAGGGCTTCTTATAATCCCTCTGCTCATTCCTCTTCCGACCCGCGCTGCCACATGCTGTTCACACGGACTAAGGGCCGGATCGTAAACTGTCTCTAAAAAGATACCTTACCCCAATCAAATTGATTCTGTTCAATTCATTTGTGCTGCTCTTCGTTGCCTTCGTGCTCTGGCGCAAACGCCGCCGCGCGATCGCGATCATCGGTGTCGCGGCCTTCTGGCTGCTCGCGTCGGGCTGGCTGACCGCGCCGCTCATCGCGCTTTCGCAATCCGGCGTGCAGCCAGTAGATCAGCCGGCCATGACAGGACATACGGCGCTGATCCTGATTGGCGCAGGCACCTATCGCCATGAGGGCGCCATCGTGCCGCCACCCGACGGCCTTGCCCGCATTGCACGGATCGCGGAACTGTACGCGGAGTGCCGGCATACCGCCGTCGACTGCACCGTGATCATGTCCGGAGGCGATCCGCAGCGTCACGGCGCCACCGAAGCCGACACCTATGCCCGCTACCTGCTCGCCCGCGGCGTCGCCCGCCAAGACCTGATTCTCGAGAACCGCAGCCGGACGACCTACGAAAACGCCAAGCTCACATCTCCTATACTACGCTCTCGGCATTACGACGCCTGGATTCTTGTCACATCGTCTTACCAGATGCGACGCGCCCTGCTTGACTTCGCGCACTTCGGCATCGCGCCGCAACCGGTCTACGCCAACCGCCGCGAAGCGAAACTCGGCTGGCTGCCGCGTCCGGTGAATCTGTGGAACGCGGAACTCGCACTACATGAGATCGTTGGCGTGGCACAATTTCACCTGTACAGCAGACTGGGCTGGTTCTGAGTGCGGACGATCGGCGATCGTCCGCACTCCCAAGCTTTGACGTTGCTCTCGATTCGCACGCGATGTGACCATGCCGTCACATCGCGTGGCAACACGATGACTGCGCCGCGCCACTGTTGCGCCCGTTCAACGCGGCGCCGCGCCCGCCCGCATTCGAATGCATTGATCCGTCACTTTTGTTAAACTCGACCCACTCGATTGCAGTCGCCAGACAAATCGGCAACACTCGGGTCCATCACCACTTAGCGGAGGTAGAGCAATGAAGAAAATGTCCCTGGCTATCCTGGTCTCGATGTCGGCTCTGGCTGGCGCGGCCTATGCTCAAGAAAGCACGACGATCACGACGATCACCGATCCCGCGAAAATCGCCGAAATCGAGCAACGTGCTCAGGCTATCCAGCAGCAGCAAGCTGCCGCACAAGCCGCTGCCGAAGCCAAGCCGATGCACAACGAAGCCAAGCATCACGCCAAGAAGACACACAAGGCCGCCAAGAAAGCAAAGGCTGCTCCGGCCGACGCCGCCAGCCAGTAAAGCGCGCTTCGCTGCACAGGCGAAAAAGCCGAATCCGGGTGGCCGGATTCGGCTTTTTCGTTGGTCCGTCGGCATGGCCGCGCAACGCCTTGTGCTAAAGTCGCGCACCCAACTTTGCCAACCCGTGCGCACCCCGGTGCGGAGGACAGAATGAGCAACATTCAACTCGATATCGAATGGACCGAAGCCGCCACCCGTAAGATCAAGCAATTGATGCCGCGCGGCTCAGAAGATGCGTTCCTCGCGCTGCCGCCGATCGAATGCCTGCCGATGGAGGGCGACGTGCTGTTTCTCGGCCCCCAAGGCAAGCAACAGCCGTTCATCGTGGCGGAACGGCAATATCACCATGACGGCGATGCCGACTGGACCATCATCCTGATTCTCGACGTCCCCGATACGACGCACTAAAACCCCGGAGTCTGCATCTCGGGCACCCCCGCCATGCAGACTCCGGCAGCGTTACGCAATCTTTGCGGCAACGCGAATTTCCGCGCTTTCGATCCAGTCTGCAGCAGCCTGCTTATAGGCCTGGATATGCGCCGACTGTGCATGCGCCGCCAGCGCGGCTTCGCTTTCCCAGCGTTCGACGAAAATGAAACGACGCGGCTCGGCGATGTCGCGGTGCAGATCGTACTGCAATGCACCCGCTTCCTTGCGCGTCGGCCCGACGATTCCCTCGAGTTGCGCCAGCAACTGAGCTTCCGCCCCCGGCTTCGCGACAATCAGCGCCACCACGGCAACCTCGGACATATTCGACTCCTCTGAACAAAAGGGTCAGCATACGCGAATCCGCTGAAACGAGCGCCCGGGACGATTCCATCCGCAACAAAAAAAATAGCCCGCGCTTCACGAGAAGCGCGGGCAAAACCGTCGCCCTACGAGGATAGGCGACGGGGCCAACGAGGTCCGCGCAATCGCGCAGACCATCATCAGTAACGGCGCCCGGCCGTTTTCCGGCGGCACCTGAATCGTCGATACCTTCTTGCATGGAGGTCAGCGAGGCCCGGCCTCGCGATATCGCACGACTCCTCCCTGATTGCTCTACTGACGGAGAGAAGCAGCAGATTTCATGCCAGGCGAGAAATAATCCACAAACCATTGATTAAAAACAAAATTCCAAAAATAGATCGCTGGAAACCCGTCGTTTTCCTGCCCCGTTACGTCGTGACGTTACGTAACGTCGCCCCCCAGGGACATATCCGCCAAGCCCGGCGACGCCCAGTGGATGCCCATAAAAAAACCCGCCGAAAGGCGGGTTTCTTCACGACACGATGCGCGCTGTCGGTACTGAACTGACGTCAGCGCAACTGATTGACGAGCAGCGACATGATTTGCCGCGCCGGCGGCGATGTATCCACTGCGCCGCTGTCGTCGACCACAGCGATACGGGTCTGATCCTGTGTCAACGCTTTCACGTTGACCTGGAATTGCTTCGCCTTCTTTTCCTTCTTGCCATGGAACAGTTGGCTCCAGAAACCCTGCTCGTCTGCGCTCAGATCCTTCGGATCGACGTAGCGGACGTAATACATCCCCTTCGTACGATCACGATCGTCGACCGTGAAATTCGCACGGTCGAGCGCCAGACCGACGCGCAGCCACGAACGGTCATACGGCTCGCCAAGCGTCACTTCGGGCGGAGCGTCGGGCACGACGCCCGCCGTATCGTTCGGCCCCTGCACGGCTGCCGACGAACGTGCAACGTTCTGCGCGGCGACCGCCGCAGCGGCATCCTTGCCTTTGCCGGCTGCCGCGACCTTCGCGCCGCTTGCCGGCGCCTGATCGTCGGCGATCGGCGCACCGCCCGCCTTGGTCCGCGCGTCGTTCTGCACCAGCACGGCCATCAGGCGCTTCAGGTATTCGGTTTCGAGGCCCGGATCGTTCGGCTTCGGCTCCCACTTGCTCGAATCGTTGTTCGGGCCGGTCAGCGCCTCGCGCATGCCCTTCTGGCTGATGAAGACATACGTGCCGCCGTTCGGTGCGGTATCGAGCCGCGTGCGGTACTTGTTGCGCTCCGCCGTCACGTACGAGTTGCCCATCGCCTTCGTGATCACGTTGCGGATCAGACCTTCGTTGATCTGCGGGTGGGTTTCGTTCCAGTCGGTTTCCATCACGCCGCGATCGCGCTGATCGACCACGAGCAGGAAGCCCTGTTCCTGCCAGAAGCGCCGTACTTGCGGCCACACCTGTGCGGGCGCTTTGTCGTCGATGACGAGCCAGCTTTCGGTACCTTCGCGCTGGATGTGCATGCCGGACACCGTCGGCACAACCGAATCGGTCGGCGGCGCCTCCTGACGAACCTGCTGCAAAGCCGACAGGGAGGTCGCGCCGCCCTGCGGGGGCAGCGAGCGCTGATCAGCCGTCTCGTCGAGCATGTTGGGCGGAACCGCGAGCGACACCTCCTTCGATCGGGAATCGCTCTTGTAATCTACTTTTGTAGGCGAAGGCGAACTGCAGCCGGCAAGGAACGCGCCGGTTGCAAGCAGTGCTGCGAACCGCTGGGTAAGACGAAGATCAGTCATGTTCTGGGAATCCTTCCACTAGGGCACGGCGACTTTTCCGTGGATCAACCTTGCATTTTACCGGCCTGGCGACGGACTGTGCAAAAAGCAGGCAACCGGAACCCGATATGGGTTCAGCGGCCGGGTATACGCGAGCGCCATGGCGGCCTCGAGTATGGACGAATGCCGCTCGCACGGCACGCGTATTTGCGCGGATCGCGGTGATCCTGCTCCCATCGAAACGTCAGCAACGCAACCCGGCGCTCGCCTTTCACAAATCTCCACTTTCCGTCGAAACGGAAGGACATGCCGGCAACCGGCGCAACTCGTTGTTTATCCGGTTCATTTACGCGCTTCCCGCCGATCGCTTCAGGGATAACGAGGAGCCCCGGCGGCGCAATTTCACGGCCCGTTTTCCAGGCGGCTCGCTATCTTTAAAGAGCGTCCGCCACACCAACGGACCCAGGGAGATCCGACAGATGAAAAGACCGATCGCCATTGCGTTGCGCCTCGCGACGCTCGCTCTGACCGGCGCCATGGTCGCCGGCCCCGCATGCGCCCAGCTCGGCGGCACGGCATCCGCCCCGTCGTCCGCCCGCGCATTCGCCCAGACCACGACCTCGCTATTCAATGGCGCCGCCGTCAGGCGCACCTATATCGACGCGGGCGGCACGACGATCAACGAGTACGCATCGAGCACGGGACAGATCTTCGCCTACACCTGGAGCGGACCGACGTCTCCCGATTTGCGCCAGCTGCTCGGCACCCATTTCAGCGACTATCAGGCCGGCGTCGCGACCGCGCACGAGAATGCCGGACTGCACGGAGGACGCGTCGTACAACCGGGCTTCGTCGTCGAAGCCGGAGGACGGATGCGCGGCTATACCGGCCGCGCCTGGATGCCGGCTGCCTTGCCGCCCGGCGTCTCGATCGACGACCTGCAATGAGGAGGCGGACATGACCTTCAGAATCCAGTTCATCGCCGCGCTGGCGGTGTTCCTCGCAGGGTGCGGCGGCGGCGACGGCGGAGGCGGCTCATCGTCGTCCGGATCGGGCGGAACGGGCACTACGCCCTCCACCACATCGAACGTGCAGTCGGTCTCCGTGTCGCCGGGTGTCGCCAATGTCCAGAACATGCTGCTGGTCAGCGTCACCGTTTGCGTGCCGAATACCACCCAATGCCAAACCATCGACAACGTGCAGGTGGACACCGGCTCCCAAGGATTACGGCTGCTCGCATCCGCAGTGCAGAGTCTGTCGCTGCCCGTTGTCGCGTCGGCCAGCGGCTCCGTGACCGGGGCGTGTGCCGTATTCGGCACCGGGTACACATGGGGCGCCGTGCGCAGCGCCGACGTGAAACTCGCGGGCGAAGTCGCGTCGAACGTACCGATACAGGTCATCGGCGACCCGAGCACGCCGGACACACCGAACGACTGCGCGCAAGCCGGCGGAGCGATGCAGACGCAGGGCACGCTGCGCGCGAACGGCATCCTCGGCATCGGTCCGTTCCAGACCGACTGCGGCGCGGGGTGTGCGTCGAGCGCATTGCCCAGCTGGTACTACACCTGCACGTCGAGCGGCAGTTGCACCAACAGCACCCAGCCGATCGCGCAGCAGGTCACCAATCCCGTCGTTGCGTTCGCAGCCGACAACAACGGCACCGCCATCACGCTGCCGTCGATCCCGTCGACAGGCTCCGCATCCGTGCCCGGTTCGCTGACCTTCGGCATCGGCACGCAGTTGAACAACGGACTGGGAGCGGCGACCGTCCTGACCGCAACGACGACGTCGGGCTACATCACCAGCGTGATCAATGCGACGAGCAATCCCCGCACGTTCATCGACAGCGGCTCGAACGGGATATTCTTTTCGGACTCTTCGCTGACTCAGTGCAACGCATGGTATTGCCCGGTCAACATCCAGACGTTCGGCGTGACGCTGAGCGGCGCCAGCGGATCGTCGACCACCACGACCAGTTTCCAGGTTGCCAATGCGCAAACGCTGTTCGCCACGACCAACAACGCCTTCAACGATCTGGCGGGCCCACTCGGCAACGTGGTCGACCTTGGCTTGCCATTCTTTTTCGGACGCACCATCTACACCGCGATCGAATCTCAGCAGACCCCCGCGGGACCCGGGCCTTACTATGCGTTCTAGACGCGGTCGCAACGCAAACGATGAGGGAGCGCGACGGCGAATCCGCGTCGCACACGCATCGCGAGAGAATTTGCTTCTCACCCGTTCTAATCAGACTAACTGTCTGTTATACTTTAACGCTTTCGGGGCGTAGCGCAGCCTGGTAGCGTACCTGCATGGGGTGCAGGTGGTCGGAGGTTCAAATCCTCTCGCCCCGACCAGGAATCAAGGCCCGCATGGTGTAAAGCCATGCGGGCTTTTTCTTTGTTGCTCGCCTGGATGATCTTCGAGAGAATCCCGGCAACGCATGTCCCCGCTCCTTTCCCGATCAACCGAGTACCCATTGAGAATTGCTCGATGGATAGTCAAGCACCGGGCCGATCCGGTGCAGCGATGAGGCGCTGCGTTGGCGCGCAGGATTGCACCCTCCCTGCAAATCGACTGATCTCGCCATGTCGCGTGAGTACCCTCCGCGCTCACCGAGTGGCTAAATTGACGCTCCCGACTCGGCATCCAACGGCCACGCCATACGACACGGATGATCCACATCCCATCGGGTTCGACGGACATCGTCCCAATCGATAGGATAAACAGGATCGCTGCAACGTCACATTGGCGGATGAGCTCGCAAGTTCCGCCGGGTGCGATCACGACAAATAACCTGCGCGGCTGCCTCATACAGGCGTTTGACCTCACCCACCCTCACCTCCCCAACCTTGCCGCGATGGCCCTTTCCGTACCGCAACATCGGTCGCCGGTGTTTGGTGCCGCCGCTCTAGCGATGCCATGCCACACTGCGCGAAACCGGCGCAAGCCGAAGCGGCTGTTCGCACGACAGCGATAACAAGGTACGGAGACAGACGATGCGGACCTCAGTCCGGCGAACCCGCCGCGCCACCCCAGCCAGCGCGGCGCGCGGCGTGGCCTCAGCCCCGAGCCGAGTGCTGCGCGCATTCGCCTGCGCGGCAGCGTCGCTCGCCCTCCTCGGCGCAGGATGCGCCGAATCGACCTCGAACGTCGACGCCCATGCGCAACCCGCCACCTCCTCGATCGAGCGCGCGAAAGCGGAACGCCTTGCCCAGGAGCAGCAACTCGCCCGAACGGTGCCGTCGCTCGCCTCGATCCGCCTGACCCAGCCGCGCCCGACAACATTGCGTGATTCCGGGCAGAGCGGCGCGATGACTTTCCTGCGTGACATCGATTTCCGGATCGTCGGCGACCTCGGCTTTTACGTGCACGAGCTGTCGGCAACGCTGATGCCGACCCATCCCGGCGCCCCCATCGTCTTCGACGACCCGACCAGCTTCGAGATCGACGTCCATCGCGGTATCGTCACGCTCGACAACACCAAACTGACCGCTCTCTTCGGCAGCTATATCTTCGGTTACCGCGGCGCACCGCTGCGCAAGCTGCGCGTATCCGCGGGCGACGGCGTGATCCATCTGCAGGGCGAGATGCAGCGCGACGGCTGGGTGCCGTTCGCGCTGACCGGCAAGATCACGATCCGCGGCGGCACCCGGCTCGTGTTTCATCCGACCGGGATCAGCGTGTCGGGCATCAACGCGAACCCGGTAATGCGCGCCGCGAACGTGAAGATGTCTGACCTGCTGAAAATCGACACACCGGTCGCGCAGTTGTCGGGCGACGACCTCGTGATGACGGTCGACAAACTGATGCCGCCGCCACACCAGAAGCTGACGATCGTCGCGATCCGAATCACGCCGGCCGGCCTCGATCTCGCGCTCGACGACGGCACGCAAGCCGGCTTCACGATGCCCGGCGACGCCCCCAAACAAGCCATGTATATCCGGGGCGGCGACGTGAAATTCATGCGCTCGATGCCGATGAACGCCGACATCCTGATCGGCCCGACCCGGCCCCCGCGCGCCGACGAACGTTTCGTATTCGATCTGTACCACTACCGCGAACAAGTCGCGGCGGGCTATTTCAACTTCACGGAAGCGGGGGCGATGTCGATCAAGATGCCATCGTACGCACCACCGGCCGCGGCCGGTTCGAGCGCTCTGCTCGGGTCCCCTGCCGCGCGCCTGAACGACAGTTTCCTCGCAGCCCAGCAAACGACCTTGCACGAGGCCCGCCAACGCTGGGAAGCTCTCGGCCTCGCATCGGCCGCCGATGCATCGCAGCCGGGCTTCCGCAAGGTTGCCGTCAAGCGCGGTATCGGCGCGCCGTTCAACGAACGGTACGTGTCGAACGGCGTGCCGACGATCCATCTACGCAATGTCGACTTCTATCTTTCCGGCGGCATCGGTTTTCATGTCGACGAACTCGATGCGCAACTCGTGCCGAAGCGCGCGGGAGAACCGGTCGACCTCGACGACCCGAATCAGTACGACATCCGGATCCTGGGCGGTTCGGTGGTCGAGCCGTGGGCCGCGATGTCCGATCTGTTCAACCGGTACCTGCTCGATTATTCGCCGCGCTCGCTGAACGATCTGCAACTGAGCGCCGATGGTCAGGACCTGCGCGTGCAAGGCGGCATCAAGCTGTGGAATCACGTGCCCGGCATCTGGCTGCCGACCGACATGAAAGGCTCGCTGAGCGTACTCGACGATCGCCATCTCGCCTTCACGCCATCGCAGGTATCGGTACTCGGCGTCCCTCAGGCGACACTGCTGCGTTCGCTCGGCATCGAACTGGCGTCACTCACGCCGCTCAGGCGTCGCGGCGCCGAACTGCGCGGCAATACACTGGTACTCGACCAGTACACGGTATTCCCGCCGCCATCGCTGACGGGGCAACTCGCTCAGGCGCGCGTCGAGGCCGATGGACTGCGGCTGGTGTTCCGTCGCGCGCCGGACGCGCCGCCGCCGAAGCGTCCCGAGACGAATGCATCGAGCTACATGTGGATGGAAGGCGGCGACATGAAGATGTTCAACGTGCTGGAGCTGAACGTGCGGGCATTGATTCGGAATTCGTCGCAAGCCGGGCCGATGCGCTTCGACCTGTACGGTTATCGCAGCCAGGTCGCGAAAGGCTCGGTGAGGATGTCGCCCGACGGCACGCTGCTCGTCGACCTCGGCAAGAAGGACCCGCTCGCTCCCTGAGCCCCGTTCCGGCGAAAAAAATCCCGCATGACACCAGGATCATGCGGGATTTTTCTACACGAAATCGCAGCTATTGGCGCTTCAGACCGTCGATCACGCCCAGCAACGCCTTGCGCAATTGTGCGACATCCACGCCGCTGCTCGGTGAATCGGGAGCGCCGGTAACCGACTCGGCCGCAGCCGACAATGCGGGGGCGCCCTCGGACGGCGCGCTGCGGTCGCTGCCATGCGAATCGAGCCGGTTGCGCGCGCCGTTGATCGTGAAACCCTGCTCGTACAACAGCTCCCGGATCCGCCTGATCAGCAGCACTTCGTGGTGCTGGTAATAGCGGCGGTTACCCCGCCGTTTCACCGGCCGCAATTGCGTAAACTCCTGCTCCCAGTACCGCAGCACATGCGGCTTCACGCCGCACAGCTCGCTGACTTCACCGATCGTGAAATAGCGTTTCGCGGGAATCGGAGGCAAGACGACTTTCTCAACCGTCGATGTCATCGTCAGTTAACCGTCGGTAAGGAGCGCGGGAGTCGCGCGCAGGCGTAAACCGGGAATCAGCGCACGAAATCGGTTTCGGCGCCGCTCTCCACCAGCGCCTTTAATTTCTGGCTGGCGTGGAACGTCACGACGCGGCGCGCGGCGATCGGAATCGCCTCGCCCGTCTTGGGATTGCGGCCGGGCCGCTGCGGCTTGTCGCGCAGCTGGAAATTGCCGAAGCCCGACAGCTTCACGCTTTCACCGTTTTCGAGCGCATCGCGGATCACCTCGAAGAACGCCTCGACCATATCCTTCGCTTCGCGCTTGTTGAGCCCGACGCTGTCGAACAGCAATTCGGCCAGCTCGGCCTTGGTCAGCGTAGGCGCTTCGGCGGACTGCGCGGCGGATACGTCGCGTGTCATGGCGCTGCGTTGCGCCGTCAGAAGGGCTTCGAATTCACTCGAGTTCATGTCGTTCATATCTGCAAAACTAGCGCGTTAAACCGGGACAAACCATGCGGAAAGCAACCGTTCGGCCGCCCTCCTGCCTTATCCGCGCAAACGCGCGCCATTGACTCGAGCCATGCGATCCACCAGGGTCTGGATGGCCTGATCGACCACGTCATCCTGCAGTGTCCCGGCAGTATCTTGCAGGGTCACACGGAACGCAAGGCTTTTCTCCTGCGCGGACAAGCCACCGGAAGTGTTTGATTTTGCACGAAATTCATCAAAGAGTACAACCTTCTGAACGAACTTGCATGCGTCCTCGGCCAACGCCTTCTTCATCTCGTCGACGAGCGCCTGGACTTCCACGTTCTGGTCGACCACGACTGCGATATCGCGTCGCACCGGCGGGAATTTCGATACGTCCGACGGCGCCGGCAACGCGCGCGCGATCAGTGCGTCCGCATCGATTTCGAACAACACCGGGGCATGCGGCAATTCGTACTTCTGCATCAGGCGTGGATGCAGCTCGCCGATCCAGCCGACCGCGCGGCCGTCCAGCTCGATCCGTGCGCAGCGGCCCGGATGCAGTGCCGGATGCTCCGCCTTCACGAAACGCGCGACGGCAGGCGCCAGCAGTGCCTCGAGGTCGCCCTTCACATCGAAGTAGTCGACCGCGCGCGTCGCGGCGCCCCACTGCTCGTCGAGCACCGGGCCATAGGCCAGCGCGCCGACACGCTTCGGCTGCACATACCCTTCCACCACCAGCTCACCGGCCTTGATCGATGCATCCGCGAGAAACACGCGCCCCGTCTCGAACACCCGCACACGATCCGCGCGGCGATTCAGGTTGTGGCGCAGCACGCTGACGAGACTGCCGAACAGCGTCGTACGCATCACGGACAGCTGGCTCGCGATCGGATTCAGCAGCCGCACCGGATGCGCGTTGCCAGCGAAATCGCGCTCCCATTCCGCGTCGACGAAGCTGAAGTTGACCGTCTCCGAATAATCTCGCGCGGCCAGTTCGTGGCGGATCGTATGGATCGAACGCTGCGTTTCGTTGGTCGCGCGCATTTCGCTGGTCGCAACGGGAGGACGCGCCGGAATCTTTTCGAAACCGTAGATGCGCGCGACTTCCTCGATCAGGTCTTCCTCGATTTCGATGTCGAAGCGATGCGGCGGCGGCGTAACCGAGAACACGTCGTCACGCCGCTCGAACGACAGGCCGAGACGCGTGAAGATCGACGCGATCTCGTCCGCTCCGATCGGCACGCCGATGATGCGGTTCGCGCGCGACACGCGCATCGACACCGGTGCGCGCTGCGGGACGTTCACGATCTGATCGTCGACCGGACCGGCCTGGCCGCCGCAAATATCGAGAATCAGCTGCGTGATGCGCTCGATATGCTCGACGGTCGTCGAATAGTCGACGCCGCGCTCGAAGCGGTGCGCCGCGTCGGTCGAGAAGTTGTACTTGCGCGCGCGGCCACGGATACTGTCCGGCCACCAGAACGCCGCCTCGAGATAGATGTTGGTCGTGTCGAGCGTGACGGCCGTGCTATCGCCGCCCATGATGCCCGCGAGACTTTCGACATGACGCTCGTCGGCGATCACGCCGACCGTCTCGTCAAGCTCGACCGTGCTGCCGTTCAGCAGCTTCAGCGATTCGCCGCGCTCGCCCCAGCGCACCACGATGCCCCCGTGGATCGTGTCGAGATCGAACACGTGCGACGGACGCCCGAGCTCGAACATCACGTAGTTCGAGATGTCGACGAGCGCCGATACGCTGCGCTGCCCCGATCGTTCGAGACGCTCGACCATCCATTGCGGGGTCTTTGCGCGTGCGTTCACGCCGCGGATCACCCGCCCGGAAAACCGGCCGCACAAATCGGGCGCGGCGATCCGAACCGGCAGAATCTCGGTGAGGTTCGCCTGCACCGGACGGATGTCGAGCGGCTTGAGCGGCGCACCCGTAATCGCCGAGGTCTCGCGCGCGATGCCGAACACCGACAGGCAATCGGCCTTGTTCGGCGTCAGTTTGATCTCGAAAACCGCATCGTCGAGATTCAGCGTGTCCCGGATGTCCTGGCCGATCGGCGTCTCGTCCGGCAGGATCAGCAGGCCGCTGTGATCCTCGGAAAGCTTGAGCTCGCGTGCCGAGCACAGCATGCCCTGGCTTTCGATGCCGCGCAGCTTCGACAGCTTGATCGCAAACGGCGCGCCGCCTTCTTCTGCGGGCGGCAGTTGCGCGCCGACCAGCGCCACCGGCACCTTGATGCCCGGCGCCACATTCGGCGCGCCGCAGACGATATTGAGCGTCGCGCCCGTACCGGCGTCGACCTGACAGACGTTGAGCTTGTCCGCATCCGGATGCTTGGCCACTTCGAGCACCCGGCCGACGACAATCTTCGCGGTCGGCGGTGCCACTCGGCGCAGCGACTCGACTTCGAGCCCCGCCATCGTCAGCGCATGCGACAGTTCATCGGTCGTCAGTTGCGGATCGACAAAGGTTCTCAACCAGGATTCAGGGAATTGCATGGATGTCTACGTTCGAAACAGGTTGGATCGGGGCCCGGACCCGCGCGATGCGCAGGCCCGGGCACGGAACGCCTACGGCGGGCGTTACGCGAACTGACGCAGGAAGCGGAGATCGTTCTCGAAGAAGAGACGCAGATCCTGCACGCCGTAACGCAGCATCGTCAGCCGCTCGAGGCCGCTGCCGAACGCAAAACCGATATAACGCTCGGGATCGAGGCCCATGTTGCGGATCACCGTCGGGTGCACCTGACCCGAGCCCGAGATTTCGAGCCATTTGCCGGCGTTCTTGCCGTGCTCGAACATCATGTCGATCTCGGCCGATGGTTCGGTAAACGGGAAGTACGACGGGCGGAAGCGCACGAGGATGTCGTCGCGCTCGAAGAACTTCTTCAGAAAATCGGTGTAGACACCCTTCAGATCGGCGAAGCTGATGTTCTCGTCGATCCACAGGCCTTCGACCTGATTGAACATCGGCGAGTGCGTCGCATCGCTATCGACACGGTAGGTCCGACCGGGTGCGATCACCTTGATCGGCGGCCGGTTCATGCGCGCATAACGCACCTGCATCGGGCTCGTATGCGTGCGCAGCAGCAGTTGGCGGCCGTCGGCATCCTTGCCGTCGACGTAGAACGTGTCCTGCATCGAACGCGCCGGATGGTTTTCGGGGCTGTTCAACGCGGTGAAGTTATACCAGTCGGTTTCGATTTCGGGGCCGTCGGCCACGTCGAAGCCGATCGTGCGGAAAATCTGTTCGACGCGCTCCCAGGTGCGCATCACGGGATGCAGCGTGCCGGCGCCCGCGCCTCGGCCGGGCAGCGTGACGTCGATCGCCTCGGCGGCGAGACGCTGGTTCAGCAGCGCATCGGCCAGCGCCTGACGGCGCGCCGTCAGCGCGGCTTCCACTTGCTGCTTGACGACATTGATGCGCGCGCCTTCCGTCTTGCGCGTCTCGGGATCGAGCTTGCCGAGGCCCTTGAGCATCTCGGTCAACGCACCCGACTTGCCGAGAAATCGTGCTTTCTCGTTTTCGAGCGTGGTGATATCGGCAGCCTGTTCAAAGGACTGCTGCGCGTCGGCGACAATCTGGTCCAGATCCATTGATCCCATCATTTCCAACGTCAATTGTTTTCGGCGAGCGAATGGCTCGTCCAAACAAAAAAGGGGCTCGGAAGAGCCCCGTTTTCGCTGCAGCGGCCGAAATTACCGGATCATCGCTGCAACTAACCACGCAGTGCTAATTTCGCAATTAGGCTGCAACGGCGGCTTTCACCTGCTTCACGATCGCAGCAAAAGCAGCCTTGTCGAACACCGCCATATCAGCCAGCACCTTACGGTCGAGTTCGATCGACGCCTTCTTCAGGCCGTTGATGAACACGCTGTAGGTCATGTCGTGCTGACGCACGGCCGCATTGATACGCGTGATCCACAGTGCGCGGAACACACGCTTCTTGTTGCGGCGATCGCGGTACGCGTACTGACCAGCGCGCATCACCGCCTGCTTGGCGATGCGGTAGACGTTATTGCGGCGGCCGCGATAACCCTTGGCCAGGTTGATGATCTTCTTGTGACGGGCCCGTGCGGTTACCCCACGTTTGACTCGAGGCATGTTTCTCTCCTATGAGTATCGGTTGAGGGTTAAGCGAACGGGAGCATCGCGCGGACGGAGTTCAGATCGGAATCATGAACTGCCGTGGCGCCGCGCAGGTGACGCTTGTTCTTGGTGGTTTTCTTGGTCAGGATGTGACGCTTGAAGGCTTGACCGCGCTTGACGGTACCGCCCGGACGCACCACGAAGCGCTTTGCAGCACTCTTCTTGGTCTTCATCTTAGGCATGACGAACAACTCCAGTTTATTAGATGGACGTGGGTGTGCGGTTGGCTTGCGCCCTGAACCCGCCCTTCGAAACCCAAATCCACTTGTGTACAGCGCACCGCTCGCGCAGCCGCTGTTGTTTCAGGCGCGCCGCCCTGACCGGGCCGCGCGCCGAACCGCTTCATCGAACCGGCACGCCATCGCGCGCCAGCCCGTTACTTCTTTTTCTTCGGCGAAAGCACCATGATCATCTGGCGCCCTTCCATCTTCGGCATCTGTTCGACCTGGCCGACTTCGTCGAGATCGGTGCGCAGACGCTCAAGCATCCGCATGCCGATTTCCTGGTGAGCCATTTCGCGGCCGCGGAAACGCAACGTGATCTTCGTCTTATCGCCTTCTTCAAGGAAGCGCACCAGGTTGCGGAGCTTGACGTTGTAATCGCCGTCATCGGTACCCGGGCGGAACTTCACTTCCTTCACCTGGATGACCTTTTGCTTCAGCTTCGCTTCGTGCTGCTTCTTGGCTTCCTGGTACTTGAACTTGCCGTAATCCATCAGACGGCAAACCGGCGGCACCGCTTGCGGCGCGATTTCCACCAGGTCAACATCCAGCTCTTCCGATTTACGGAAAGCATCAGCGAGTTTTACGATACCGAGCGCTTCATTCTCGATCCCGACCAGACGCACTTCCGGTGCAGTGATTTCACCGTTGATGCGATGCGACGACTTATCAGTAGCGATGTTACGTTTCCTCTAAAAATTAAAAAAACGAGCCGCGCTGCCAGGGCGGTTACTTGAACGTCCGCAGATCCTCATGCAGACGCTCAACGAAGGCTTCGATCGGCATTACGCCCAGATCGACGCCGCCACGGGCACGCACGGCTACCGTTTGCGCATCACGCTCCTTATCGCCCACGACGAGCAGATATGGCACTTTTTCAAGCGTGTGCTCGCGTATTTTATAGCTAATTTTCTCGTTACGCAAATCCGCCGTCACTCTAACCCCTTGTTTTTGCAACGTTTGGGCTAGCGACTGCGCATATTCGGCCTGACTTTCGGCAATATTCAGCACCGCCGCCTGGATCGGCGCAAGCCAGACGGGCATTGCGCCGGCATGGTGCTCGATCAGAATTCCGAGGAAACGCTCCATTGATCCGACGATTGCCCGGTGCAGCATCACCGGCCGGCGACGGCTGTTGTCCTCCGCCACATATTCGGCGCCGAGACGCTCCGGAAGCACCATGTCGAGCTGCAACGTACCGCACTGCCACGAACGGCCAAGCGCATCCTTGATGTGGTACTCGATCTTCGGGCCGTAGAACGCGCCCTCTCCCGGCAATTCTTCCCACGTCAGGCCGCAGGCCGTCAGCGCGTCGCGCAGCCCCTGCTCGGCGCGATCCCAGGTTTCGTCCGTGCCGGCTCGCTGGTCGGGGCGCAGCGACAGCTTGATGTCGATGTGATCGAAGCCGAAATCCTTGTAGACGCTCATCGCGAGCGTATTGAACGCGATCGATTCGGCGATGAACTGGTCTTCGGTACAGAAAATGTGTGCATCGTCCTGCACGAAACCGCGTACGCGCATCAGCCCATGCAGCGCGCCCGACGATTCGTTGCGGTGGCACGAACCGAATTCCGCGTAGCGCAGCGGCAAGTCGCGGTACGAGCGCAAACCATGATTGAACACCTGCACATGACCCGGGCAGTTCATCGGCTTGATCGCGTAGTCGCGCTTTTCCGACTCCGTCGTGAACATGTTCTCGCGGTAGTTCTGCCAGTGGCCGGACGCCTCCCACAGCGAGCGATCCATGATCATCGGCGTCTTGATCTCGAGATAGCCGGCATCGCTCACGCGGCGGCGCATGTACTGCTCCACCTGCTGCCACAACGCCCAACCCTTCGGATGCCAGAACACCATGCCGGGCGATTCGTCCTGCATGTGGAACAGATCGAGCTGCTTGCCGAGCTTGCGGTGGTCGCGCTTCTCCGCCTCCTCGAGCATGTGCAGATACGCGTCCTGGTCTTCCTTCTTCGTCCAGGCCGTGCCGTAAATCCGCTGCAACTGTTCGTTCTTCGAATCGCCGCGCCAGTAGGCGCCCGCGACCTTCATCAGCTTGAAGACCTTCAACTTGCCGGTCGACGGCACGTGCGGGCCACGGCACAGATCGGTGAAACCGCCGTGCGAATACAGTTTGATATCGTCGCTCGACGGAATCGAATCGATGATTTCAGCCTTGTACTTCTCGCCGATGCTGCGGAAATAGTCGGCGGCCTCTTCGCGTGACACCACGCGGCGCGTGACCGGCTCATCCTTTTTCGCAAGCTCCTGCATGCGCTTCTCGATCTTTTCGAGATCTTCCGGTGTAAACGGACGGTGATAAGAGAAGTCGTAATAGAAGCCGTTGTCGATCACGGGGCCGATCGTCACCTGCGCATCCGGATACAGCTCCTTGACCGCATAAGCCAGCAAGTGGGCAGCCGAGTGGCGGATGATGTCCAGACCGTCGGCATCCTTTTCCGTGACGATCGCGAGCGATGCGTCGCGATCGATCAATGCGGAGGTATCGACCAACTCGCCATCGAGCTTGCCGCCGAGCGCGGCCTTCGCAAGACCAGGACCGATCGAGGCCGCCACTTCGGCAACTGTCACCGGATGCTCGTATTGTCGAACTGAGCCGTCAGGCAAGCGTATCGAAACCATAGCAATCTCCGAGATGCCGTCGGTGAACGGCAGACAAACAACGCGCTAAAAAGACGGCAAAAAAAATGCGGCCCCGCTTTCGAGGGGCCGCATTTCGATACTTCACAAACTACAGGACGAAAAGGTTCCTCGACTAGCGTCGCTCCGAAATTGTTTCGGTCAACGTTCGCAGCGTCATAACCGTATCGCCTTTGCGTAGAAATTTTCTACTGCCGCTTCAGCCCGAAAAACCGAACTGGAGCCGATGTCGTTGGTAGGCTCGATTGGATTCGAACCAACGACCCCCACCATGTCAAGGTGGTGCTCTAACCAACTGAGCTACGAGCCTGTCGAGAGGTGAAATTATATGGAGCTCTTTAATTCTTGGCAAGTGCTTTGGTGCAAATTCTTCAAAAAACTTCGCATCCTCTTGCCGAGCCCCTGCTCCGTCAGGTCTTGCGCGTCGCCCGCACCACGCCCGCGACCTCGCCGAGCAACGCGCAGGCGCGCTGCACCTGCGAGGAGTTCGACACCTCCACGGTAAATTGCATGAATGCCGCATTGCGGCGGCTCTGGGTCTTCACCCCGACCACGTTCATCTTCTCGCGAGCGAACACTTCGGAAATATCGCGCAGCAACCCCTGACGATCGCTCGCCTCGATCATCAGATCGATCGGGTACACCGACACCCCCCGGCCGCCCATCACGTCGGCCGACCAGGTGGTCTGCAGCACGCGCTCGGGCGCGCGCTCGGCCATCCGCACGAACGTCGCGCAATCGCTGCGATGGATCGACATGCCCTTGCCGCGCGTGACGAACCCGCTGATCGGATCGGGCGGTGCGGGACGGCAACAGCGCGCGAGCTGCGTGAGCAACGCATCGACGCCGACCACCAGCACGCCCGTCGACGCACCGTGCGCGACGCTCGCGCCGCTGCTGCGCTTCTCGAACTGCTCGGGCGACTCCGTTTCGGGTTCGGGCGGCGGCACATCGGACAGCGCATGCTCGACGTTGCGCAGGCTGAACTCCTCCTTGCCCACCACGGAGAACAACTCGTCGGGCGCCTTGAAACCCAGTTTCGCCGCCAGATGATCGAGGTTCACCGAGGTCTTGCCCTCGCGCTGCAAGGTCTTCTCGACAAGCGCCCGCCCGCGCGCGATATTTTCCTGATGCTCGATGAGGTTGAACCACGCGCGCACCTTTTGTCGCGCGCGCGGGCTATGCAGGTAGCCGAGCTGCGGATTCAGCCAGTCGCGAGACGGACCGCCCTCCCTCACCGACACGATCTCGACCGTCTGTCCGTTTTGCAGCGGCGTATTGAGCGGCACCATCGCGCCGTCCACGCGCGCGCCGCGGCAGCGGTGCCCCAGTTCGCTGTGCAGGTAGTACGCGAAATCGACGGGAGTCGCGCCCTGCGGCAGCGCGATCACGCGCGCCTGCGGAGTCAGCACGTAAATATGGTCGTCGTCGAGCGAGGTCTCGCGCAATTGCGCCCAGGCCTCCCGTCCCCCCATCGCGTCGGGCGAACCGCCTTCCTCGACCTCGCCTTTCCACGCGAGCAACTGGCGCAGCCACGCGATCTTCTCGTCGTACTTGTCGCTCGCGGCGAACTGGCCGCCGTAGCCGCGCGTGCCCGCCTCCTTGTAGCGCCAGTGCGCGGCGACGCCGTATTCCGCGAAGCGGTGCATTTCCTGAGTGCGGATCTGCACCTCGAACGCACGGCCGTCGTCGCCGATCACGACCGTGTGCAGCGACTTGTAGCCGTTCGGCTTCGGCCGCGAAATGTAGTCGTCGAATTCTCTCGGGACCGGCTGCCACAGGTGATGCACGATGCCCAGCACCGTATAGCAATCCTTGATGTCGGGCACGATCACGCGAAACGCGCGCACGTCGTACAGCTCGGAAAAATCGAGTTCCTTGCCGCGCATCTTGCGCCAGATGCTGTAGATGTGTTTCGGCCGGCCGCTGACCTCGGCGTGGATGCTCGCCGCGGCAAGCTCCTGCTGCAATCGTTCGATCGCCTGCATGACATACGCTTCGCGCTCGATGCGCTTTTCGTCGAGCAGCTTCGCGATACGCTTGTAGGTTTCCGGATTCTCGAAGCGAAACGCCAGATCCTCCAGTTCCCACTTCAGTTGCCAGATGCCGAGACGGTTCGCGAGCGGCGCGTAGATGTCGAGCGTCTCGCGGGCGACGTCGGCCGACGGCGCGATCTTCGCCGCCGCGTAATAGCGCAGCGACTGCAGCCGCGACGCGAGCCGGATCAGCACGACCCGGATATCCTGCGCGAATGCGAGCAGCATCTTGCGCAGCGCCTCGATCTGCGCGCGCCTTGCGGCCTGCGCATCGCGGCCCGTTTCCGACATCGCGTTCTGCGCGGCCCGCATGCTGGCCGTGCCGAGCCTCAGGAGCTTGCGCACATCGGCGACGAGCCGCGCGACTTCGTCGCCGAAGCGGGCGGCGATCACGCCCTCCGGATCGTCCAGGTGCGGCGTCAACGCGAACAGCGCGGCGGCCTGCACCGCCGGCGGATCGACGTTGAGCGTGCGCATGATCGAGGCCGTGCCCGCCGCGTGATCGGCGAGCCGTTCGCCCGACGACAGCCGCACCTCGCCCGCGTGCTCGCGTACGAACGCGAGCACGTCGTCGAAAGACGGTGTTGCGGCCCCCGCCGCAGGCGCGTGATCGGACATCATCGCGCCGAATTACGTGAAGCTGTCATGACAACCCGCTGCTCAGCTCCGTTGCGCCGCCACGACGACCACTTCGACCAGGCATTCCGGGTTCGCGAGCTTCGCTTCGACCGTGGCGCGCGGCGGCGTCGCGCCCTGTGCGACCCATGCGTCCCACTCGACGTTCATGCCCTGGAAATGCACCATGTCGGCGATGAAAATCTGCACCGACAGCAGATGCGACTTGTCGCTGTTCGCTTCCGCGAGCAAGCGGTCGATGTGGCCCAGCACTTCACGCGTCTGGCCCGAGATGTCCTGCTTCGTGTCTTCTGCGATCTGGCCGGCCAGATACACGGTGCCGTTGTGGATCGCGATTTCGGAAAGACGGGGACCGACGTGGTGACGAGTAACTGCCATGGAAATTCCCGGATAAGAAAATGGATCGGAGCACGACGCGACAGTTGCCGAAGCCCTGCCGCGCCGAACTGCATATTATGACGCGTGCGACGGCGCTCCGATGAAAAAACGGCGGGCGATCGCGATCTCGCCGGCGCTCAGGAAGGCCGGCGCATGACCCGCGCCGGCAATCTCGACGCTCGTGACCGCCTTGCCGCGCGCGATCATTTCGCCGACCGTCTCCCGCGACAACAAATCCGATTCCGCGCCGCGCACAACGAGCAGCGGTCCCGCGAACGCCTCCAGCGAACGCCATAGAATCGCTTCGCCAAGTGCATTCATTTCCGGCGTGACAGCCTTCACCGGCTCGGCAATGCGCGGATCGTAGCGGACGGCCCACGACCCGTCGTCGTCCCGGCGCAACAGCGGCCGGTTGATTTCGCGCCATTCGTCGGGTGTCAGCGGACCGAACGACAGCGCGAGCGACGCCAGATGGTCGACCCCCTCCTGTTCGGTCGCGAAGCGCATGTTGACCCCCAGATAGTCGCCGATTCGCGCCAGCGCCGCCGGCTCGATGTGCGGACCGATATCGTTGACGATCATCTTGCCGATCGGCGAGCCCGGCAACCCGCCGAGCGCCAATCCGATCAGGCCGCCCATCGACGTGCCGAACCAGTCGACGGTCTCCACATCGAGCCGTGCAACGAGCGTCACCATGTCGGCTACGTACTGAGCCACGCCGTAGCGCTGCGGATCCGCAAGCCAGTCCGACTGCCCGCGCCCCGCCACATCCGGACATACCACCCGGTAGACGTCCGACAGCGCAGCCGCCAGCCGGTCGAAATCCCGGCCCGAGCGGGTCAGCCCATGCACGCAGACGAGCACGCGCGGATTCTCCGGATCGCCCCATTCCGTATACGCGACGCGATGCAGGCCAGTCGGGCTCGCACACTGGACGCGGCGCGCGCAGGGCGATTCGGAAACTGATGCGGTCGACGACATCGGGATACCCTCGAAAAAGAGAAGCAGGATTCAGACGCGGACCCATCGATGACGGTCCGCGGGTGCGGCCTGGACGATCGATTGTAGTCCGCTTCGTGAAAAGAAGACGAATGCGGCCGTCGTTCCATTTCGCACCGCGGAGCGCACGATTCGCCCACCGCGACATGCGCAGCCGGGCCACCCCTCTCTATCGACGGCAAGAGTCAATTCATCGATTGGCGCGGGTCCATTACATCACTCATCGTGTCTGCCGCCAAAGGGCAAGGGGGTAAAACGCGTGATCATTTCCCCACGACGGACCCACGCCGTTCGCCGACGCTCGCCCATCGGCGATCGCGCAGCGCCGCCGCCGCGCCTGCCGCAATATCGGCGGCCGGGGCGGGCCGCGCGCTGCCGCCGACTCCGCCGCGGGCGATACACGCCGCGCCAGGCCCGGACGCACCGTCCTCCGTCGATCCAGCGCAGTCGGCGACATCGCCCGCCGCTAGGAATGCCTCTCCCTCCGACGCAGAATGAAAAACGCCCCGCATTCTCCCGAATGCGGGGCGTTCTGCCGCCCTTCCGTTGCCGGTCGCGCAACGCGCAACCGGGGACCGGCCTGTTACGAGACCGCGCTGACGTCGAGCGGCGCGCCTGTCTTGGCCTTGATTTCGTCGACCGTCACGCCGTCGGCCAATTCGATCAGCTTCAGTCCGGCCGGCGTCACCTCGATCACGCCGAGATCCGTGATGATCAGATCGACCACGCCGACGCCCGTCAGCGGCAGGTTGCAGGCCTCCAGGATCTTGTGCTGATCGCCTTTCGCGACATGCTCCATCAGCACCACGACGCGTTTTACGCCCGCCACCAGATCCATCGCACCGCCCATCCCCTTGATCATCTTGCCGGGGATCATCCAGTTCGCGAGGTCGCCGCTCTTGCTGACCTGCATCGCGCCGAGAATCGCCAGGTTGATGTGGCCGCCGCGGATCATCGCGAACGAGTCCGCCGACGAGAAGATCGACGAACCGGGCAAAGTGGTCACGGTCTGCTTGCCCGCGTTGATCAGGTCGGCATCCACTTCCTCCTCGGTCGGCGACGGGCCGATGCCGAGCAGCCCGTTCTCCGATTGCAGCCAGACCTCGACGTCGGCGGGCACATGGTTGGCCACCAGGGTCGGCAGCCCGATACCCAGGTTGACGTAGAAGCCGTCCTGCAATTCCCGCGCCGCGCGCGCGGCCATTTGGTCACGATTCCAAGCCATGTCACTCTCCTTTCGCGCGGACGATGCGTTGTTCGATACGTTTTTCCGGCGTCGCATTCAGCACCAGCCGCTGCACGAAGATACCGGGCGTATGGATGTGGTCCGGGTCGAACGCGCCGTTCTCGACGATCTCCTCGACCTCCGCGACCGTGATCTTGCCCGCCATCGCGCACATCGGATTGAAGTTGCGCGCGGTGCGCCGATAGATCAGGTTGCCGGACTTGTCCGCCTTCCACGCCTTGACGAGCGCGACGTCGGCCGTCAGCGACGGCTCCAGCACGTACTGGCGATCGCCGAACTGGCGGGTTTCCTTGCCTTCCGCGATCACCGTGCCGTAGCCCGTGTTGGTGAAGAACGCCGGAATACCCGCGCCGCCCGCGCGCAGCTTTTCGGCCAGCGTCCCCTGGGGCGTGAATTCGAGCTCGAGCTCGCCCGCCAGATACTGACGCTCGAACTCCTTGTTCTCGCCGACGTACGACGAGATCATCTTCTTGATCTGCCGCGTTTCCAGCAAGAGCCCGAGGCCGAATCCGTCGACGCCCGCGTTGTTGCTGATGCAGGTGATGCCCTTCACCGCCGAATCGCGCAACGCCGCGATCAGCGCTTCGGGGATTCCGCACAGGCCGAAACCGCCGACCGCGAAGGTCTGTCCGTCACGGACGATGCCCTCGAGCGCGGCGGCCGCGCTTGGATAGACTTTGTTCATCTGTATGTCCCTTCCTCTATGGAAACCAGCCAAACCGGTTCGCGCGGTGCGTGCCGGGCGAACCCGCCGCACCATTCTAAGCACCCGCGGCAAAAGCTGCCGCGACGACGCATTCTGTCTCGCGACCCACGCCGCGACTGCCTGAAAGGGTACGATGCAGGCGGGATCCGGCACAATACGCAAAAGTACATAAGCGTTTGCCGCCATCGGCGTCGGGCGCTTTTTCCTGCCTGCCCGCCCAAGCCATGCCCGCTCTCGACTACCAGACCGCCTTCCACCTCGCGCCGATCGGCCTCGTGCTGTCGCGCGACCGGATCATCGAAGACTGCAACGACGAACTGGCCGCCATCTTCCGCTGCGCGCGCACCGATCTGATCGGCCAGTCGTTCCAGGCGCTGTATCCGTCGCCCGATGAATTCGAACGGATCGGCGAGCGGATCTCGCCCGTGATGATCGCGCAAGGCAGCTACGCGGACGACCGCATCATGAAGCGTACCGGCGGCGAGCTGTTCTGGTGCCACGTGACGGGCCGCGCGCTCGATCGCACCGCGCCGCTCGCGGCGGGCGTCTGGACCTTCGAGGATCTGAGCGCGACCCGCCGGGTCGCGGTGGCGCTGACGCCGCGCGAGCGCGAAATCGCCGCCCAACTGGCAACCGGCAAGACCAGCAAGCAGATCGGGAGAGTGCTCGACATCAGCTCGCGGACCGTCGACATCTATCGCGCGCGACTGATACGCAAGTACGGGACGGGCAATACGGCCGAGCTGCTGCAGCGCCTGCTCGGACATTGAGCGGCATGGACGCCGCGGCGTGAAGGAAAAAGCGGCGGGACAGGGGTGCCCGCCGCATAGGATCGGGAACCGAATCGCGGCGTTCGCGGACCGGCGCCCGGGGATCCGTCAGGAAGTCTGACGCTGCAACGCGGCTTCGATCGTGTTGCGCAGCAACTCCGGCAGCGGCACCGATTTGCCCAGCGCGTAATCCACCCACACGCAGCGGGCGTTGCCGCGCGCGTACACATGCTGCGGATCGTCGGCGCGGGTCAGCTCGAAACCGGTGTCGAAGCTGCTGCGGCCGGGCTTCGCCGCCGACATCTTCGCGATGACGTCGCCGGGGTAGTGCAACTGCTTCAGGAACTCCATCGACGCGTTGACGAGGACAGGCCCCTGCCCTTCGCCGTTGCCGCCGGCAATGCCGACCTGCTCGAACCACGAGATCCGCACCTGCTCCATATAGCGGAAGTACACGGTGTTGTTCACGTGGCCGAATGCGTCCATGTCGCCCCAGCGGATCGGCATCGACATTTCAAAAACAGGGGTGTAATCGTTCATCGGATTCTTCTTGCGAAAATCAGGCTGCTTCAGGCAATCCCGAAGCCATCGTCGGCTGAAATGATCGAGCCGTTGATGAACTGCGACTCGTCGGCCGCGAGCAGCAACAGCAGGCCGTCGAGATCCTGCGGTTTGCCGACGCGCCGGCGCGGCAGTATCGACTGCAGCTTCTGGCCCTGCTCGGTTTCCCACAGGTAATGATTGATCTCGGTATCGATATAGCCGGGGCAGATCGCGTTGACGTTGATCCCGTGGCGGCCCCATTCAAGCGCCATCACGCGGGTCATATGCACGACGGCGGCCTTGCTCATCGCGTAAAGGCCGATCTGCGACAATGCCCGCAGCCCCGCTACCGACGCGATGTTGATGATCCGGTACGAGGGCTTGCCGTTGCCCTTGCCGCGCATCATCATCCGTTTCGCCACTTCCTGCGCGACGAAAAACGCGCCGCGGGTGTTGGTGTCGAACACGGAGTCGAAATCGGCGGGCGTCACGTCGACCAGCTTCTGCATCGTCGACACGCCCGAGTTGTTGACCAGGATGTCGATCGTGCCCGCTTCGGTTTCCGCATGGGCGACGGCCGCCCGGATGCTCTGGGAATCGGTGACATCGAGCGACACCACGTGCGCCGCGCCGCCCGCGGCCTCGATTTCCGCACGCAATTCCTTCAGCCGCTCGACGCGCCGGCTCGCCAGCACCACCTTCGCCCCCGCCTGCGACAGCACCTGCGCAAAGCGCTGGCCCAGCCCGCTGGACGCGCCGGTAATCATCGCCACTTTGCCTTCCAGATTGATCGAACGACCCATTACGGTTCCTTCCTTCAATGACGTGACGCCGTGCCGCACGCATCGCGGACGCACGCGCGCACCTTATCACAAAAATAGAACGATCGTGCTAATCTAACCGCATTCTGTTGCGGCGAGCGTTTTGTTTCGCCGACAATACGCTCCCGAATAAAAGCATTCTAACGGTTAGAGGAACGTCCATGACCCCCGCAAGCCTCATCGAGCAATACGGTCCGCGCGAATCGATGGAATATGACGTCGTGATCGTGGGCGGCGGCCCCGCCGGCCTGTCCGCAGCCATTCGGCTCAAACAGCTCGCCGCCGAAAAAAGCGTGGAAATCGGCGTGTGCGTGCTCGAAAAAGGTTCGGAGATCGGCGCGCATATCCTGTCGGGCGCGGTGATGGACCCGCGGGCGATCACCGAACTGTTCCCCGACTGGAAGGAAAAAGGCGCGCCGCTCACGGTCGACGTGACCGAAGATCGCTTCCTGTTTCTATCCGAGAAAGGCGCGACGCAGGTACCGAACTGGGCGCTGCCGGACAATTTCAAGAACCACGGCAACTACGTGATCAGCCTCGGCAACGTCACGCGCTGGCTCGGCCAGCAGGCCGAAGCGCTCGGCGTCGAGATCTTCCCGGGCTTTCCGGCGGCCGAGGTCCTCTACAACGACGACGGCTCGGTCAAGGGCGTCGCGACCGGCAACATGGGGATCGGCAAGGACGGCGAGCCGACCGAGAACTTCCAGCTCGGCATGGAACTGCACGCGAAGTACACGCTGTTCTGCGAAGGTGCGCGCGGCAACCTCGGCCGCCAGCTGATGGACAAGTTCAAGCTGAACGCGAACTGCGATCCGCAGGCATACGGCATCGGCATCAAGGAACTGTGGGAAATCGATCCCGCCAAGCACAAGCCCGGCCTGGTGATGCACACCGCCGGCTGGCCACTCGCGTCCGATACCTACGGCGGTTCGTTTCTGTATCACATGGACAACAACCAGGTCGTCGTCGGTTTCGTGGTCGGCCTCGGCTATACGAATCCCTATCTGTCGCCGTTCGAGGAATTCCAGCGCTACAAAACCCACCCGGCGATCCGCGCGATCCTCGACGGCGGCAAGCGCGTGTCGTACGGCGCGCGGGCGATCACGGCGGGCGGTCTGCTGTCGCTGCCGAAAACGGTGTTTCCGGGCGGCGCGCTGGTCGGCGACGATGCGGGCTTCCTGAACGCGTCGCGAATCAAGGGCAGCCATGCGGCCATCAAGACCGGCATGCTGGCCGCCGACGCCGCGTTCGACGCCGTGCAGGCCGGCCGCCAGGCCGACGAGCTGACGGCCTACCCCGACGCGTTCAAGACCTCCTGGCTGTATGGCGAGCTGTATCGTTCGCGCAATTTCAAGCAATGGATGAGCAAGGGGCTCTATCTCGGCACCCTGATGGTCGGGCTCGAACAGAAGGTGATGGGCGGCAACGTGCCGTGGACCCTGCACCACAAGCACGCCGACCACGAAATGCTGAAGCCGGCGTCGCAGTGCCAGCCGATCGAGTATCCGAAGCCGGACGGCAAGCTGACGTTCGACCGGCTGTCGTCGGTATTCATCTCGAATACCAACCACGAGGAGAACCAGCCGGCCCATCTGACGCTGAAAGATCCGACCGTGCCCGTCAACGTCAACCTGCACACCTATGCCGGCCCGGAAGCGCGCTTCTGCCCGGCCGCCGTGTACGAGTTCGTGAAGGCTGACGACGGTGCCGAGCGTCTCGTCATCAATGCGCAGAATTGCGTGCACTGCAAGACCTGCGACATCAAGGATCCGACGCAGAACATCGTGTGGGTCACGCCGGAAGGCGGCGGCGGGCCGAACTATCCGAACATGTGACGCGCGCGTCACGCTCATCCGGCCTGCCGGCGGGCGCCGCATCGGACGGCGCCCGTTTTTCACGGGCCGCGCGCGACGAGACTCACGAAGCGGCCCGCGCCTCCCGGCGCGCGCGCCCCGTTAAAAACGGGCGCCGTCCGCGGCGGCGCCCGCCGGCAGGCCGGATGAGCGTGACGCGCGCGTCACGCTCATCCGGCCTGCCGGCGGGCGCCGCAACGGACGGCGCCCGTTGTTCACCGGCCGCGCGCGACGAGACTCACGAAGCGGCCAGCGACTCCAGTCGCGCGCGCACCTTGGCAATCACCGGCGCCCACTCGCCAACCCGCGGCTGACGATAGAGCTCGATCGAGTCGTACCAGGGCGCCCGGCCCTCGCCGGCGCACCAGAACCAGGCGGACACGCGGTCGATCATCAGGCAGGTGGGCACGCCGAGCGCGCCGGCCAGATGGGCCGGACCGCTGTCGATCGTGACCACCAGATCGAGCTGCTGGGCGAGCGCCGCGACATCGTCGAAGTCCGCGGCGAACTGCGGCGTCGGGTCGTCGATCGCGATGCCTTGCGCGCGCCACGCGTCGACCACCGCGCCGCGCCCCGGCGACAGCGCGAAATAGGCGATACCCGGTACCGTCAGCAGTGCGCCGAACTCTCCGGGCGGAATCGAACGCCGCGCGTCGCGAAGGTGATTCGGATTGCCGTTCCAGACCAGTCCGACCTTGCGTCGGCCCTTCGCATGCGCTTCGATCCAGTCTCGCCAGCCCGCAACCGCGGCCGGGTCGGCACGAAGATAAGCGCGCCCCCAACCGCCGGGGCCGTCGACGCCGAGCCGCATCGGCACGCTCATCAATCCGCAGTGAAAATCCGGCGGGGTGACGAGCCCCGTCTCGAGCGTCACGCCGTCGGGCAACGCCCGCTCGATCAGGCCGCGCAGCGGGCCGTCATACCCGACGATCAGCCTGCCGCCCTCGGCCGCTGCACGGCCGGCGAGCCCAGGCAGGAAGCGGACTGCCCACAGACAATCGCCGTGCCCTTGCTCGCCGAGCACGAGAAGCGTCTTGCCAGTCAGGGATTCGCCGCGCCAGTCCGCGCTGACGGCGGCCAACGCCGCGCGGGCGGGAGACGCATTGGCCGGCAGGTCGAGGCGCGCCTCGTAGTGAGGCCAGCCACGCGCATAGTCGCCCTCGCGCAATGCCAGTTCGGCCAGATCGAAGCGGGCATACGGATTCGCTTCGCCAAGCGCCAGCACCCCGCCCAGCAACGCTTTCGCTTCGCCGAACCGCGCCTGCTCCTTCACGCAGAGCGCAAGCTTGTGCAGCAGTACCGGGTTGTCCGGCACGATGGCGATCGCCTCGCGCAGCACGCGCTCGGCCGCGTCGGACGCGCCGCGCGCATCCAGCGCCGCCGCGCGCCACATCAGTGCGTTCGCGTCACGCGGCTCGTCCGCCAGCAGACGCGACGACGCGTCGTCGACAAGCGGCCACGCGCGCAGATTGAACGCGGTCTGCGCAATCGCGGACAGCAGATGCGGGGAATCCAGGGAAGGGTCGAGCCGATACGCGGCAATCAGCGCATCCAGCGCCGGGCGTAAATCGTCGGGTGAGGCCGTGGCCAGCATCGCGCGTCCGAACGCGAGCCAATCGGCGGCCGTGGCGTCCGGCCGGGCCGTCCGCTCGCGCAGGACGTCGAGGGGATTACCGGATGCGGGTGGGGATTTCATCCGCGCCGGTCGCCGGCCAGGCCGCGATCAGGGGGCGCTCGCAGCGATCTTCGGGGTCGTGGTCGACACGTCGCCGCATTGCGCACGGTGCCGCAACGCATGATCGATCAGGACCAGCGCGAGCACCGACTCCGCGATCGGCGTCGCACGAATCCCGACGCACGGATCATGGCGCCCGAAGGTCTCGACGACAGCCGGCTCGCCCGCCTTCGTGATCGAGCGGCGCGGCGTGCGAATGCTCGAGGTCGGCTTGATCGCGATCGACACGGTGAGATCCTGCCCCGTCGAAATCCCGCCCAGCACGCCGCCGGCATGATTGCCGACGAACCCGTCGGGCGTCAGTTCGTCGCCGTGCACCGAACCGCGCTGCGCGATGCTTGCGAAGCCCGCGCCGATCTCGACGCCCTTCACCGCATTGATGCCCATCATCGCGTGCGCGATATCGGCGTCGAGGCGGTCGAACAGCGGCTCGCCCCAGCCCGCCGGCACGCCGGACGCGACGACGTTGATCCGCGCGCCGATCGAGTCGCCGTCCTTGCGCAGCGCGTCCATGTAATCCTCGAGCGTCGGCACGATGTCGGCGTTCGGCGCGAAGAACGGATTCTCACGCACATGCGACCAGTCGACGAACGGCACGTCGATTTCACCGAGCGCGCTCATGTAGCCGCGCACTTCCACGCCGAAGCGCTCGCGCAGCCACTTCTTCGCCACCGCGCCCGCGCCGACGAGCGGTGCCGTCAGGCGCGCCGACGAACGGCCGCCGCCGCGATAGTCTCGAATACCGTACTTTTGCCAGTAGGTGTAATCGGCGTGGCCGGGGCGGAAAGTCTCGGCGATGTTGCCGTAGTCCTTGCTGCGCTGGTCGGTATTGCGGATCAGCAGCGCGATCGGCGCGCCGGTGGTCGTGCCTTCGAACACGCCGGACAGGATTTCGACCTGATCGGCTTCCTGGCGCTGCGTAACGTGGCGGGACGTGCCGGGCTTGCGACGATCGAGTTCGAGCTGGATGTCGGCTTCCGTCAGCGTCATTCCCGGCGGACAGCCGTCGATCACGCAGCCGATCGCGGGACCGTGCGATTCGCCGAAGGTCGTGACAGTGAAAAGCGTACCGAGGGTATTGCCGGACATGGGCGCCGTCCAAAGAGAAAGTCGGGAAAACGATATTATGCCAGCGGCCTCGCGCGGCGCGGGAACGGGCTGGGCGAGAGCCGGGCACGTGGATGCGGCTCGGACGGGCTGTGTACCCGCCCCGACCGGCCGCCGCGAGACGTCGCCGCCCCTCGCCGCGACAATCCGCAGGATATCGACCGGTCGCGCCGGCTACTTGCGCGCGCCGCGCAATTCGGCGACCGCCGCCTGCAGCACTTCCGGCGTGGCCGCCGCAGACGGCATCGGCTCGCCGACCGCGAGGGTCAGCCGGCTCATCACGCCCTTCCGGGCCGGCCTCGGCCAGCGCGCATCCTGATGCCGCGAGAACACGCTCCCCCACAGCCCCCGCAGCGCCATCGGCACGACGGGGACGTTCGCGCGATCCAGGATCTCGGACACGCCGTGGTGGAACGGATTGAGATCGCCCGTCTTCGTCAGCTTGCCCTCCGGGAAGATGCACACCAGTTCGCCGTCGTTGAGCGCCGCTTCGCACGCGTCATACGCGCGCTCGAGCATCGCGGCATCCTCGTGGCGCGGCGCGATCGGGATCGCCTTCGCGTGTCGGAACACCCAACTGGCGAAGGGTTTCGCGAAGATGCGGTGGTCCATCACGAAGCGGATCGGCCGCGGACTCGCCGCCGCGATCACCAGCGCGTCGACATAGCTGACGTGATTGCAGACCAGCACCGCGCCGCCCTCCTCGGGAATGCGCTCGGCATGGACGAGACGGATCCGGTAGAAGGTATGCACGAGCGCCCACGCGACGAAGCGCAGCAGGAATTCGGGCACCAGCAGATAGATATACGACGCGACCGCGACGTTGAGCAGCGCCGTCACGAGGAAGATGCCCGGGATGCCGACGCCCGCCTTCGTGAGCAGCATCGCCATCCCCGCGGACACGATCATGAACAGCGCGTTGAGGATGTTGTTCGCGGCGATGATCCGCGCGCGATGCGTCGGCGCGCTGCGGCTCTGGATCAGCGCATACAACGGCACGCTGTAGAAGCCGCCGAACATCGCGAGCAGGAACAGGTCGGCAAGAATCCGCCAGTGCGCCGCGTGGCTCAGGAATTCGCCGATATTCAGCAGATGGGTCTGCGCCGGCAGCGCATGGCTCGCGAAATACAGCTCGATCGCGAACACGCTGATGCCGATCGACCCGAGCGGGACGAGCCCGATCTCGACCCGCCGGCGCGACAACCTTTCGCACAGTAGCGAGCCGAGCCCGATGCCGAACGAGAACGTCGCGAGCAGCACCGTGACGACGTCCGGATTCGCGGACAGCACGTCCTTCGCGAAACTGAAAAACGACGTCAGGAAGGTCGCACCGACGAACCAGAGCCACGAGATGCCCAGCAGGCTCAGGAACACGGTACGGTTCTCGCCGGCAAGCCGCAGGTTGCGCCAGGTCTCGGAGAACGGGTTCCAGTTGATGACGAGATCCGGCTGCGGAGCGGGCGTCGCCGGCACCTTCGACGAGACCAGCCGCCCGATCAGCGCGATCCCGACGCAGCACACCGCCAGCAGCACCTCGCCGCGCCCGGCGATGCCGGCCGCCGCGCCGCCGATGAGCGTGCCGATCAGGATCGCGACGAAGGTGCCCATCTCGACGAGACCGTTGCCGCCCACCAGTTCGCGGTCGTCGAGATGCTGCGGCAGATACGAGTACTTGACCGGCCCGAACAGCGTGGAATGCATCCCCATCATGAACGTGCACAGATAGAGCAGCGGCGCGCTGTGCGTCACGAAGCCCGCCGCGCCGATCAGCATCAGGGCGATTTCGAAAGTCTTGACGAAACGCGTCAGGCGCGCCTTGTCGTATTTGTCGGCGATCTGCCCCGACGTTGCCGAGAAAAGCACGAACGGCAGGATGAAGATCGCGGAAATCAGGAACGCGGCGGTTTTCGCATCGACGCCGCTGAAGCGGGCCGTCTGATAGGTGACCAGCGACGTGAAGCCGATCTTGAAGACGTTGTCGTTCAGCGCGCCGAAGAACTGCGTGAGGAAGAACGGCGCGAAGCGGCGCTCGCGCAGCAAATCGAATTGCGACGTGTGCGGACGGCGCGCGCCGCGCTCCCCGGTGGAAACGGAAGTTTGATCGCTCATGCGCAAGAACGCCCGCGCCCCGCTGCGACGCGATCGCGCACGTTACTCAGTGAAACAACGGAGTGGTGGAACCCGCCGGCTTCGCGGCGGGGCATCGGCGAGCGCACGCGCAGGCATGCGCTCGAAGACCCGCTGCCTGCACGGCACGCGGGCACGTCGGACTCAGGTCGCCAGCGGCTTGTGCGCCTCGCCTTCGGGCTCCGGCCAGTCGCGGATATACGCTTTCAGCATGCGGTTCTCGAAGCTCTGCGCCTCGACCACCGTCTTGGCGACGTCATAGAACGAAATCACGCCCATCAGCACCCGCTGGTCGAGCACCGGCATGTAGCGCGCGTGCCGTTCGAGCATCATCCGGCGTACTTCGTTGACGTCGGTTTCCGGCGTGCAGGTGAGCGGCTCGTCCATGACCTTGCGAACCTGCGCCTCGCCGATGCTGCCGCCGTTTTCCTTCAGACGCAGGATGATTTCGCGGAAGGTGAGCATGCCGACGAGATCGCCGTACTCCATCACCACCAGCGAACCGATATCGTGCTCCGCCATCGCATCGACTGCTTCGCGCAGCGGTGTATCGGGCGTCACGGTAAAAAGCGTATTGCCCTTGACTTTGAGAATGTCGCTGACGCGCATCGTTGTCCCCTAGTGCATTCATGCATAACTGGCTTTCGATCCTAGCGGAAAGCCTGTTAAAAGGAAAGCGCACGCGCCGCGCCGGTTGCGGCCGCGCGCGGGACGCCGCACAATGGAATCATGAGCGCCCGGCACGCCGCTCGAGGAGACCGTCATGGCACACCCCGTCCCCACGGATCATTTCGCGAGTTTCACGCAGTTCTACCCGTTCTACCTGGATGAACACCGCAACATCGTGTCCCGGCGGCTGCATTTCATCGGCTCCCTCGGCGTGATCGGCTGCGTCGCGATGGCGATCGCGACGGGCGACTGGCTGTGGCTGCCGGCCGCCGTCGTCTGCGGCTACGGCTTCGCCTGGGTCGGACACTTCTTTTTCGAAAAGAACCGCCCCGCCACGTTCCGCCACCCGATCTACAGCCTGATGGGCGACTGGGTGATGTTCAAGGACATCTGCGTCGGCAAGATCTCGATCTAGCCGACCCGGCCGCGCCCGTCAGGCCGGCCTCGGCGGCAGCGCGGCGTCGGCCGGCGCCGCCGCGGCCGCGCCTCGGTTCGCGGCGGTGCGGCGTGCGAGCAGCGCCGCGAGCGGCACTTCCAGCTTCTCGCTCGCCAGCGCATCCAGCAGTGACGCACGATCGATCTGCGTTTTGCTGCGCTGCAACTGGTAGACCAATTCCCCCCGGTCGACGACCATCACGTCGAACAGGTCGGCCACCGTCAGTTCGTCCGGATTCGCCAGCATCACGAAGCGCGGCGCGGCATCCCGCTCGTTTTGCAGCCGCGCGACCCATTCCCGTTCCTCCATCGTCGCGAGCAGGCGCTGCGCCGTCTCCATGTCGCAGCGCACCATCAACGCGAGCCGGGCCGCGGTATGGCCGGCCCGGCCCGCCTCACGGGCCTCGGACAGGCGCGACAGCAGTTCCAGCGAATCGAGCAGATCGCTGCCCGGATACTGGATCCGGTGGAACTGGCCGATCCGGATCGCCGGCAGCGCCGACGCGATCATCGCGCCGGCCAGCGCGATGAACCAGCTCAAGTACATCCACAGCAGAAACATCGGCACCGCGGCGAAGGCACCGTACACGGCGGTATAGGTCGGGATGCGCCGCACGTAATAGCCGAAGCCGCGCTTCGCCAGCTCGAACGCGATCGCCGCGCAAATGCCGCCCACCACCGCGTCGCGCCACGCGACCGTGCAGTTCGGCAGATACACGTACAGCAGCGTGAACGCGAGCACGGTCAGCGGCAGCGACGCGGCCGTCAGCAGCCATTCGAAGATCGGCGGCGTGGTCGACGACCCCGCAAACGCCAGCGACTGCGTGAACAGATACGAGGAAATCGACAGGCTCACCCCGAACAGCAGCGGCCCGAGCGTGATCAACGCCCAATATGCGAGCACCCGCTGCGCGAACGGGCGCGGCTTGCGCACCCGCCAGATCACGTTGAACGCCGACTCGACCGTCATCATCGTCATCACCGCCGTGACGACGAGCACGATGATCCCCGCCGTCGTCAGCCCCTTGGCCTTCGATGCGAACTGGTTCAGGTACTTGAAGATCTGGTTGTTGAACTGCACGGGCATCAGGTGATCGGCGAGGAAGCCCTGCAGCGAGTTCTGGAACGACGAGAAGATCGGGAACGCGGTAAACAGCGCGAACGCGACCGTGACGAGCGGCACGAGCGCCAGCATCGTCGTAAACGTGAGACTGCCCGCGACCTGCGGAATGCGGTCTTCCGCGCTGCGCTTCGCGGCGAAACGCGCCAGGCGCTTGATGGTGTCGAGGTCGACGCTCAACTTCGGCAACGGCTTTCTCCTTCTGCTTGCACGACATGCGCCGCCACGCTCGGCAACGGCTTCAGCCCCTATAATAGCCGCTCACTCAAGAGGCCTATGAAAGACATCCTGGTGCTTTATTACAGCCGTCACGGCGCCACGCGCGAACTCGCGCTCGCGATCGCGGCGGGCATCGACGGCGTACCCGGCATGCAGGCACGCATCCGCACCGTGCCGCCCGTGTCCACCGTCTGCGAAGCGACGCAGCCCGAGATCCCCGCCGACGGCCCGCCGTACGCGGAGTTGCGCGATCTCGAGGAATGCGCGGGCGTCGCGCTCGGCTCGCCCACCCGGTTCGGCAACATGGCCGCATCGCTCAAGTATTTCCTCGACGGCACCACGCCGCAATGGCTGTCCGGCGCGCTCGCCGGCAAGCCGGCCTGCGTGTTCACGTCAACGGGCAGCCTGCACGGCGGGCAGGAATCGACGCTGCTGTCGATGATGCTGCCCCTTCTTCACCACGGCATGCTGATCGTCGGCATTCCGTATACCGAAAGCACGCTGACCACCACCCGCACGGGCGGCACCCCCTACGGCGCGTCGCACTTCTCCCGCGCCGACCAGGAAGGCATTTCGGCCGACGAAAAGACGCTTGCCGCCGCGCTCGGCGAGCGCCTCGCGCGCACCGCGCTGAAACTGGGCACCGTCTCGTGAGCGCCGCGCCCTCGCCCCTTCCGCCGAATGCCCGTCCCGGCTTCGCGCTCGCCGCGGCCGCGCTGCTCGCCGCGCTGATCGCGCTGTCGGTCGCGTGGGAGGTCTGGCTCGCGCCGCTGCGCCCGGGCGGCTCCGCGCTGATGCTGAAGGCGGTGCCGCTCGCGCTCGCGCTGCCCGGCGTATGGCGGCGCAGCGTCTATACGCTGCAGTGGGCATCGATGCTGATTCTGGTTTATCTTGCCGAAGGCATCGTACGCGGCATGACGGACCGCGGTTTGTCGGCGACGCTCGGCTGGCTGGAAACCGCGCTCGCCGCCGCCTTCTTCGCCGCCGCGCTCGCCTACGTCGCCCCTTTCAAGCGCGCGGCAAAGCGCAGCCGCCCCCGTTCCTGACCTTCTCGCCCCGCAGAACGCCATGACCTCCTCCGCCTTTCTGGACGCCTGCCGCCAGGCAATCGGTACCGACCACGTGCTGACCGATCCGCACGACACCGCCCCCTTCCTCACCGACTGGCGCCGCCGCTACCAGGGCTCCGCATGCGCGGTGCTGCGCCCCGCCGGCGCCGACGAGGTCGCGGCGCTAGTCAAGGCCGCTGTCGCGCACCGCGTGGCGCTCGTGCCCCAGGGCGGCAACACGGGGCTCGCGGGCGGCGCGACGCCCGACGGAAGCGGCGCGCAGGCGGTGCTGAGCCTGGCCCGCCTGAACCGCGTGCGAGCCCTCGATCCGCACAACAACACGATCACCGTCGAAGCCGGCGTGATCCTCGCCGAAGTGCAGGCGCGGGCGCGCGAAGCGGACCGCCTGTTTGCACTGAGCCTCGCGGCGGAAGGCAGCTGCACGATCGGCGGCAATCTTGCGACCAACGCGGGCGGCACCGCCGTGCTGCGTTACGGCAATGCGCGCGAGCTGTGCCTCGGGCTCGAGGTGGTCACGCCGCAAGGCGAGATCTGGAGCGGATTGCGCGGACTGCGCAAGGACAACACCGGCTACGACCTGCGCGACCTGTTCATCGGCGCGGAAGGGACGCTCGGCATCATCACCGCGGCCGTGATGAAGCTGCATCCGCGCCCCGCCGCCCAGGTGACGGCCCTCGCCGCGCTCGATTCGCCGCACGCGGCGCTCGATTTCCTGGCGCTCGCGCAGCGCGCGGCCGGCCCGCTGCTGACCGGATTCGAGCTGATGTCGGATTTCTGCATGAAGCTGGTCGGCAAGCACTACCCGCAGCTGCGCTATCCGTTCCAGCACACGCATCCGCAAACGGTATTGCTCGAACTGTCCGACAACGAAAGCGACACGCATGCGCGCGCGCTGTTCGAGAAGATGATGGAAGACGCGTTCGAAGCGGGCCTCGTGGTCGACGCGGTGGTCGCCGAAAACCTGGCGCAGTCGCGTGCGTTCTGGGATCTGCGCGAACATATCCCGCTCGCGCAGGCGGACGAAGGACTGAACATCAAGCACGACATCGCGGTGCCGATCTCGTCGGTCGCGCGCTTCATCGAGGAAACCGACGCCGCGATCCAGCAGACGGCACCCGGCGCGCGGATGGTAACGTTCGGCCACCTCGGCGACGGCAATCTCCACTACAACGTGCAGATGCCCGAAGGCGGCGATCCGAAAGCGTTTCTCGCCGAGTACCAGCAGCCGATCAACCGGGTCGTCTACGAAAACGTGCACCGGCACCACGGCACGATCAGCGCCGAGCATGGCATCGGCCAGTTGAAGATCGACGACGCGCAACGCTACAAATCGGCCGTCGAAATCGGCCTGATGCGCACGTTGAAAGCCGCGCTCGATCCGCTGAACCTGATGAACCCCGGCAAGGTGCTGCGCTAGCCGCGCGGCGATGCCGGAAGGAGCGCCGCCCATGAAAATCCGCGTCCTGTCCGACCTGCACCTCGAGGGCAACGAACCCGAGGCGATTCCGTACGCGCCGGCCGACCTCGTCGTGCTCGCGGGCGACATCCACAATCATGCGGAAGGCTTGCGCTGGGCGGCGGAAACCTTCGATCCGGCGGTGCCCGTCGTTTACGTGCCGGGCAATCACGAATACTACGACGGCGAATTCGGCGCGCTCGAGACCGCGATGCGCGATACCGCCCGCGGACTCGATCACGTGCATTACCTGAACCAGGCGGTCTACGCCGACCCGGCCGGCCGCTTCCGCGTACTCGGCACGACGCTCTGGACCGATTTCGCGCTGTTCGGCCGCGACGAGCCGACCCGCACGCAGGCGATCGATGCCGCCCGGCGGGTGATGCTCGATTTCAGGGGATTGATTCAGGTCGACTGGCCGCAGCCAGCGGCAGCGTGCAACGGCACACCGCTGCCCGGGCCGCGCGATTTCACGCCGGAAGATTCGCTCGCGCTGCATGCGGCGGCGCGAGCGTGGCTGGAAGCGGAGCTGGCGAAACCGTTCGCCGGCCGGACGATCGTCGTCACGCACCACGCGCCACACCGGGCGAGCCTGGCGGCGCGCTACGCCGACGATCTCGTATCGGCGGGCTTCGTCAACGACCTGGGCACGCTCGTGGGCACGCCCGTCGCGCTATGGGTTCACGGTCATACCCATACGTCGTTCGACTACACGGCCCGCAACGGCACGCGGGTGGTTTGCAACCCGCGCGGCTATCTGCATCGGCGCACGGGCGAGCGCGAAAATCCGGCCTTCGCGTGGGACAAGGTCGTCACGCTGGATTGACGCTAAACGATTCGCTCAGTGCGAGCGGCGGCCGTCGTCCTGCACGCGGCGCACGCGCACCGGTGCCGGCTGCAGTCGCGCCTTCATCGCGCGCAACACGTCGCGGAACGCGACGATGCCGACCACGCCCAGCAGCGCGCCCAAGCCCATCAGCAGATGCGTATTCATCGACATTCTCCCTGATCCAGCAGATTGCATGAATGAGACAGTAGCAAACTCCGCGCGACACGAAGGTAAAAAAGTGTTGCTGCAGATTCAAATCTCGTCAGATTCGGCCTGATCGAGGCCCAACCCGGCTCAGGTCGTGCGGACGAACTGCTGAAGCGCGGCCTCGTCGGCGTCGATCGTCGCCGGCAGTTCGTCGCGCAGGAAGTCGACCCAGGTGCGAATCTTGGCGTCCAGGTACTGGCGCGACGGATACAGCGCGTAGATGTTCATCTCGTGCGACCGGTACTCGGGCATCACCCAGACGAAATCGCCGTGGCGCAGCCCGGCGATCGCCGAATACAGCGGCAGCACGCCGATCCCCATGCCCTCGCGAATGCCGACGGCCAGCGCTTCCGCAACATTGACGCGAAACGGCGGCTCCGCGAGCGTGATGCGTTCCTCGCCGTTGGGGCCGGCCAGCGTCCATTCGTCCCAGTGAAAGCCGGGCGCGACCATCCCGAGGCAGACGTGATGGGCCAGATCCTCGGGCCGCCGCGGCACGCCGTACTTTTCCAGATAGGCGGGCGACGCGCACGCGACGCTGAAGGTCGCGCCGAGCCGCTGCGACACCAGCCCGGAATCGGGCAATTCGCGGCCGACCACCAGCGCCACGTCGTATCCTTCATCGAGCAGGTCCGGCGTGCGCTGCGCGAGCGTGAGTTCGACCTGCACGTCCGGGTAGCGCTGCTGGTAGCGCGATACCGCCGGCACCGTGTAATGCTGGCCGAGACTCGTCATGCTGTGGACCTTCAGCTTGCCCGACGGGCGCGCATGCGCATCGCCGGCCTCGGCTTCGGCCTGGTCCACATACGCGAGAATCTGCTCGCAGCGCTGCAGGTAGCGCTCGCCCGCCTCGGTCAGCGCGATGCGGCGCGTGGTGCGGTTCAACAGGCGGGTGCGCAGGTGCGCCTCCAGGTCGGAGACCGCGCGCGACGCATAGGCGGTCGTCGAATTGAGCTGCTGCGCGGCGGCCGTAAAGCTGCCGGCATCGACCACGCGGACGAATACACGCATGTTTTGTAGCGTATCCATGCTATTTCCCTATTGAATCCGGACCGATTGTTGCATAGATCCCCATAAATATTATCTCAGGATCTGTAAAAATGCCTTGCACCCTTACGGGTTTATCAAGCAATTCCCCAAAAAATATAATCACGTCCGAGTCATCTTTATCCGAAAGGGAGAAAATCGTGCAGTCTCCGGTAACAAGAGGGACATTTGCACTCGCGGTTCTTGCAATCTCATTAACAATGGCCGGATGCGCGAGCATGGGCAACGTTGCGCCGCAAGCAAAGCAAATCGATCCGGGCACGCTCGACGCGGGCGCGGCGATCCAGGCCGCCAACCGCGACGCGGGCTGGCCCGCGGCCGACTGGTGGCGCGCCTACCACGATCCTCAGCTGGATGCGTGGATCGCCGCGGCCCAAGCCGGCAACCCGTCGCTCGCCGCCGCGCAGGCGCGCGTTCGCGAAGCGCAGGCGCTCGCGCGGGTCGCGCATGCGGACGAACTGCCGCAGATCAGCGGCAGCCTTTCGCTGATGCGCCAGCACTGGCCCGACAACGTCTATTACGGCCCCGGCCCGCTCGCGAACGCGGACACCTGGAACAACACCGGCACGCTGAGCCTGACCTATCACCTCGACCTGTGGGGCCGGGACAAGAACAACGCCGAACGCGCGCTCGACAGCGCGCGCGCCTCCGCCGCCGACGCACGCGCCGCGCGCCTCGAACTCGAGACGAACGTCGTCCGCGCCTATATCGATCTGTCGAAGAATTTCGCGCTGCTCGACATCGCGCATCAGACCTACGACCGCCAGCACGAACTCGCCAGCCTGGCGCGCAAGCGCCTGCAGGCCGGTATCGGCACCCAGCTCGAAGTGAGCCAGGCCGAGGCGACACTCCCCGATTACGAACGCCAGATCGACGTCTACGAGGAAGCAGTCCAGCTCGGCCGCCATCAGCTCGCGGCGCTCGCGGGCAAGGGGCCCGGCGCCGGCGCGGCAATCACCCGTCCGTCGCTCGCGCTCGACGCGCCGGCGGGCCTGCCCTCCGCGCTGCCCGCCGACCTGATCGGCCGCCGCCCGGACGTGGTGGCCGCGCGCTGGCTGGTGAACGCGCAGGCGCGCGGAATCGACGTCGCGAAAGCCGCGTTCTATCCGAACGTCGACCTGCTCGCGTCGATGGGCGGGTTCGGCGTCACCGCGCCGTTCGCGGACTTCCTGCGGGCCATGAACGGCGGCTGGTCGGCAGGCCCCGCGCTGACGTTGCCGATCTTCGAGGGCGGCCGGCTCAGGGCACAGCTCGGCGCGGCGGCGGCGGGCTACGACGAGGCGGTCGAACGCTACAACCAGACGATCCTCGGCGCGCTGAAGGACATCGCCGACAACGTCGTGCGGATGCACTCGCTCGACACCCAGCAAAAGGACGCCGCCCGCTCCGTCGCGCTGACCCGCCGCTCGTACGAGCTGTCGCATGAAGGTTTCCGGCGCGGGCTGACCGATTACGTCAATGTGCTGATCGCGCAGAGCCAGCTGCTGCGCGCGCAGGAAAGCCAGACGCGGATCGAGGCCGAGCGGCTGGCCGCGCACGCGGCGCTGATGGCCGCGCTCGGCGGCGGGCTCGAAACGCCGGGCGACGCGCCGCCCGACACCGCGCGGACCGCACCGGCAGCGCACGCGCCCGCGTCTTCCGCAGCGGCCAGATAACGGAGCCCGATCATGTCCGCTTCCTCGCCCGCCCCGTCATCCGCGCCGCCGCGGCCGTCGCCGTTCGCCGCGCTGCGGGCGACGCTGAACGACTGGGCGCACACCGACGGCGCCGCCTGGCTGTATCTCGCCAAGGCGCTCGCCGCCGCGTTCCTCGCGCTCGGCGTATCGATGGTGCTCGACCTGCCCGCGCCGAAGACCGCGATGACGACCGTCTTCATCGTGATGCAGCCGCAAAGCGGCGCGGTGTTCGCGAAAAGCTTCTACCGGTTGATCGGCACGTTCGTCGGACTCGTCGCGACGCTGACCCTGATCGGCCTGTTTCCGCAGCAGCCGGTGCTGTTCCTGCTATCGGTCGCGCTGTGGGTCGCACTGTGCACGGCGGGCGCCGCGCGCAACCGCAACTTCCGCAGCTACGGCTTCCTGCTCGCCGGCTACACCGCCGCGCTGATCGGCCTGCCCGCGTCGCAGCACCCCGACGGCGCATTCATGACCGCGATGACGCGAGTCTCCGAAATCACGGTCGGCATCCTGTCGGCGGGAATCGTCAGCGCGCTGATCTTCCCGCAGTACACCGGCGAACAGATGCGCACGACGGTCCGCAAGCGCTTCGGCGCGTTCGTCGACTACGTCGCGGCGGCCCTGTCGGGCCAGCTCGACCGCGCGCACATCGAGAGCGTGCATACCCGCTTCGTCGCCGACGTGGTGGGCTTCGAGGCCGCGCGCAGCATGGCCGTGTTCGAAAATCCGGATACCCGGATGAAAAGCGGCCGGCTGTCGCGCCTCAACAGCGAATTCATGACCGCGTCGAGCCGCTTTCACGCGCTGCATCAGTTGATGAACCGGCTGCACGCGACCAGTGCTCAGGCGGTGGCGGCGATCGAACCTTACTTCCGCGAAATCGCCCCGCTGCTGACCCGCGCCGGCGAACCGGTGCGCTCGTCCGCCGACGCCGCGCAGGCAGCCGACCAGTTGCTCGCGTATCGCGACGCGCTGCCGCGCCGGATCCGCGCAACCCGTGCCGAACACGAGGCGCAGCCCGACTTCCCGATGCTCGACTTCGATACCGCGTCCGAGCTGCTGTACCGCTTCATCGCCGACCTGCAGGCCTACGCGGCCACCTATGCGTCGCTCGCGAGCAGCACGCACGAACGCGAACGCTGGATCGAGCGCTACGAGCCGCGCACCAACATGACGGCCGCCGTCATCGCGGGCGTGCGCACGGCGGTCGTGATGCTGATTCTCGGCTGGTTCTGGATCGAGACGGCATGGCCGAGCGGCGTCACCCTCGTGCTGAACGCCGCGGCGGTGTGCGCACTCGCGTCGTCGATGCCGCAACCGACCAAGATGGCGGCCCAGATGGGTCTCGGCACGACGCTCGCGGTCTTCACCGGCCTAATCCTGATGTTCGGCGTGTATCCGCACATCGACGGCTTCGTGCTGCTCTGCGCCGCGCTCGTGCCGTTCCTCGCGATCGGCATCTTCATGTCGATCAAGCCGAAACTCGCCGGCTACGGGGTGGGCTACCTGATCTTTTTCTGCACGCTCGCCGGCCCGGAGAACGTCACCCACTACGACCCGACCGGCTTCATGAACGACGCGCTCGCGCTGGTGCTGTCGATGCTGGTCTCGGCCGTCGCGTTCGCGGTGCTGTTCCCGCCGACCGCGCCCTGGCTGAAGAAGCGGCTGTTCGCCGACCTGCGTCACCAGGCGGTGGCGGCCTGTCACGCCCGCCTCGCGGGCCTGCGCACGCGTTTCGAGAGCGGCGCGCGCGACCTGATGTTCCAGGCGCACACGCTGTCCGCCGATCAGCCCGATACGCAGCGCGACGCGCTGCGCTGGATGTTCGCCGTGCTCGAAACCGGCAATGCGGTGATCGACCTGCGCAACGAGATCGCGATGCTGCCGCACGACGCCCGCTACGCGGCGACGATGCCGTGGCGCCGCGCGATCGACGCGGCACGCGACGCCGTCGCGGCGCTGTTCACGAAGCCGAACGCCGCGCACTTCGACCGCGCGCTCGCGGCAACCGTCGATGCGATCGCCGCGACCCAGCAGGCGCTCGTCACCTTCGCGCCGCCGCGCGACGAGCGCCACCAGTTGCAACGGCTGCTGAGTCACCTGCATTTCATCCGCTCGGCGCTGCTCGATCCGGAGTCGCCGTTCGATGCGCTGAACACCCGCCGTCCCCCGCCCGCTCAAGAAGGAACACCATCATGATGCCGCGCGAAATCGCCGTTCTCGATGCCTACATCCCCACCGTCGTGCTGATGTTCGTCATCGGCGCGATCGTGACCTGGGCGGTCGACCGCCTGCTCGCCTACACCGGACTCTACCGTCTCGTCTGGCACCCTTCGCTGTTCCGTGCCAGCCTGCTGGTCTGCATCTGCGGCGGATTGAGCCTCGCCGTTTACCGTTGATATGAATCGAACCATGATCTTGCGAAAACTCTTCGGCTTCGTCGCGACAGCCGCCATCCTGATCGTCGCGATCCTGATCGGGCGCGCCCTGTGGGTGCACTACATGGACGAACCCTGGACCCGCGACGGCCGCGTGCGCGCGGAAATCGTCAACGTCGCGCCGGACGTATCGGGCGCCGTCGTGTCGCTGCCGGTGCGCGACAACCAGTTCGTCAAGAAAGGCGACGTGATCATGCAGATCGATCCGTCGCATTACCAGATCGCGGTCGAGCAGGCGCAGGCCGCCGTCGCCGCGCGGCGCGCCGAGTTGCAGATGCGCCGCGCCGACGCCCAGCGCCGCGCCGATCTCGACGCGCTCGTCGTCTCGAAGGAAAACCGCGAGAACTCGGTGCAAACCGCCTCGAGCGCGGACGCGCAATACCAGCAGGCGCTCGCCGCGCTCGACGCCGCGAAGCTGAATCTCTCCCGCACCACGGTGGTCGCGCCGGTCGACGGCCACATCACCAACCTGAACGTGTTCCAGGGCGACTATGCGACGGCCGGCACGCCCAAGCTGGCGATCGTCGACAGCCATTCGTTCTGGGTATACGGCTATTTCGAGGAAACCAAGCTGCCGCACGTGAAAGTGGGCGCGAAAGCGGAGATGCGGCTGATGAGCGGCGGCGTGCTCAAGGGCCATGTCGAAAGCATCTCGCGCGGGATCTACGACCGCGACAATCCGCAGAGCAAGGATCTGGTCGCCGACGTGAATCCGACCTTCAACTGGGTACGCCTCGCGCAGCGCGTGCCGGTGCGCATCAAGATCGACGAAGTACCGGACGACGTGGTGCTGTCCGCCGGCACGACCTGCACGGTGATCATCGAACCGGACAAGAAGCAGCCGAAGCAGAAATCCTGACGCCATCGGTCCGCCCGGCGCGCGTCGTTCAGTCCCACGCGAACTGATACGGCAGGAACGGCGACGGTCCCACGCCGTACTCCTGCAGCATGTTTCTCGCACGCACCGCGAAACCGAGCGCGCCGATCAACGTCAACGCCAGGTAGAAATGCGGCCCGCGCCGCGCCGGCACCACGGCAACGACGCTCATCTGGCAGCACAGCGCGAACAGGATCAGCCACTGGAATCTCAGGCCCGCATAGCTGATCCTCGCGAACAGGAAACTCGCCGCTTCGAACAGCAAAAGCAGGCCCAGCGTTCGGGTAAGCCCGCCGGACGCAATCGCGCCCGCCAGCACGACAAGCGCGGCCAGCACGAGCGGCGCGCTCCCCGACGTGGCCCCGGGCGGCGCGTAATGCGTATAGAACGCCAGCTTGATTGCCAGTTTGTCGTAGTGGCATGCCGCGAGCAGCGCCGCGAGCCCGGCGCCGGCCGCCAGATAGCGCAGCGACCGAAGTTTGCGCACCTGCAGCAGCGCGATCAGCAGCAGCGACGAAATGTGAATACCCGCCGCCGCGCCGGCGCACACGCCGAATACCCCGCGCCGACCGCGGTCCCGGCAATCGGACGCGATCTTGGCCAGACAGAAGGCGAGCCCGTAGCGCAGCCCGTTCATCGACATATCGTAGAAGAACAGCGGAAAGATCAGCAGCGCGAACACCAGCGCATCCTCTTCCCGGCCGGAGAACGCCGCGATGCAGCCGAACACGACGAGCAGCGAAACCAGCGCAACGACGGTCTGGGGCTGCGAGCAGGCCAGCGCCGCGAGCTTCAGCAGCCAGAGGAAGCCCGGTTCGAGGGTTGCGGGAAGATGGGTCGGATCGTCGATCCGCGCGGCCCGCGCCATCTTGAGATAGGCGGCGGTGTCGGTGCCGACGCTGCCGCGCAGCGCCACCAGCAAAGCGGTCGGCGCGAGGCTCAAGCTCAACCACAGCCAGGGCTTCACCCGATAACGCACGCCCAGCATCGCCCCCGCCAGCGCGCACGCATAGCCGCTCAAATAAAAGATCATTATTGTGTCCGTCCACGGCGCGCCCGAGACCGGCCTGACCGGGACGCCAACGGCAAGACGAGGCCGCGCGCTCGACGCGACATCCATCCGTTTCCCACAAGACCCGCGCTTAGGCTGAATAGATTTCGAGCCGCATTCTAGGCGATCTCGGCGCGCGACTGGACAGCATTTTGTATGGATTGTGTGGAGAAGAACGTGCCGGAAGCGCACCCGCTCGCGCATGAAAATCGCGAGCGCGGCGCGGCCGGACCGGATGCACCCGCTTGCNCGATCTCGGCGCGCGACTGGACAGCATTTTGTATGGATTGTGTGGAGAAGAACGTGCCGGAAGCGCACCCGCTCGCGCATGAAAATCGCGAGCGCGGCGCGGCCGGACCGGATGCACCCGCTTGCCGCGTCGCCGGCAGCCGCGGCAAGCCGGCCCGGTCCCGAGTCAGGCGCCGGCCGCTGCCGTCGCGTCGAGCGGGCGAGCGGCGGGCAGACGGAAATGCCCGACCATCGCCTTCAATGCCTGCGCCTGATCGTCGAGCGAGCGCGCCGCAGCGGCGGCCTGCTCGACCAGCGCGGCGTTCTGCTGGGTCCCCGAATCCATCTGCGTGACCGCGCGCCCGATTTCGTCGATGCCCGCGCTCTGCTCGCTCGACGCCGCGGAAATTTCGCCCATGATGTCGGTCACGCGCTTCACCGCGCGCACCACGTCGTCCATCGTGCGGCCCGCATCCTGCGCGAGCAGCGCCCCGTTCGCGACACGCTCGACGGACGCGCCGATCAGCGTCTTGATCTCCTTGGCCGCCGTCGCCGAGCGCTGCGCGAGCGAGCGCACTTCGCTCGCCACCACCGAGAAGCCGCGCCCCTCCTCGCCCGCCCGCGCCGCTTCGACGGCCGCGTTCAGCGCGAGGATGTTGGTCTGGAATGCAATGCCCTCGATCACGCCGATGATGTCGCGGATGCTTTTCGCGCTCGCGTCGATCTGGTTCATCGTCGCGACCACCCGGCTCACCACGTCGCCGCCCTGCTCCGCGACGGACGACGCGTTCGCGGCGAGCGCACTCGCCTGCTTCGCGTTCTCCGCGTTCTGGTGCACGGTCGACGTCAGCTGCTCCATGCTCGCGGCGGTCTTTTCGAGCGCGACCGCCTGCTGCTCGGTACGTTGCGACAGGTCCAGATTGCCCATCGAGATCTGCCCGGATGCCGCCGCGATCGCCTCGGCGCTCGCGGCAATGTCGCGCACCGTGCCGGCCAGCCCGTCCTGCATGTCGCGCAGCGCGTGCAGCATGCTGCCCTGGTCGCGCCGGGGCAGCCGGATCGCGTTCGCCAGATCGCCGCGCGCGATGCTCACCGCGATTTTCTTCGCATACACGGGCTCGCCGCCCAGCTGCGTGCCGAGCCGCCGCACCACCCATTCGGCAATCACGAACGCCAGCAGGATCAGCCCGACCGTCATCGCCGCGATCATCGCGAACGACGCGCGAAACAGCGTCGCCGACTTGTCGAGGGTCGCCTTCGATGCCTCGCCGCGCGCCTTGACGAGCCCGCCGACCAGCGTTTCGAGCTTGCCGGTCTCGACGATCAGCGACACGTCCTGAGTGCCGACCTGCCAGCTCATCTGCGACAGATCGAGCGGCTGTTCGCGAACGAGTTTGACGAAATCGCGCAAACGGCCGCTCCACGCCCCGACCGATCCGGCGAACGCCTTCAGCTGCGCGGCGTCGGCCGCGTCGGCCGGATCGGCGTATTTCTGCAGGGTGACGAGTTCGGCGGCGATCGCGGCCAGCCCCTTGTCGATGTCCGCGCCGAGATCGTCGCGCTCCTTCGCGGTGGTCGCGGTCAGCAGCATCTTCTGCGCCCGGCTCGCGCGCAGCACGTAGCCGCGCACCTCCTCCGCCGCCCGGCTCGCGACGTGCCCCTGCTCGTACACCGACTTGATCGACTCGTTCAACCGGCTGATCTGGACCAGCGAGAAGAGTCCGATCGCGAGCGTGCCGACCAGCAGCGCCGCGAAAGCGGTACGCAGCGTCGTCTTCACGGACCACGGCTTGCGCGCCGGTTTCGACTTCACCGGCGCGGCCGGGCCCGGACTCTTCGCGTCGCCGTCGGGCAGGAAGCCCGGCCCCGGCTGCGCACGCAGCGATACGCCTTTCATCGATATGTCCCCGTTCTGGTGCTACGGCCGAAAAGGTCGGTTTCGGCATCACCGTCGACACGGCCAATTGCGCTTGCGCCGCCGTCGGGCGTAGGCTTGCAGGATCAGCCCGCCCCCGCGCCGCGCATCGTTGGCTTTTGTGGTTATCTCGCCGGATCTACGGCAGCGGGCGATATTTCTTGAGTGCGGTAAAACCCGCTGCGCGTGGCGCGCGGCCCGAGCCGCCCGCCTCAGCCGCAACGTGATATCCGGCCCCAAAGCCGCCAGAAAGATTCCACCGACGAATGAAACGCCGGACTTCGGTGTCTCATTCTCGACAAAAGTTGGCAGGACAATCGACAGGAGCCACATTACACTCCTTCGACGCATTGACGAGAAACGCGCGCCCGGTTATCGGCAAAGCGCGTCGTCGCCTCCTTTCCTCGACTTTCAACGCCTATGCAAACCAGTCTCGACAACCGTTCGACCGTCGCTGCCGGCCCCGCCCCGGCACCCGCGCCGGCCGTCGCGCGCACCGTCTATCCGGTACTCGGCGCGATCAGCTTCTCGCACCTGCTCAACGACATGATCCAGTCGCTGATCCTGGCCATCTATCCGATGCTGAAAGCGAATTTCTCGCTGTCGTTCGCGGAGATCGGGCTCATCACGCTGACCTACCAGATCACCGCGTCGCTGCTGCAGCCGCTCGTCGGCCACTACACCGACAAACACCCGCAACCGTACTCGCTGCCGATCGGGATGGGCTTCACGCTGAGCGGCCTGCTGCTGATGTCGGTCGCGCCGAATTTCCCGATCCTGCTGATCGCGGCCGCGCTGGTCGGCTGCGGCTCGTCGGTGTTCCATCCGGAATCGTCGCGGGTGGCACGGATGGCGTCCGGCGGCAAGCACGGGCTGGCCCAGTCGCTGTTCCAGGTGGGCGGCAACGCCGGCGCGTCGCTCGGGCCGCTGCTGGCCGCGCTGATCGTGATCCCGCACGGCCAGCGCAGCATCGCGTGGTTCTCGGCGGCCGCGCTGGTCGCGATCGTCGTGCTCGCGCAGATCGGCCGCTGGTACAAGCGCCATCCGGCGACGAAGAAGAAGGCGGCGCACGCCGCGCACGCGACGCTGTCGCGCCGCCAGGTGGCGTTCGCGATGGGCGTGCTCGTGATGCTGGTGTTCTCGAAGTACTTCTACCTCGCGAGCATCAACAGCTATTTCACGTTCTATCTGATCGACAAGTTCCATCTGCCGGTGCAGGCGGCGCAGATTCACCTGTTCGTGTTCCTCGCCGCCGTCGCGGCGGGCACCGTGATCGGCGGCCCGATCGGCGATCGGATCGGCCGCAAGTACGTGATCTGGGTATCGATCCTCGGCGTCGCACCGTTCACGCTGCTGCTGCCCTACGCGAACCTGTTCTGGACCGGCGTGCTGACCGTCATCATCGGCATCGTGCTCGCGTCGGCGTTCTCCGCGATCCTCGTCTATGCGCAGGAACTGATCCCCGGCAAGGTCGGCATGGTCGCCGGGCTGTTCTTCGGCTTCGCGTTCGGGATGGGCGGCGTCGGCGCGGCGGTGCTCGGCCAGTTGGCCGACGCGACCAGCATCGCGTTCGTCTACAAGGTGTGCTCGTTCCTGCCGCTGCTCGGCATCCTGACCGTGCTCCTGCCCGACGTCGAAGGACGCAAGCGCGCGAAGCAGCCGGCCTGAAACGCGACAGGCCGCCTGTCGAGGCGCCCTGCCGATGTCCTGCCGATCCGCGGCGGCCCGAGGTTCAGGCCGCCGCTTTTGCGTGGAGCGCCAGGAAACGCCGCAGAATGCCCGCCGAATAGGTACCCGCGATGTCCGTCAGGAAGTGGCTGAACGACTGGCTCGCGTGATCGTCGGCGGTGTCGGAAATGGCGCGCACGACCGCGCACGGCACGCCGTATTCATGGCACACCTGCGCGAGCGCCGCGCCTTCCATTTCGACCGCGAGCGCGTCGGGAAGCGCATCGCGCAGCGCGATCACTTCACGCTCGCTCGACACGAACCGGTCGCCGCTGATGATGAGCCCGGTGCGAACCTGCGCGCCCCGCAGCCGGAAGCGGCGCTTCAGCGCGTCGCCCTCGTCCGCGACGAACTGCTCGCTCGCGGCCCGCAGTTGCGCGGCGAGCCCGGCATCGGCGGCGAAGCGCGTGACGCCGAGCAGCGGCACTTCGAAGCGCGGAAACAGCGGCGAGGCATCGAGATCGTGCTGCAGCAGCGTATCGGCCACGACGATGTCGCCGACGCCGACGTCGCGCCCCACTCCGCCCGCGACCCCGGTGAACACGACGGCGCGCACGTTGAAGCGCAGCAGCAACGCGCTGACGGTGGCCGACGCCGCGACCTTGCCGATCCGGGCGAGCGTCGCCACGCAGGCCACGCCGCTCGCGGTGCCGACGTGGTAGTCGCGCCGGCCGAGCGTGAGGGTCTCGACCGGCCCCTCGGCCCGCATCGCGGCGACCAGATCGCCCAGCTCCTCCGGCAGCGCGGCCAGAATGCCGAGCGCCTGCCCGGTCACAACGGCGGGCGCGCTCATTCGACCGCCTGCAGTTTGGCGACGGCGAGCGCCAGCCATTTCTCGCCGTGCCGCTTGAACTTGACCTGCGCCTTCGCGTCCGGGCCGCTGCCTTCGAGCGCCGTGACCGTGCCCTCGCCGAACTTGGTATGGAACACCGGCTGGCCGATCCGGAATCCGCCTTCCGCCGCGCGCTGCTGGTTCGCGAACGCGGGCAACGGTGCCGACACGGCCGCATCGACCACGCTGTCGCGTCCGCCGCCCGGCCGCGCGAACCAGTCGCGCCCCCAGCCCGCGTTGTCCGAGCGGCCGCCCCAGCGGGCGGTCGCTTCGGCCTTCGGCGTCAGCCACTTGAGCACGTGCTGCGGCAGTTCGTCGAAGAAGCGCGAGCGGATGTTGTAGCGGGTCTGGCCGTGCAGCAGCCGGCTTTGCGCGAACGACAGGTAGAGCCGCTCCTTCGCGCGGGTGATCGCGACGTACATCAGCCGGCGCTCCTCCTCGAGACCGTCGGCCTCGAGCGCGCTGTTCTCGTGCGGGAACAGGCCTTCCTCGAGACCGGTGATGAAGACCGCCGTGAATTCCAGGCCCTTCGCCGCATGCACCGTCATCAGCTGGATGGCGTCCTGGCCGGCCTGCGCCTGGTTGTCGCCGGCCTCGAGCGACGCGTGCGACAAGAATCCGGCAAGCGGCGTCATCGCGTCCGGGTTCTGCGCCGGTTCGCCGAGCGCCGCCGGATCCAGCACCGCATCGGCGGGATCGTCCTGCGCGGCGGCAATTTCCGGCGCGGCGATCGCGCCGGCGCGCAGCGGGATCGCGCGCGCCGGCGTATCCATGCCGTAGCCTTCCTCGCTGACGAACGCCGTGGCGGCGTTCACCAGCTCCTGCAAGTTCTCGAGGCGATCCTGCCCTTCGCGCTCGCCCTGGTAGAAATCGGCGAGCCCGCTCGCGCGCACCACGTATTCGACCGTCTCGGGCAGGCTCATCTGCAGCGTCTCGGCGCGCATCTTCGCGATCAGGTTCGCGAACGCCCCGAGGCTCGAGCCCGCCTTGCCCGTCACGTACGGAATCGCGGCCGCCATCGCGCAGTTGTAGAGCCGCGCCGCGTCGGCGAGCTGTTCGATCGAGCGCGCGCCGATCCCGCGGGTCGGGAAGTTCACGACGCGGACGAACGCGGTGTCGTCGCTCGGATTGTCGATCAGGCGCAGGTACGCGAGCGCATGCTTCACTTCCTGACGCTCGAAGAAGCGCAGTCCGCCGTACACGCGGTACGGAATACCCGCGGTCATCAGCGTATGCTCGATCGCGCGCGACTGCGCGTTGCTGCGATACAGGATCGCGACTTCGCTGCGCGCCGCTCCCGTATTGATCAGCGAACGGATCTCCTCGACGATCCAGCCCGCCTCCTGCGAATCGGTGGCCGCCTCGTAGACCCGCACCGGCTCGCCATGCCCGGCGTCCGTGCGCAGGTTCTTGCCGAGCCGGTGCGCGTTGTTCGAGATCAGCTGATTCGCCGCGTCGAGGATGTTGCCGTGCGACCGGTAGTTCTGCTCGAGCTTGATCAGGTTGCGCACCCGGAACTCGTCCTCGAAATCGCGCATGTTGCCGACGTTCGCGCCGCGGAACGCATAGATCGACTGATCGTCGTCGCCGACCGCGAAGATCGCGTTCTGGCCGCCCGCGAGCAGCTTGAGCCATGCGTACTGCAGTTTGTTGGTGTCCTGGAACTCGTCGACCAGGATGTGCCTGAAGCGCGCCTGGTAATGCGCGCGCAGCGGCGGATTGTGCGCGAGCAGTTCGTAGCAGCGCAGCAGCAGTTCGGGGAAATCGACGACGCCCTCGCGCTGGCATTGCTGGTCGTACGCCTGATACAGCTCGACGAACTTGCGGTTGAAGCTGTCGGTCGCATCGACCTTGTCCGGCCGCAGGCCCTGCTCCTTCGCGTTGTTGATGAAGTACTGGACGTTCTTCGGCGGATATTTCTCGTCGTCGATGTTCGCCGCCTTCATGAGCCGCTTGATCGCCGACAACTGATCGGCGGTATCGAGGATCTGGAAGGTCTGCGGCAGCCCCGCGTCGCGGTAGTGCGCGCGCAGCATCCGGTTGCACAGGCCGTGGAAGGTGCCGATCCACATGCCGCGCGTATCGATCGGCATCAGCGCGGACAGCCGCGCCATCATCTCGCGCGCGGCCTTGTTCGTGAAGGTGACGGCGAGCACCGTCATCGGCGACGCGTAGCCGTGCTGAATCAGCCACGCGATCCGCGTGATGAGCACCCGGGTCTTGCCGCTGCCCGCCCCGGCGAGAATCAGCGCCGGTTCGTTCGGCAGCGTGACGGCCGCATGTTGTTCGGGGTTGAGATTCGCGAGCAGATCGGGCATGGAGAGGAAGCGAATGAGCGGGTAAAAGGCAGGCCCGCCATTATAAGGCGCCCGCGCGCCGGGCCGGGCGCGACGTGCGCGGACCGCCCGATCGGGGCGCCGCGGTGTCCCGCCGATGCGCATCCATTTATAATTCAGGGTTTCCGCATCATTCACGCATCTTTCGGCAGATTTCCAACCATGAGCGACAGCACGCTTGCGAAGAGTTTCGAGCCCCACACTATTGAAGCCCAATGGGGGCCGGAGTGGGAAAAACGCGGCTATGCCGCCCCGGCGTTCGACCCGAACCGCCCGGATTTCGCCATCCAACTGCCGCCGCCCAACGTCACGGGCACGCTGCACATGGGCCACGCGTTCAACCAGACGATCATGGACGGGCTCGCGCGCTACCACCGGATGCTCGGCGACAACACCCTGTGGGTGCCGGGCACCGACCACGCGGGCATCGCGACGCAGATCGTCGTCGAGCGCCAGCTCGACGCGCAGGGCGTGTCGCGCCACGATCTCGGCCGCGAGAAGTTCGTCGAGCGCGTGTGGGACTGGAAGGAGCAGTCCGGCTCCACGATCACCCGGCAGGTGCGCCGCCTCGGCGCGTCGACCGACTGGTCGCGGGAATACTTCACGATGAACGACAAGATGTCGGGCGTCGTGCGCGAGGTGTTCGTGCGCCTGTACGAACAGGGCCTGATCTACCGCGGCAAGCGCCTCGTCAACTGGGATCCGGTGCTGATGACGGCCGTGTCCGACCTCGAAGTCGCAAGCGAGGAGGAAAACGGCCATCTGTGGCACATCCGCTACCCGCTCGCCGACGGCTCGGACCACCTGACGGTCGCGACCACGCGCCCCGAGACCATGCTCGGCGACGTCGCCGTGATGGTCCACCCGGAGGACGAACGCTACGCGCACCTGATCGGCCGGCACGTGAAGCTGCCGCTCGTCGATCGCGAGATCCCGATCATCGCCGACGACTACGTCGACCGTGAATTCGGCACCGGCGTCGTGAAGGTCACGCCCGCGCACGATTTCAACGACTATCAGATCGGCCTGCGCCACAAGCTGCCGCAGATCGAGATTCTCACGCTCGAAGCGAAGATCAACGACAACGCGCCGGAAAAATATCGCGGCCTCGACCGCTTCGACGCGCGCAAGCAGATGGTCGCCGACCTCGACGCGCTCGGCCTGCTCGACTCGGTCAAGCCGCACAAGCTGATGGTGCCGCGCGGCGACCGCACGGGCGTCGTGCTCGAGCCGATGCTCACCGACCAGTGGTTCGTCGCGATGACGAAGCCCGCGCCCGAAGGCACGTTCCACCCGGGCAAGTCGATCACCGAGGTGTCGCTCGACGTCGTGCGCAGCGGCCAGATCAAGCTCGTCCCCGAGAACTGGACGACCACCTACAACCAGTGGCTGGAAAACATTCAAGACTGGTGCATCTCGCGCCAGCTGTGGTGGGGCCACCAGATTCCCGCCTGGTACGGCGAGAACGGCGAGGTGTTTGTCGCACGCAGCGAGGAAGACGCACGCGCGCAGGCCGACGCGCAGGGCTACACGGGCGCGCTCAAGCGCGACGACGACGTGCTCGACACGTGGTTCTCGTCCGCGCTGGTGCCGTTCTCGTCGCTCGGCTGGCCGAACGACACCGTCGAACTGAAGCACTTCCTGCCGTCGTCGGTGCTCGTGACGGGCTTCGACATCATCTTCTTCTGGGTCGCCCGGATGGTGATGATGACCACCCACTTCACCGGGCAGGTGCCGTTCCATACCGTCTACGTGCACGGCCTCGTGCGCGACGCGGAAGGCCAGAAGATGTCGAAGAGCAAGGGCAACACGCTCGACCCGATCGACATCGTCGACGGCATCGGTCTCGACGCGCTGGTCGCGAAGCGCACCACCGGCCTGATGAACCCGAAGCAGGCGGCGACCATCGAGAAGAAGACCCGCAAGGAATTCCCGGACGGCATCGCCGCATTCGGCACCGATGCGCTGCGCTTCACGATGGCGTCGATGGCGACGCTCGGCCGCAACGTCAATTTCGACCTCGCGCGCTGCGAAGGCTATCGCAACTTCTGCAACAAGCTGTGGAACGCCACCCGCTTCGTGCTGATGAACTGCGAGGGCCACGACTGCGGCCTCGGCAAGCCCGAAGTGTGCGGCGCGGGCGACTGCGGCCCCGGCGGCTATCTCGACTTCTCGGCGGCCGACCGCTGGATCGTATCGCTGCTGCAGCGGGTCGAAGCCGACATCGCGAAGGGCTTCGCCGATTACCGCTTCGACAACGTCGCGAACGGCATCTACAAGTTCGTCTGGGACGAGTACTGCGACTGGTATCTCGAACTCGCGAAGGTGCAGATCCAGAACGGCACGCCGGAACAGCAACGCGCGACCCGCCGCACGCTGCTGCGCGTACTCGAGACGGTGTTGCGTCTCGCGCATCCGGTGATTCCGTTCATCACCGAGGCGCTGTGGCAGAAGGTGGCGCCGCTTGCCGGCCGCTACCCGCAAGGCTCAGCGCAAGGCGAGGCATCGCTGATGGTGCAGTCCTACCCGCTCGCCGATCCGAAGAAATTCGACGAGCAGTCCGAACAGTGGGCCGCCGAACTGAAAGCGGTGGTCGATGCATGTCGTAATCTGCGTGGTGAGATGAATCTGTCTCCCGCCACCAAAGCACCGCTCCTGGTGACCGGCGACGTGTCGCAGCTGCATTCGTTCGCCCCCTACGTGCAAGCGCTCGCACGCCTGTCCGACGTGCAGATCCTCGCCGACGAAGCCACGCTCGACCAGCAGGCGCACGGTGCGCCGATCGCGATCGTGGGCCGGAACAAGCTCGTGCTGAAAGTGGAAATCGACGTCGCCGCGGAACGCGAGCGGCTGTCGAAGGAAATCGCGCGGCTCGAGGGCGAGGTCGTCAAGTGCAACGCGAAGCTCGGCAACGAGGCGTTCGTCGCCAGGGCGCCTGCCGCGGTGGTCGAGCAAGAACAGAAGCGGCTGGCCGAATTTCAGCGTACCTTGACGAAATTGAGCGAGCAGTTGGCACGCCTGCCGGCGTAACAAACCGTAAGGCTTCTTGTATTGCCTATAATGCCGGAATAATCATTTGATCGGGATTCATCGATCGATTCGAGGAGCAAAGGTTTAATCATGTTGAAAGTCACCAAGGCAGTTTTCCCGGTCGCGGGCCTCGGCACACGGTTCCTGCCCGCCACCAAGGCAAGCCCGAAGGAGATGCTGCCCGTCGTCGACAAACCGCTGATCCAGTATGCCGTGGAGGAAGCCATCGCCGCGGGCATCACCGAGATGATCTTCGTGACCGGGCGCAGCAAGCGCGCGATCGAGGATCACTTCGACAAGTCGTATGAGATCGAAGCCGAGTTGGAGGCGCGCGGCAAGGACAAGCTGCTCGAGCTGGTGCGTAGCATCAAGCCGAGCCACGTCGACTGCTTCTACGTGCGCCAGCCGGAAGCGCTGGGCCTCGGCCACGCGGTGCTGTGCGCGGAGAAACTGGTCGCCGACAATCCGTTCGCGGTGATTCTCGCGGACGACCTGTTGTACGGTCATCCCCCCGTGATGAAGCAGATGGTCGACGTGTTCGACCACTATCACAGCTCGGTGATCGGCGTCGAAGAGATCCCGCCGGCGGAGACGAAGTCCTACGGCATCGTCGACGGCAAGGAGTGGGAGGAATCGATCATCAAGATGTCGGCGATCGTCGAGAAGCCCGCGCCCGAAGTTGCGCCGTCGAACCTCGGCGTGGTCGGCCGCTACATCCTGAAGCCGCGGATCTTCGATCACCTGCGCGCGATCAAGCCGGGGGCAGGCGGCGAACTGCAGCTCACCGACGCGATCGAGGCGTTGCTCACCGACGAGCAGGTGCTGGCGTACAAGTACCAGGGCACCCGCTTCGATTGCGGCAGCAAGCTCGGCTACCTGAAGGCCACGGTGGAATTCGCGCTGCGCCACCCGGAAGTGAAGAAGGAGTTCGACGAGTACCTGCGTACCCGCACGAACCTGCCGCAAGGCTGAGCATTCCGCCAGCCCCGCGGCCCGGCCCGAGCGGCGTTCAGCGCGCGTCGGCCGGCACCACCGAGACGACGCCCGGCATTCCGCCCGCGTCGTCTTTTTTCGTCTTGACGAACCAGCCGTTCGCGCCGCTGAACGGCACCTGAGCCAACGCGCTGCGCACCAGCGTCGGCGCCGCATGCAGCGCGTCCGCATGACGGTCCTTGACGGCCGCCGATACGCGGTAGGCGTCCGCCCCCGTCTTCTGATCGACGAACCGAAGCGTCAGCACGTGCCGGTACACCGTCCCGGCGAACGGCAGCGCAAACGGCGCCGGGCCGTCGACCATCACGCACGGCGCCCGCTCGCCGCCGCATTGGTCGGTCGCGAGCGCGACCGTGGCCGGCTGCGTCGCGTACGCGATCGCGAGCCGGTAGCGGGCCTTCCCGGCCGGCCGCTCGTCGAGGCCGCGCTGCTTCAGCGCGTCGCGCACGAGCGCCTCCACCTGCCGGTAATCGGCATTCCCGGCCTGAGCGTCCGTGCGGGCAAACCCATAGGTGCGCGTACCGCTCGCCGCAAATCCGGCCGGCCCGGCCGACGCACTGACGCCCGTCGTCACCGACGCACATCCGGACAACAGCGCGGCAGCCAGCGCCACCCCCGTCCACGAGATCTTCATAGCTTCTCCAATTCTTGCCTGTCCGCCCCGCCTCTGGCCGCCTCGGCCCACGTCACGCCGACGGTTCCTCCAGCAGCGGCAGCGTGATCGCGATCGCCGTGCCGACGCCGAGCGCGCTGTCGACGGAAACGCCTCCGCCATGCCGCGTCACGACGGTCTTGACGAACGCCATGCCCAGCCCCGAGCCCGCCACCTCCGGCCGCTCGTTCGTGTGAAAGCGCTTGAAGCGCTCGAACAGATGCCGCTGATCCTCGGGCGAAATGCCGTAACCCTGATCGCGAATCGTACAGAGCATCCGTCTCGATCTACGTTCGGTCGACAGCGTACACGCGATCACCGTGTCCGTCGGACTGTATTTCACCGCGTTGTTCAGGATATTCACGAGCGCGCGGGTCATCAGGGACCGGTCGGCGCTGACCCAGCACAGATCGTCGCCGAACAACGTATCGATACGGATATGCTTCGCCTGCGCCTGCGGCCACACTTCGTCGCTCGCGTCGATCAGCAGGTCCGCGAAACTCGCCGGTTCCAGCTGATAGGTCTGCGACTCGGCCCGCGCCAGCTGGACGAATTCATCCGCCAGCATCAGCGCGCGCTGCGCATAGCGTTCGATCCGGGCCAGCAGGCCACGCGTATGCTCGGATTCCACGCGCTGCCGCTCGATCTCCACCAGCGCCAGAATCGACGACTGCGGCGAGCGCATGTCGTGCGACAGCAGATGCAGCGCTTCTTCCCGCTGACGTTCGGCCGCGTGCAGCTCCGTGACATCCACGAGGCCGGCGATCCACCCCGTCACCTTGCCCTGGGCATTGGTGCATGGCGCGTAGCGTAACAGATGATCGAGCCCGTCACTGTCGCGAACTTCGATACCGCGCTCCATCAAGTCGTTTTCGAAGTCCCGGGTCGGGTCGAGCGCGGCCGGCCAGTAAGCCCGCATTTCGGCTTCCCGCTCCGCCTTGCCGTCGACCGTTTTCATGAACGTCAGCTCGCCCAGCGCGACCCGCAGCGGGCGGCCCTCCGGCGCCGGGACGTTCAGCCGCGCGCAATACTTCTTCGCCGCGTGGTTCGCGATCAGCACCGTGCCCGCGATGTCGGTCACCAGCACGGGTTCCGGCATGCTGTCGAGGCTGTCCCACACGAAACGCTTCATGTCCTGCACACGCTGCGCCGCCTGCGCCATCAGGCTCATCTGGCGCTCCAGCACGTCGCCGCCGAACTCGCCCCGCTCGCTCGGCGCCTCGGGCAGCAGGTGCGGCTCGTCGGCGAGCCGCTGCAGTTCGCGGCGCAGATACGACATCGTCATCTCGAGCCGCCGCCAGTTCCAGATCGGATACACCGCGATCAGCCCGAAGATCGCCGGCGCGGGCGACAGCCACAGCCGGGCCTCGTACAGCAGCGCCGCGCTCGACGCGACCGCCAGCACGGCGAGACTGAGCGTCAGCAGCAGCGAGCGCCAGGGCGAGAGCATCAGGAACCCCGCCAGCAGCACGACGAGCGGCAGCAGCGACGCGATGAACAGCAGCGAGCCCGACACCGGCGAGATCGCACGACCCGTCATCAGCATGTCGAGGATGCCCGCGTGAATATAGACGCCCGGCAGCGGGCCGAATTCGCCCGAGATCGGCGTCGCGAAGCGGTCGTACAGGCCCGACGCGGTCACGCCGACGATCACGATCTTGCCGCGCAGCTCGTCGGGATTCGCGCGCCCGGCAAGCACGTCGGCGAACGAGATCGTCGGATAGGTCTGCGTGTAGCGGCTGAACGGAATGTAGTAACGGGCCTCGCCGTTGTCGTCCTGCGCGAGATCGTGCGCGCGCGGCGTGAGCGGCACCGCGTTCGCGAGCTTGAACTGGCCGTTTTCGAGCGCGTGGAACACGGGCACCATCAGCTGCGGCCAGCGGTGCCGGCCGTCGCTTTCGTACAGCGCGACGCTGCGCACGATGCCGTCCGGATCCACTTCGAGATTGATGTGGCCGACGCCGGCCGCATGTCCGGCGAGCGCGGGCACGGGCGGCACGACGGTCCGGGTACCGTCGCGCTCCTCGGGACTCAGCAGGATCGGCAGGTAGGTCGGCAGTTGGTCGAGCGATTTCGCGAACTGCCGGTCGTCCGCCGACGGCTCGGTGAACAGCACGTCGTAGACCACCGCCGCCGGCTGCGCCTTCGCGAGCGCGTCGAGAAGCTGCGCGTGCACGCTGCGCGCCCAGGGCCAGCGTCCGAGTTCGGCGAGGCTCTGATTGTCGATCTCGACGACCACGAGGTTCGATTCGATCGGGAGATTGCGCAGCGTCAGCAGCCGGTCGTAGATGATCCGGTCGACGCTCGACGTGGTGTGGCCGGCGACGCCCGCCAGGATGACCGCGATCCCCAGACAGCCGATCGCGATCCATTCGATGAGAAAGCGGCGGCCTAGCAGCCGCCGCCGTTGCGTGCGCGGATCAATGCGCGGGTCAAGTTTCATCCGGCGCCCATCAGCGCGCGAGCGTGAATGCGTTGACCGAGCTGGCCTTTTCGTAGAACCGGCCGCCGTCGAACTGCTCCGCGATCACCGTCCAGTAATAGTCTCCCGGCGGCAGATTGGCCACCACGATGCGTCCGCTGTTCAGATCGACCTGATCGACGATCGGATTGGCGAGATCCTTCGACGTCGACAGCACGAAGCGGAAGCGCGTCACGCCCGCCGCCGCGCGGTTCGTCGTCCAGCGGAACGCGTAGCCGCCCGCGCCCGGCCCGGCCGATGCGTCGAGACCGAACTGGCGGCGCTCGAACGCATAGGTGCGCGGCCGGCCTTCGAGGCCGTTCGCATCGACGGCCGCGATCCGCACGAAATACGTGCCGTCCGGAACATCCGCGAATTCGGCGCGCGGCGACGCCGTGCGCACCTCCTTGAACAGGTCGAGCAGCCCGGCATCGCGGGCGATCTGTACATGGTAGGCGCGCGCGCCGTCGAGCGGCGCCAGCCCGAACACCACCGTCGGCGCATCCTGCACCTTGGCGGGCTCGGCGAGCCGCGGCGCGTCGAGCAGCTCGATCGGGCTGCCGATCTGACCGTTCGCCTTCGTCACGTTACCGAAATTCTCGTGGACCAGCGTCGCATCGAGCGTCGACTCCCGGCTCGGCGCGACGCCGACGGTGCCGTCCAGCACTTCGACCATCGTCGACGCCTGGCCGTCCGTGTCGTAATTCACTCGAAAGCGAGTACCGCGCACCCCCGCCACCACCGACGGCGAGCGGATCTGGAAACGGTCGTCCTTTTTCTTCAGGTGCGTGACGTCGCTGTCGACCGACCCGCGCTGCAGGTCGATCACGCGCTCGAGTGTGCCGGTCAGCACCGTGCGCCGCAGCGTTGCGAGATCGATCTGGCTGTCGGGCGGCAGGCTCAGGTGCGTGCCGTCGGCCAGTTCGAGCGTGACGAAACCGTTGGAACCGGTCCGCAGCCGGTCGCCTTCCGTCAGCGTCGTATCGACCGCCACGGGCACGAAGCCGACCGCGCCGCTGGCGGCGCTTTCCACCGGCCCGTGCGCGGCGACCACGCGCGCCGACAGCCGCTCCTTGCGCAGCCTCGCGGCGGGCAGGTTCAGCACGATGCCGGGCTGCAGCTGCTTCGGCACCGGCACGTCGTTCAACTGCGCGACCAGGGTCCAGTCGTCCGGCCCCTGCAGGTAGCGATCCGCGACGTCGTACAGGGTGTCGCCCTGGCGGGTCGTGTACTGCACGGTCTTGACGGCCTGCCGGGCCTTGGGCGGCTGCGCCTGCGCGTACTGCATCGCGACGGCCGCGACCACGGCGATGCATGCCGCCAGCACGCGCGTTTTCATGATCCCGCTCGATCTCACTCGGTCTCCCCTTGCGTCACCCGTTCCAGCCGGTACCCGTACCCGTAGATCGGCGCGAGGCGGTAACCGTTCTCGGGACGCAGGCCCAGCTTCGTGCGCAGCATCGAGATGTGGGTGTCCATCGTGCGCGACGGGATATCGGTCGCCTGCTTCCAGACGAGATCGAGAATGTGGGCGCGCGACAGCGGCCGGTCGAGATGCTGGAACAGCAGCAGCGCCAGCTCGAATTCCTTCTGCGTCAGGCTGACCGGCTTGTCGCCGACATAGGCCTGCTTCAGATTCACGTCGAACTTGAACGTATCGAACTCGCGCACCGTCGCTTCCGCGTTGACCGGATACGCGCGGCGCAGCAGCGAACCGATGCGGGCGCGCAGGATCGGCCCGGACACCGGCTTCACGACGTAATCGTCCGCGCCGGCGTTCAGGATCTGCGTGATGCCCGCCTCGTCGTCGCGGCTCGTCATGAAGATGATCGGCAGACGATGCTCGACCTGGTTCGCCCGAACCCACTTCAGCACCTCCTCGCCGGACATGTCGGGCACGTTCCAGTCGAGCACCAGCAGATCGAATGTCTCGCGCTGCAGGCGCTTCTTCAGCGCCTTGCCTTCTTTAAATGCGTAGCATGTATGTCCCGCGGACGTCAGCGTTTGACTGACAAAATCCGTCTGGGCCTGATCGTCATCCAATACAGCAATTCTCATAGCACCCCGCAAAGGGAAATCGACTCGTCATTGTGGGTCCTTCGCACCCGCCGTCGCGCCTGCTTCGAGTGCGCTTACGCCAAGTTGCCCAACCCCTAACCCATTATTATCGGCTGCACTGTACAAGACTGCTCGCCCGCGCGGTCTAAAACCTGCATTTTATTTGGATTGCCGCATATCTCAAAAACTAGGCGAAGCCGGGCACCCTCTGCATCATAGTAGTATGAAAATCGCCCCGAATTTGTGCGGCTTGCCGCGCTGTGCCGCTCTCGCGGCCTGTCGCGCCGACCGGATCCCGGGGCGCGGCGCGGGTCAGTCCAGGCTGATCGGATCGCGATCGGCCGGTTGCGGCTGCCGCTGCAGCGCGCTGCGCAGCTGCATCCGAACATGTTCCCATGCGGCCCGCGCGTAGTCGGGCTGGTCGGCGGCCCATGCGTGCGCGAGATCGAACACGCGCTCGACGGTGACGGCACAGCGCGTCAGGTCGGGCTGGGCACTGCCCATCGCCTCGCGCAGCCATTCCGTCAGCCACGGCATCTCGGTCGCGCTCGAATCCGCATAGGCCTCGAGCGCGGCGCGCGCATGGCGGTCGTGCTCGGGGTCCAGCTCGACCCGATGCACCGACTGAACGCGTTCCCGCGCCTTCCCGCCCGCATCGAACGGTATTCGAATCGTCCCCGATCTGAAGAGCATGACATCTCCCAGTTTGCAGCAACGACACGCGCTGGGCATGTCCCCCGTCTCGTGACTTCGGCGTGCGCCATGCGAATCATGGTCGCAGCAATCGATCGTCAGGTGAGCCAGTATAAGCAGCGCGGATCGTCGTGTGGTTTAAGAATTGTTAGATATAGCGGGCTTTTTTAGCGAAATTCGCGGTGTTTTTTGCTTGTTTCGCCTTTTTGGAGAAATTTTCCACAAGTCGAAAGCCGCCGCCTTTTCATTTACTGATAACTCATCGTGAACGTCGCGATGCCCTTGACGATCCCCGGCAGCACCGTATCGGTCGCGATGTACTGCGCGGTGAGCGGCACGCTCGTCACGCTCGAGGACGGCCCCACCCGCCACTGATTCAGGTTGCCCGCGACCGCCGAGTCCGGCCCGTAGGCCACCGGCGAACCGTTGTACAGCACCCGAAGCTTCACGCCTCGCGCGGTCGAGCCGGATGCGAGGGTCAGCAGGTTCGAGGTGTTGCCGGGGTCGGTCGCATCGGTGAGCGTCACATTGACGTCGGCGCCCGCGCGGCAGCTGAGGCCGATCCGCAAGCCCGTGTCGCCCTTCGTCGACCCCACGCCGCTGAAATCGCCCGCCTTCACGTTCGGCAGCGTGACCGCGATCGACGGCGTCGTCACCGTGCAGGTCGTCGGCACGATCACGCTGCCCGCCGCGATGGTCTGCGTGCGGGTCACCGTCGGAAAACAGCTGCCCGACAGCGCGATCGTCATGCTCGGCAGCGACGTGAGGCGACCGCTGCCGACCTGGCCGGTCACGACGAGCGCGGCCGACGTGTACCACGCGGTCGCCGCGTACGACGACGGCGGATAGTAGGTACTCGAGCCGGGCGCCTGCTCCCAGCTGCCGTTCCAGCCGGCCGTGGTAAAGAAGCGCACGCCGATGCCCGGCACGTTGGTCTGGTAGGTGTCGGTCATCCCCGGCACCAACGATCCGTTGATCGTGACGGTCTTGCGGATCGGGCAGTACACGCCGCTCACCCGCATCCCGTAGTTGATGCCGACCGGCTGATTCTGCTGGATCACGCTGCCGACCGTCACGTCGCGCGGCGGCGTATACGACGCATTGAACGTGATCGGCTGGAACGAGCCGTAGTTGGTCGGCACGGTCAGCGTGCCGGCCCGAACCGGCCCGATCAGCGCCATCGCGCCCGCCATCGCCAGCCCGACGCGCACCGCACGGCGCACGTGCGCCTGTCCTGACATTCCGCTCATCATGTTTTCGTTTCCTTTACAGGCGGTCGCGAGCGACCGGCAGTTGCGCCGCCGGCGTCGCGAGCGGCGCCCGGTAGTCGCCGCCCGGCGCGGCATCCGGTACGGCCGCGGCGATCCCGGCGGCACGGCACACGGTTTCGATCTGCACATACGACAGCGCCTTGTCGTGCTTCGGCGGCAGACGGTAATCGAACAGGCAACGCTCGTTCGCGCCGTCGCCCCACTTCACCTGCAAGGCGCCCGCGTCGCCGACCCCGCGCACGAAGATCCGCCCGCCCTGACCCACCGCGCCGACGTCGACGCCCCGGTCGTTCACGACGGTCGCGCCGAACGGCAGCGGCGCGCCGTCCGGCTGCCGCGCAGAGATCACCGCCGAGCGGCCCGACACGGTCGCGAAGCGGATCATCACCACCGAATTCGCGCGCGGCGCGATCTGCGCGCTGGTCGCCTTCAGCTCCACGTCGAGCGGCAACCCCTTCGGATCGAGCTCGACCGTGTTCAGGCTGTACGGCGTCAGATACGGGATCACCGCATAGCCGCGCGCATCGACATGCACGCCCGGCGCATTGGTGATCCGCGCCCCCTTCGCGTCCTTCGCCTCGACGATCCCGATCGTCTCGCCGAGATCGTTCGCGAGCGTGACGCCGCCCGGGTGCGCGACAACCGCGCCCGACAGCCCCGCCGAGTACTGCGAGAAGCCCGAGCCGCCGCTCGCGCTGCCCGACACCGTGGCGTACGTGCCGCGGTACTGCGCGTTGCCGCCGCCCGTCGTCGTGCCCGGCGAGCGGTTGACGTTCACGCCGTAGCTGAGCGCGTTGTCGTCGAACGCGGAGCCGTTCAGCATCATCTGCTCGGACGTGCCGCCGACGCTGTTGTTAGTGACGCCGAACGCGAGCGTCGGCGCGTGCGCGCCGCGGCCGAGCGGCAGCGACACGCTCGCGAAGATCTGGTTGTTCATCTGCCCGCTCAGGCCGTCGCGCTGACGCGACGCCGACAGGGTGTAGGTCAGCGTGTTGCCGAACGCGTTCAGCACGTTGTTGTAGCCGACCTGGAACTGCGTGGTCGTGCCGCCCCGGTTCCAGTAGTCGAGCGACGAGCCGACCACATAGACGTTGCCCCACCGGCCGCCGAAGCGCTGGTTGAGCGTGAGCTGCACCTGATTGCGCTGCCGGTCGACCGTGCGCACGTCCTGCCCTTCCGCGACCCGGCTGCGCGCGAGCAGCGCGTCGCGCATCTGCCAGAACCCGCTCGACGAATAGCGATAGGCGGCGACCGCCAGGTTGGTCTGGGTCGACGGCACGAACTTGCTGTAGCTGATCCGCACGCTATGGCCGGACGTGCCGGCCGCGCCGCGGATGTCGGCCTTCGCCTGCGTGACGTCGACCGCGACCGCGCCGAGCGGCGTGTTGAACGCCGCGCCGATCAGCCCCGCGAGATAGCCCTCGGCTGCGATCGCGCCCGCGTAGCCCGTCACGACATTGTTGACTCCGCGCTGCACGACGCCCTGCACCAGCTTGTCCTTGCGCGAGAGCTGCGCGTCGCGCGCCTCGCCCGCCGCGACCGAGAAACGCGTGATGCCCGGACGCAGCAGCTGCGCGACCGACGCGTACGGCACCGCGAAACTGTGCTCGCTGCCATCGGCTTCGGTCACCGTCACCAGCAGGTTCCCGCCGTAGCCCGTCGAGTAGAGATCCTTGATCTCGAACGGCCCCGGCGCGACGGTGGTCTCGTACAGTTTGTTGCCGTTCTGCGAGACGGTCACGCGCGCGTTCGACTGCGCGATGCCGCGAATCAGCGGCGCGTAGCCGCGCATCGAATCGGGCAGCATCCGGTCGTCGGAGACAAGCTGCACGCCGCGAATGCCGATGCTGTCGAACACCGCGCCGTCGGTGAACGCGTCGCCGATCGTCAACTGGCTGCGCAGCGACGGGATGTCGTGCTGCAGATAGGTCGCGATGTTCTGGTAGCTGCGCGGCCCCGTCGACTGCCAGGTCAGCGCCGAGCGCTGGCGGACATGCCAGCTGCCGAGATTGACGCCCGAATCGACGCCGAGATAGGTCGTCGTGTTCGACGCCGCGCCGCCGGTATGGAAGGTGTTGAAGTTGTACGCCAGCGTCGCGGAAGGCACGCCCTTGTCCCAGAATTCGGGACTGACATAGCCTTGCGGCGTGCGCCGCAGCAGCGCCTGCGGCACGCTCAGGTCGAGGCGCAGGTCCGATAGCTCGAACGACCAGGACGCACCGGGCGCGACCTCGCCGAGATTCGCGCAGGCGCCCGCGGCCAGCCGCGCGAGCGCGGCGCGGCTCGACTCGCCGAGCACGTTGTCATCGAGATTGAGTTTTTCGGCGAGCGACTGGCCGAAGCACGGCACGGCCGCGCCGTTCGGCCCTTCGAAGCGCACCGCGTTGCGGCCGATCCAGTCGCCGTTCAGGTACAGGTCGACCAGGTATTCGCCCGGCATGACCGGGTTGCCGCGCGCGAAGCGCGACACGTCGACGCGCTGGCCCTTCGGGCGCATCAGGAACTGGTCGTTGAACTTGACGTCGGCGACCGACAGCGCGTCGCTCGCGTCGCCCGCCAGCACGGTGACGGGCCAATGGGACGCCAGCATCCCCAGAATCACGGCGTGGCTGCGCCGGAGCGCGGGCCGTCGCACGGCGCGCGATCGCGTGTGCGGGTCTCTCGTTCGCATGGTTTAGCTAGATACGTCTCGGCGACGTGTTGCCGATCGCCGCCCCCCGTGGAGGCGACACCCCGTTCTTGTGAAGGCCCGCGTCGTCGCGCGGTGCCTGGCGTGTGCGGCTTGGCGCCGGATGCTACGGCTTCGGCTGCGCGCGGAACGCGCCGGCGACACCCGCGCCGTAGTCGTTGATCGTCGTGTACTCGACCTCGGCCGGCACCTCGGCGCTCACCGCGCCGATCTGGCCGACGTCGAATTCGACGGTCGCGCCGGGATCGACCATCGCGCCCTTGTCGTTGCAGTAGACCGCGCCGCCCGTGCGAGCGGCGATCCTGCTGAAGGTCACGTGGTACGGCGTCGGATTGGTCGCGGCCAGCGCGTAGCCGCCCGCGGCCCGCTTCGCGAAACGCCAGGTCACCTTCGCCGCCGCGTCGTTCGCATCGCCCGGCAGGCCGGCGGGACGGAAGAACAGCTTGATGCGCGAGCGGAACGCGAGCTGCAGGGAATTCGGCGTGCCAGGCGCCGTCTCGGCCAGCGGCGGCACCTCGAGCACATTGAGCCAGAACACCGATTCGCGATCCTCCGGCAGCGGATCCTGCGTGTGGATGATCCGCAGCGTCTGCCCTTTCTTCGGATCGAGCCGGAACAGCGGCGGCGTGAGCGTGAACGGCACCTTGGAATCGTCGGGCAGCGCGTTCGCGTTGCCGTCGTCGATCCAGGTCTGCACGAGCGCCGGCGCATCGCCGTCGTTGCTGAGCTTGAGCGTGACTTCGCGTTCCTTGGCCTGATAGATCACCCGCGTGCCGTTCAGCACCACGGATGCATGCGCCGCCGACGCGGCGGCAGAAATGACGCAGGCCGCGAACGCGGCGCGCCAATGCCGGTTGAATAACATTTCGATATCCGAATTATCGAGCGAACTGCGCCGCCCTGGTCCCCATCGCCGCCGGCGGGCATCGCGCCCGCCGGCTTACTGCAATGACTGCTGCTGCAAGCGTCCGTCTTACTGGTAGACGATCGAGTAGAGCGTCGTGGTCGTCACGCTGCCCGCCGTCGCCGCGCCGCCCGTCGCGACGTATTGCGCGTAGTAGTTGAGCGTTGCCGCGCCGCCCGACAGCGCGACCGGCTTCGAGTTCTGGCTCGCCTGCGCCGCACCCAGCTGGATGCTCGAATTGTCCGAGTTCAGCAGGCCGACCTGCACGTTGGCGGCACCGCCCGGCGCCGTGTTGACGAGGCGGCCCGTCGTCGTGTCGACGGTCGCGCCCGGCTCGAAGTAGGTGGACACGTTGCCCGAGTTCGGCGTGCACTTCGACAGCGCGATGTTGAACGGCGTGCGGCCGGCGGCGGCACCCGCCGTCGCCAGCGTCGATGCCGACACCGTCGGCAGCGTGACCGTGAAATCCTTGCCGCCGCCGTTGCCGCTGATCGTGCAGGTCTGGGACGTCACCTGACCGTTGATCGTGATCGTGCCGTCCGCCGCGAACGCCGCCGGCGCCGCTGCCAGAGTCACGGCCGCTGCCAGGATCCCCGTGCGCATATCCTTCATGAATGACCTCTACAAATGGTTTGGTGTGATGTTGAGAGCGATTGGTCTGACGCAACGAAACAAACGTGAAACACCCCGTCCGTCGCGACTCGGTCATTATCGAGATAAGACCGTAAGCTTTCTGTTATCTATTGTTAAATCACGCCAGAACAAGCGTTAAACAAAGTCAAACGTCATTCACGGAAAATAAAGACGCGGACACAATGGCGAGTTGCTGCGAGCCGTTTCGGACAGCCAACAAAAATGCCGCCCGGGCCTTGCCCGGAGCGGCATTCGGTAAAACGTGGAAGGAATCGGCGCGGGCCGGATCAGCGGCGGCGCATCAGAAATACGAAGATTTTGTCCTGTGCCGACGATTCGACGATTTCGTTGCCCGTCTGCTTCGCGAAAGCCGCGAAGTCCCGCTGAGACCCCGGATCGGTGGCGAGCACCTTGAGAATCTGGCCGCTTTCCATGTCGGCCAGCGCTTTTTTGGCGCGCAGGATCGGCAGCGGGCAATTGAGCCCGCGCGCGTCCACTTCCTTGTGAATTTGCATCGGCTTTCGACCTTCGAATGAGGCGCCGCGTCGCGGCGCCGGAGGAAGGCCGGATTTTACCGCAGCGCGCCCTTCCCCGTCGGAGCGCCGCGCGGCGCGGGCGGGAACGTGCCGACGCCGGCCTTCCCGCCCGCGATTTCCCTTACAGATCGATCGCGCGTCCGGTATGCAGCGCCTCGCGCAGCGCGTGACCGATGCGGGTCGCCTCCAGCGCGTCGGCGAGCGTCGCGCCGCCCGACGTCCCCCCCGTGCGCACGGCCGCGACGAATGCGCGCGCTTCGTGCAGGAACGCGTCCTCGAAGCGATCGAAGAAGGTCGGCGTGCAGGTGTTGCGGATCCCGCTCGCATCGTAGATCTCGACGCGGTTCGCGCGCGGATTGCGGCCGATCGCGAGCGCGCCCGCCGTGCCGATCACCTCCGAATGCGTATCGTTGCCGTGCGCCATCGTGCGCGACGCGTAGAACATCGCGAGACCGCCGCCGTCGAACTCGCAGATCGCGACGCCGTTGTCGACATCGCCGCTCGCGCGCAAGCCGTCGTGCAGCGCGATCGTGCCCGCCGCGAACACGCGTTTCGCGCGCGGCCCGCCGAGCAGCCAGCGCGCGACGTCGATGTCGTGCACCGTGCAGTCGAGGAAAATGCCGCCGGAGGTCGGCGCGAAGCGCACGAAGAAGCCGTCGGGATCGTTCTGGTCGCAGGTCTGCGAGCGCACCAGGAACGGCCGGCCGATCGAGCCCGCCGCGATGCGCTCGTACGCGTCGCGATAGCTCGGATCGAAACGGCGCATGAAGCCGATCATCGCCTGCAGCTGCGGGCGTGCCGCCGCTTCGGCGAGCACCCGCTCGCACTCGGCGAGATCGAGCGACAACGGCTTCTCGCAGAACACGTGCTTGCCCGCGCGCAGCGCAGCGACGATCTGCTCCGCGTGCAGCGCCGACGGCGTGACGAGCCACAGCGCGTCGACCTCGGGGTCGGCGACGAGCGCGTCGTAGTCCGCATGGATGCGCGGCACCTGCAGCACGTCGCGCGCCCACGCGCACTCGTCCGCGACCGGACTGCACGCCGCGACGAGCCGCGCGCCCGGCACGCGGCTCGCGAGATTTTCCGCATGGCGGCGGCCGAGCCGGCCGAGGCCCGCGATGCCGATCCTGACCGGTTCCAGCTGATTGTCAACAGTCATGTCCGTCCCCCTCGTCATGCGCCGGCTTCGTCGAGCCGGATCGCGCGGCCTTCGCGCCACGAGCGGGTGGCCGCCTCGGCCAGCGCCAGCGCCTTCACACCGTCCGAGACCGTCGTGCGCACCGGTTCGCCGCGCGTCACGGCCGCGAAGAAGTGTTCGATCTCGCGCGCGTAGGCGGCGCGATAGCGTTCGAGGAAGAATGCCTCGGGCAGATCGGTCGAGACGGCCTGCGCCGAGTAGCCGGTGACTTCGGTCGGCCGCACGTTGCCCGCCTGCAGCATGCCGTGGCTGCCGAGCACCTCGAAGCGCTGGTCGTAGCCGTACGCGGCGCGGCGCGCGGTGTTGATCTGGCACAGCCGGCCGCGTTTCGTGCGGATCGTGACCGCGGTCGAATCGATGTCGCCCGCGTCCGCGATCGCGGGATCGGACAGGCAGCTGCCCGTCGCGTGCAGCGACTCCGCCTCGTCGTCGAGGATCCAGCGGAAGATGTCGAAATCGTGGATCAGCATGTCCTTGAAGATGCCGCCCGAGTGCCGGATGTAGTCGACGGGCGGCGCGCCCGGATCGCGGCTCGTGACGACGAGCATCTCCGGCGTGCCGATCTCGCCCGCATCGAGCCGGGCCTTCAGCGCGGCGAAGGTCGGATCGAAGCGGCGCTGGAAGCCGATCATGCAGACGACGCCCGCGCGCGCCACCGCCGCCTCGCACTCCCGCGCCCGCGCGACCGTCAGGTCGACGGGTTTCTCGCAGAACACGTGCTTGCCCGCGCCCGCCGACCGGACGATCAGGTCCGCGTGGGTGTCGGTGCTCGAACACACGACCGACGCGCCGACCGACGCATCGCCCAGCGCGCCGTCGAGATCGGCGGCCTTCGCGCCGTGCTGCGCCGCGAGCGCCGCCGCGGCCTCCGGGTTCACGTCCACCACGTACTTGAGCCGCACGCCCGGCTGGCGGACCAGGTTGGCCGCGTGGATGCGGCCGATCCGGCCTGCGCCGAACACCGCGACGTCGAGCGTCGGAACTGCTTCAGTCATCGTATCCTCCAGTGTCCTTGACTTCTTCTACGTTCAACTCGAGCCGGTACGCGAGCGCGATGAACAGCGCCTGGCACAGGCAGATCGTGCTCGTGAGCGAACGGAACGCGAACGCGCTGCCCTCCTTCACGAGCAAATGGGCGCTGGCGTCGCGCACGAGCGGCGACAGCCGGCTATCGGTGATCACCAGCGTTTGCGCATGGTTGTGCCGCGCGGCGCGCAGGCAGTACTGGGTTTCCTTGCCGTACGGCGCGAAGCTGATCGCGATCACGACATCGCCCTTCCTCACGCTGCGGATCTGCTCGCGGTACATGCCGCCGAGCCCCGACACCAGGTGAACCCGCTTCGCGGTGTGCTGCAGCGCGTAGACGATGTAGCTCGCGACCGGAAACGAGCGACGCACGCCCATCACGTAGATGTTGTCGGCCCGCTCGAGCATCGTCACCGCAGCGTCGAACTGCGCGTCGTCGAGGCCGGTCGCCAGTTCCTCGAGCCCGGAGCGCGACGCGTCGATGAACTGGCGCGCCACCGTCCCGCCCGACATCGGCCCCGCCTTCTCGTCGATCAGGTTGCGGATGCGCTGCTGATAGCTCTGCACCGTCGGGTTCTGGCCGGTGTACGCATCCTTGAACACCGCCTGCAGATCGGAAAACCCCGAGAAGCCGAAGCGCTGCGCGAACCGCACGACGGCGGACGGATGCACGCCGCAGCGCTCCGCGATGTCGCTCGTGCGATCCATCATCACGCTGGCCCGGTGCTCGTCGATATAGGACGCGATGCGCTTCAGCTGCCGCGGCAGCGAATCGTAGTCGTCGGTGATCCGCTGCAGCAGATCGTCGATGTTCGGGACCGCGGGTTGAGACGTTTCTTGCATGGTGTCGAGGCTCCCCGCCCTGCTGCGGCGCCGCATGCGCGCCTGCCGGACAGCGTGGCCAACTGGTTTTTGACGTGCTCCGAGTATAGGCACTCGTCACATGAAATGGAATAGATTTTCCAAATCATTTGAAAATAAAATTTCCTTTGCAATACGCGAAAAGTTGGCCTACTCTTGCTCGTGAGCGCTGCGGGATGCAGGCTCGCCGTTCGACCCATAACGACAGACAGAGAAAGGTGGAGACATGAGACTTTGCAGAGGCAAGGCCGCCGTTCGGGCATTCGCGGCGGCGCTGGCCGTCGCGGCGGGCGTGGGCTTCGGCGCACCGGCCGCGCATGCCGGGGACGCCCGTTTCGTCCTGATCACCCATGCACCCGATTCCGACTCGTGGTGGAACACGATCAAGAACGCGATCAAGCAGGCGGACGAGGACTTCAACGTCACGACGGACTACCGCAACCCGCCGAACGGCGACATCGCCGACATGGCGCGCCTGATCGAGCAATCGGCCGCCCGCGACTACGACGGTGTGATCACGACGATCGCCGATTTCGACGTGCTGAAGAATTCGCTCGGCAAGGTCACGGCGAAGAAGATCCCGCTCGTCACGATCAATTCCGGCACCGAGGAACAGAGCGCGCAGCTCGGCGCGATCATGCACGTCGGCCAGCCCGAGTACGTCGCCGGCCATGCGGCGGGCGAAAAGGCGAAGGCGGCGGGCGTGAAGACCTTCGTCTGCGTCAACCACCTCGCGACCAACACCGTGTCGTTCGACCGCTGCCGCGGCTTCGCCGACGCGATCGGCGCCGACTACAAGACCTCGACGATCGATTCCGGCCAGGACCCGACCGAGATCCAGTCGAAGGTCAGCGCGTACCTGCGCAAGAACCCGAACACGCAAGCGATCCTGACGCTCGGGCCGACGCCCGCCTCGGCGACGCTGAAGGCCGTCCAGCAGATGGGCCTCGCGGGCAAGATCTATTTCGCGACCTTCGACTTCTCCGACGACATCGCGAAGGCGATCCAGAGCGGCACGATCCAGTTCGCGATCGATCAGCAGCCGTACCTGCAGGGCTACATCCCTGTCGCGGTGCTCGCGATCGTGAAGAAGGACAAGACCACCGACCCGGTGAAGATCCGCCGGATCCTCGAAGCCAATCCGAAGTTCCAGGCGCGCCTCGCGACCTACGGGCTGCAGCCGTCGTACGGTCCGAAGAACATCCGCTCCGGCCCGGGGTTCATCACCAAGGCCAATCTCGACAAGGTGTTGAAGTACGCGGGCCAGTACCGCTGAGCGGCCGCGACGGCCGATCCAATCGTAGCGCGGCGCCCCCGCCGCGCGCTTTACCGGCCAGGCGGGGCTGCCCGCCCCGCGCGCCGGGCATCAAGGAGACATCATGGGTGTAGCCGGTAAACCTCTGTCCGCGCATACGCAGGAGCCGCCCCAGCCCGGGGCCCGCCCCGACGAGCGGGTGCGCGGCGAAGCGTGGTTCCAGCGCTTCCTCAACCGCCCCGAATTCGCCGCGATCTCCGGCACCGTGCTGGTGTTCGCGATCTTCGCGTTCGGCGCGGGCGGCTCGGGCATGTTCAATCTCGACGGGATCATGAACTGGTCGCAAGTCGCCGCGTATCTCGGCATCCTGGCGGTCGGCGCATGCCTGCTGATGGTCGCGGGCGAATTCGACCTGTCGATCGGCTCGATGATCGGCTTCGCCGGGATGATGGTCGCCATCCCGACCGTCTATTTCCACTGGCCGATCTGGGCCGCGATCCTGTTCGCCTTCGCGGGCTCGATGGCGCTCGGCGCGCTGAACGGCTATCTCGTGATGCGCACCCGGCTGCCTTCGTTCATCGTCACGCTCGCGTTCCTGTTCATTCTTCGCGGCCTGACGCTCGCGCTGTCGATCATGTTCGCCGATCGCACCATCGTGTCGGGTCTCGGCGACTACGCGCACGCCGATCCGGTCACGCACTTCCTGTTCCAGGGCGTCGCATTCCACGATGTGTTCCGCTGGCTCGCGCATGCGGGCTTCGGCCAGTTGCTCGACAACGGCGAGCCGCTCGTGCCGGGCGTGCCGAAGGTGATCCTGTGGTGGCTCGCCGTCACGGCGATCGGTGCGTTCGTGCTCGCGAAAACCCGCTACGGCAACTGGATCCTCGCCGTCGGCGGCGACGCGAACGCGGCGAAGAACGTCGGCGTACCGGTGCGCCGCGTGAAGATCTCGCTGTTCGTGCTGACCGCGTTCTGCGCGTGCCTCTTCGCGGTGCTGCAGGTGGCCGACATCGGGTCCGCCGCCGCCGACCGCGGGCTGCAGAAGGAATTCGAAGCGATCATCGCCGCGGTGATCGGCGGCACGCTGCTCACCGGCGGCTACGGCTCGGTGATCGGCGCCGCGTTCGGCGCGCTGATCTTCGGCGTCGTGCAGATCGGCATCACCTACACCAACATCAGCTCGGACTGGTTCCGGGTGTTCCTCGGCGTGATGCTGCTGATCGCCGTGCTCTTCAACCACTACGTGCGCCGCCGCGTGTCGCAATCGTAACGGGAGCCGTCTCATGTCCACTCCGCAATCCGACGACACGATCCTCGCGCTCGAGAACGTCAGCAAGTATTTCGGCAAGGTGATCGCGCTGTCCGGCGTCACGCTGCGCCTGAAGCGCGGCGAAGTGCACTGCCTGCTGGGCGACAACGGCGCCGGCAAGTCGACCCTGATCAAGACGCTCGCCGGCGTGCATGCGCCGTCCGACGGGCAGTACCTGGTCGACGGCAAGCCGGTGCGCTTCGAATCGCCGAAGGACGCGCTCGACCTCGGCATCGCGACGGTCTACCAGGATCTGGCGCTCGTGCCGCTGCTGTCGGTCGCGCGCAACTTCTTCATGGGCCGCGAGCCGCAGAAAAAGCTGTTCGGCTTCATCAACGTGATGGATCTCGATTCCAGCGCGCAGGTCGCCGGCGCGAAGCTCGCCGAGATGGGCATCAACGTGCGCGACCCGCATCAGCCGATCGGCACGATGTCGGGCGGCGAACGGCAATGCCTCGCGATCGCGCGCGCGATCCATTTCGGCGCGCGCGTGCTGATTCTCGACGAGCCCACCGCCGCGCTCGGGGTCAAGCAGAGCTTCAACGTGCTGAAGCTGATCCACACCGCGCGCGCGAAAGGCATCTCGGTGATCTTCATCACGCACAACGTGCACCACGCGTATCCGATCGGCGATTCGTTCACGCTCCTCAACCGGGGGCGCTCGCTCGGCACGTACACGAAGGACACCATCAGCAAGGACAAAGTGCTCGACATGATGGCGGGCGGCGCCGAGATGCAGAAGATGATCGGTGAACTCGACGGCGCGACGATCTAACACAGGACCCGTTATGGCTCTTACTCCCCTTCCCTTTGCGCAGAACCGGGCGCTCGACGTGATCTGCATCGGCCGCGTCGCGGTCGATCTCTATGCGCAGCAGATCGGCGCGCGGCTCGAAGACGCGACGAGCTTCGCCCGCTATCTGGGCGGCTCGTCGGGCAACATCGCGTTCGGCTGCGCGCGGCTCGGCCTCAAATCGTCGATGCTGTCGCGGGTCGGCCGCGATCACATGGGGCGCTTCCTTGCCGAAACGCTCGACCGCGAGGGCTGCGACACGAGCCACCTGCGCACCGACCCCGACCGGCTGACCGCATTCGTGCTGCTCGGCATCAAGGACCGCGACACGTTTCCGCTGATCTTCCATCGCGAGAACTGCGCGGACATGGCGTTCGACGAGCAGGACGTCGACGAGGCGTACATCGCGTCCTCGAAGGCGCTCCTCATCACCGGCACCCACTTCTCGACCGAACAGGTCAATCGCGCGAGCCGTCGGGCGCTCGACTGCGCGCGCCGCAACCAGGTCCGCACGGTGCTCGACATCGACTACCGCCCGGTGCTGTGGGGGCTGACCGGCAAGGCCGACGGCGAAACCCGCTTCATCGCGAACGAAGGCGTGACCGCGCACCTGCAGCGGATCCTGCCGCTGTTCGATCTCGTGATCGGCACCGAAGAGGAATTCCGCATCGCGGGCGGCAAGGACGCGCTGCTCGATGCGCTCGCGATGGTCCGCGCGGTGACGCCCGCGACCCTCGTCGTGAAGCGCGGCCCGCTCGGCTGCTCGATCGTCGAAGGCCAGGTGCCCGCGACGCTCGATGCGCTCGCGCTGATCGGCGGCGTGGAGGTCGAGGTGATGAACGTGCTGGGTGCGGGCGACGCCTTCGCCTCCGGGTTCCTGTCGCAGTGGCTGCGCGGCCGGCCGCTCGATACCGCCGCGCGCGTCGCGAACGCGTGCGGCGCGCTCGTGGTGTCGCGCCACGGCTGCTCGCCCGCGATGCCGACGCCCGCCGAACTCGACTATTTCCTCGCCGAGGCGCAAAGCGATCCCGTCCGGATGCGCCGCCCCGATCTCGATCGCACGCTCGCGCGCCTGCACCGGGTGACGCCGGCACGCACGCCGCGCACCGAGGTGCTCGGCTTCGCGTTCGACCATCGCAACCAGTTCTTCGAGCTGGCGCAGCTGACGGGCGCGCCGCTCGCGCGAATCGACACGCTCAAGCGGCTGTTCGTCGAGGCCGTTGCACAGACCGAGCAACAGCTCGGCCTGCAAGGCCGGATCGGCGTGCTGATCGACGATCGCTACGGCCAGGACGCGCTGAACGACGCGACCGGACGCGGCTGGTGGATCGGCCGCCCGGTCGAGCTGCCCGGTTCGCTGCCGCTCGAATTCGATCACGGCCGCTCGATCGGCACCGCACTCGCGTCGTGGCCCCGCGAGCACGTCGTGAAGTGCCTCGTCCGCTACCATCCGGACGAACCGCTCGAACGGCGAATCGAGCAGGAGGCGCAGCTGCGCGCGCTCTACGACGCGGTGCAGGAAAGCGGCCACGAACTGCTGCTCGAAGTGATCCCCCCGCGCCATGCCGATCTGCCGCAAGGCCCCGACACCGTGTATCGCGCGCTGAAACGCCTGTACAACCTCGGCATCTACCCGGAATGGTGGAAGCTCCTGTCGCTCGACGCCGCGCAATGGCAGGCGGTCGACGCGCTGATCGCCGAGCGCGATCCGCATTGCCGCGGCGTGGTGCTGCTCGGCCTGTCCGCGCCGGTCGACGAACTGGTCGACGGCTTCCGCGCGGCCGCCGCGTCGTCGACCTGCCGGGGCTTCACGGTCGGCCGGACGATCTTCCACGAGCCGAGCCGCGCGTGGCTCGCGGGCGAGATCGGCGACGACGAGGTCATCGCGCGCGTGCGCCAGACCTTCGAGACGCTGATCGGCGCGTGGCGCGAGGCGCGCGCGGGCGCCTCCCGCGGCAACGGCGGCGCCGCGCGGCGCGTGGCGTAGGAGCGCCCGCGATGAACCAGCGAGCGTTGCACCCCAACTCCAACGAGGATCCCAACGTGAACGACCTCTCCCCCGGCACCGTCCGCCTCACCGCCGCGCAAGCGCTGGTCCGCTACCTGGCCGCGCAGCGGGTCGCGGCAGACGACGGCAGCGGTCGCACCGAGCCGCTGTTCGGCGGCGTGTTCGCGATCTTCGGCCACGGCAACGTCGCCGGGCTGGGCGAAGCGCTGTACCAGCACCGCGATGCGTTGCCGACCTATCGCGCGCACAACGAACAGGCGATGGCGCACAGCGCGATCGCCTACGCGAAAGCGCATTTCCGACGCCGGATGATGGCCGTCACGACGTCGATCGGACCGGGCGCGACCAACCTCGTCACCGCGGCGGCGCTCGCACACGTGAACCGGCTGCCCGTGCTGCTGCTGCCGGGCGACGTGTTCGTATCGCGCGCGCCGGACCCGGTGCTGCAGCAGATCGAGGATTTTCACGACGGCGGCGTGTCGGCCAACGACGCATTCAAGGCCGTGTCGCGCTACTTCGACCGCATCGTGCACCCCGCGCAACTGCTCGCCGCGCTGCCGCGCGCGCTGCGCGTGCTGACCGACGCGGCGCTGTGCGGCCCGGTCACGCTCGCGCTGCCGCAGGACGTGCAGACGATGGCGTACGACTATCCGCTCGCCTTCTTCGCGCCGCGCGTCGTGTCGTTTCATGCGCCCGCGCCCGTCGAGGCGGAGCTCGCGGCCGCGCTCGCGCTGTTGCGCGGCGCGCGGCGGCCGTTCATCGTCGCGGGCGGCGGCGCGCTGTACAGCGAAGGCGGCGCGGCCGCGCTGCGCGCGTTCGCCGAGCGCCACGGCATCCCGGTCGGCGAGACCCAGGCAGGCAAGAGCGTGCTGCCGTGGGATCACGCGCTGAACGCGGGCGCGGTCGGCGTGACGGGTTCGCCCGCGGCCAACGCGCTCGCCAGCGCGGCCGACTGCGTGATCGCCGTCGGCACACGGCTGCAGGATTTCACGACCGGCTCGAATACGCTGTTCCCGCAGGCCGCCGTGATCGGCATCAACGCGAACGCGTTCGACGCGCTGAAGCATCGCGCGGCGATCGTCGAGTCGGATGCGCGGCTCGCCCTCGACGCGTTGTCCGCCCGCCTCGCCGACTGGCGCGCCGACGCCGCCTGGACCGAACGGGCGCACACGCTCGCCGCGCAGTGGCGCGACGCGGTCGACACGCTCACCGGCGCGCCCGCGCGCGCCGGTGAGCTGCCCTACGAAGCCGACGTGATCGGCGCGATCCAGCGCTCCGCGCCGGACTCCGCCGCGCGCGACATCGCGGTGTGCGCGGCCGGCACGCTGCCCGCCGAACTGCACAAGCTGTGGCGCGCGGCCGCGCCCGGCGGCTATCACGTCGAGTACGGCTACTCGTGCATGGGCTACGAGATCGCGGGCGGTCTCGGCGCGAAGCTCGCGCGCCCCGATCGCGACGTCGTCGTGACGGTCGGCGACGGCAGCTACCTGATGCTGAACAGCGAGATCGCGACCTCGGTGATGCTCGGCGCGAAACTGATCGTCGTCGTGCTCGACAATCGCGGCTACGGCTGTATCAACCGCCTGCAGCAGGCCTGCGGCGGCGCGCCGTTCAACAATCTGCTGGACGACTGCGTGCAGGGCCCGCTCGGCGCGCCGCCGATCGACTTCGCCGCGCATGCGCGCGCCCTCGGCGCGCACGCCGAGCATGTCGCGGACATCGGCGCGCTCGACGCCGCGCTGCGGCGCGCCCGCGCCGCCGAGCGCACCTACGTGATCAGCATCGACACCGATCCGGCCCGCACCACGCCCGACGGCGGCTGGTGGTGGGAGGTCGCGGTGCCGGAAGTCTCGCCGCGCGAGGCGGTGCGCGACGCGCGCGTCCGCTACGAACAACAGGTCGCGGCACGCGCGGGCAGCGCCGTGCCGCCCCCCTCTCCCTCTACTCCGGAATCATCGACATGAGCGCATTCGACATCCGTATCGGCATCAATCCGCTGTCGTGGATGAACGACGACCTGCCGTCGCTCGGCGGCGAGACCCCCTTGTCCGTCGCGCTGACGGAAGGCCGCGAAATCGGCTACGAGGGTTTCGAGCTCGGCAACAAGTTTCCGCGCGAGCCGCAGGCGCTCAAGACGCTCCTCGCGCAATACGACCTGTCGCTCGTCTCGGGCTGGTATTCCGGACGGCTCGCCCGGCGCAGCGTGCAGGAAGAAATCGACGCGGTCGGCCCGCATCTGGAGCTGCTCGCGAAGAACGGTGCGACAGCGATGGTGTACGGCGAGGTGGCGGACACCATCCAGGGCGCGCCTCAGCCGCTCTATCAGCGCCCGCGCTTCACGACGGACGCGCAGTGGGACACCTACGCGCAGCGGCTCGACGCGTTCGCGCGCTATACGCTGAGCCACGGCGTGCGGCTCGCGTACCACCATCACATGGGCGCGTACGTCGAGACGCCCGCCGACGTCGATCGCCTGATGGCGTCGACCAGCGACGCGGTCGGCCTGCTGTTCGACGCGGGACACATCACGTTCGCGGGCGGCGACGCGCTGACCGAGCTGCGCAAGCACATCGGCCGGGTCTGTCACGTGCACTGCAAGGACGTGCGCCCGGCCGTGATCCGGCTCGCGCGCAACCGCAACTGGAGCTTTCTCGACGCCGTGATCAACGGCGCATTCACCGTGCCGGGCGACGGCGCGATCGACTTCCCGGCGCTCGTCGACCTGCTCAAGCGGCACGGCTATCGCGGCTGGTTCGTCGTGGAAGCCGAGCAGGATCCGGTCGTCGCGCCGAGCTACGCGTACGCGAAAAAGGGCTACCAGACACTGCGCGCGCTCGTCGACGCGCCGCTCGATCACCAGGAGGCAGCGTAATGGACCTGCTCGTCAAGGGCGCGGGCGACGGCACGTCGATCGCGCGCGTCACGCCGGAATCGGCGCACTGGCAGCACGTCGGCTTCGCCGCCTACCGGCTGCGAACCGGCGAAACGCTCGCGCTGCACGAAGCCGCGCGCGAGATGTGCATCGTCGTGCTGACCGGCACGGTCGACATCGAGGCCGACGACGGGACACAGTGGACCGCGCTCGGCTCGCGCGACAGCGTGTTCGACGGCGTCGCGCCCTACGCGCTGTACCTGCCGCCGGGCCCGCGCGTCACGGTCCGCGCGTCGCGCGATGCGGAGCTGGGCGTGGCCAGCGCGCCCGCGGCCGGCCGCTATCCGGCGCGGCTCATCACGCCGTCGCAGATGAAGCGCTCCGTGCGAGGCAGCGGCGCGAACACGCGCTACGTGTGCGATATCCTGCCGCAGACGGAAGCGGCCGAAGCGCTGCTCGTCGTCGAGGTGCGCACGCCGTCGGGACATTCGTCGAGCTACCCGCCGCACAAGCACGACACCGACAACGTGCCGCTCGAAAGCTCGCTCGAGGAAACCTACTATCACCGCGTGCATCCGCCGCAGGGCTTCGTGTTCCAGCGCGTCTATACCGACTCGCGCGATCTCGACGAATCGATGGCCGTCTGCGATCACGACGTCGTGCTGGTGCCGCGCGGCTACCATCCGGTCGTCGTGCCCTACGGCTACGAGTCGTACTACCTGAACGTGATGGCCGGTCCCACCCGCGTGTGGCACTTCAAGAACGATCCGGCGCACGAGTGGATGCTGGAAGGCCGCTGAGCCGGCCCGGCCCGCCGCTCGCCGGACGGCCGCGGCGGGATCAGCGTTTCAGCGCGGCGCCGTAGAACTGCTCGATGAGTTCCTGGACCAGGTAACGGTGATGCGGCGACAGCGCGTCGATTTTCGACGCGAGTTCGATCGTCTCCACCGTCACCGGATAGGCGGCGCGCGACAGCGGCGGCGGCGGCGCATACGCGCCCGAGCCGGACGGCGGGCCGTAATGCAGCCAGTGCAGATCGACCCGCAGCCAGTCGGCCAGCGTGCGCAGTTTTTCGAGCGTCGGGATCGTGCGGCCGGACAGCCATTTGTGCGCGGTCTGCGGCGTGATCGAATGCGCGCCGCGGTGGCGCAGATTGAACTGCAAAGCCAGCGCCGTCGCCCCCTTCACCTGCTCCGGGCTGCGCAACAACGCAAATTTCAGACGTTCGGTGAACGCCGATTTTTCTTCGGACGTCGGCATGCGCGCATTGTCGCGTTCCCGGCGCGGCGCGCGGACAACCGACAAGCTATATTTAACTCTCGTTCGCGCTAAAAACGAATTCGGCGCCGCCTTCTTTCGGCCGGAAAATGCCTTTAATCCCCATCAATGCGAGAGATAGCGAAAAAATGGCGAGCCGTAACCCGCCATGCGTCCGATCGCCTTACCTTAATTGAGATAATGCGGATGCCGCTGCACGCGGGCGTAACGCCGCGCATCGGCCGGCCATCGCTCACCCCACGCTCAGCCACCGCTGCGCGGTCGCTTCGTCGATCCCGTCGCGCGTCCCGTCGTAGACGATCTCGCCGCGCCCCATCACGGCGACGCGCGACGCGATCGCCGGTGCCAGCTGCATCCGCTGTTCGATGAGCAGGATCGCGACCCCGCCGGCGCGCAGCCTCGCGAGCGCATCGCCGACCTGGCCGACGGCTTGCGGCGCGAGCCCTTCCGCCGGCTCGTCGACGATCAGCAGACGCGGCGCGGCAACCAGCGCCCGCGCCAGTGCGAGCATCTGCTGCTCGCCGCCCGACAGCACGCCGGCCTTCGCGCGCCAGCGCTCGGCGAGCATCGGAAAGGACGCGATCACCGCGTCGAACGCGGCCGGCGACGGCGCGCCGCGCAGCCCCAGCCGCAAGTTGTCCTTCACGCTCAGCAACGGGAACACGTCGCGACTCTCCGCCACGTAGCCGATTCCGCGTCGAGCGATCGCGAAGGTCGGCGCGCCGGTCAGCTCCTCGCCGTCGAAGCGCACGGAGCCCGTCGCGCGCACCATCCCCATGATCGCCTTCGCCAGCGTCGAACGGCCCGAGCCGTTGCGGCCAAGCAGCGCCAGCGCTTCGCCGCGCGCGATCGTCAGGTCGACGCCGTCCAGCACTTGCCGCGATCCGTATCCGGCACGCAAGCCGCGCAGTTCGAACCACCCGCTCATGTCCCGAAGCCCTCCCCCAGATAGGCCGCGCGCACCGCCGGGTCCGCCCGGATCTCGGCGGGCGTACCGGTCGCGATCCGTTCGCCGCGCACCAGCACCGAGATGCGGTCGGCCAGTCCGAACACCGCGTCCATGTCGTGCTCGATCATCAGCAGCGTGCGGCCCGCCGTCGTCGCGCGGATCAGTTCGATCGTCCGCTGCGCGTGCTCGCGGCTCATCCCGGCGGTCGGTTCGTCGAACAGGAACAGCGATGCGCCGCTCGCCAGCGCGAGCCCGACGTCCAGCGCGCGCTGCTCCGCATAGCTGAGCGCACCCGCGAGCACATCCCGGCGCGCCGCGAGGCCGATCGCGTCCATCACGTCGTGCGCGGCGCGGTCGATCGCGGCCGATTCGCGCAGCCGGCGCCACCAGCGGCGGCGCTGCGCGGGGGCGTGCAGCGCCGCGCAGCGCAGGTTGTCGAACACCGACAGGCGCTCGAACACCGAGGTCTGCTGGAAGCTGCGCGCGACGCCGAGACGGGCGACCGCATGCGGGCCGCGCCGGCCGATATCGATGCCGTGCAGCCGGATCCGGCCGCGCGTCGGCGGCATCGCGCCCGCGATCAGGTTGAAGAGGGTCGACTTGCCCGCGCCGTTCGGCCCGATCAGCGCATGCCGTTCGCCGGGCGCGATCGACAGATCGATACCGCGCAGGATCGAGGTCGCGCCGAAGCGCTTGTCGACGCCCGACAGGCACAGCGCCGGCACGTTCGCGCTCATCGCGGCGCTCCCGGGCCGCCGCCGCGCCGCGCGACGGCGCCCAGCGCCAGCGCGACGACCGCCGCGGCAGCCGCGACGCCCCATCCGAACGGTGCGGCGGCCGCGAGCCGCCACGGTCCGAGCACGGCGATCTGCCCGTCATCGCGCCCGAACTGCCACGCATAGCCCATTTCCGCCGCGACGACGATCGCGATGCACCAGGCCGCCGCCGCGACCGCCCCGCACCCCGCGCGCCATCCCGCGCCGCGCGCGCCGCGCCGCCGCCACGCAGCCAGCCGGGCGCGACTCCATCCGCTCACGCCGTCGGGCGCGGCCATCACCACGACCACGAACACGAGTCCGAGATACAGCGGCCAGGCCCGCGACACGTTCGCCACGAATACACTGAAAAACGTCAGCAGCACGGCACCCACGACCGGCCCGAAAAACGTCGACGTGCCGCCGATCACCACCGCGAACAGCACCGCGCCCGAACGCGCCATGCCGACGCTCTCCGTCGTCGCGACTTCGACGTTGATCAGCGACAGCGCGCCCGCGATGCCCGCGAAAAACGCGGCCGCGACCGTCATCGCGAACCGCACGCGGCGCGGGTCGGTACCGAGCGCCGCCACCCGCGCCGGATTGTCGCGCACCGCGCGGGCGAGCCGCGCGAACGGCGTGCGCGTGATCCCGTACATCGCGAGCGCGGCCAGCACGCACCAGCCGGCAATCAGCGCGTAGGCCTGCGCGGCCGGCGCGAAATTCCATCCCAGCCATGCGCCGGCCGTGCGGTCGATCGATACGCCGCCCGGGCCGCCGAACCAGTCGGGCACGCTCCACGCCGCCGCCGCGACCAGCTCGCCCAGCCCGAGCGTGATCATCGCGAACGCGGTGCCCGCGCGCCGCGTGGCGATCCACCCGAACAGCACGCCGAACCCCGCCCCCGCCACGCCGCCCGCCAGCGGCAGCAGCGGCAACGGCAGTCCGAAACGGATGAATCCGTGCGCGGCGGCGAACGCGCCCAGGCCGGCCAGCGCCGCGTGTCCGAACGACAGCAGGCCGGTGCCGCCGAGCAGCAGGTTGTACGACAGCGCGAGCACGATCAGCGCGGCGGTCTGCGCCAGATAGCCGAGCATCCAATCCTGCGGCCACGCCCAGGCGGGCACCGCGAGATACGCAGCGAACGCCAGCCAGGGCAACCCGCCGCGGATCGGCCTACGCATCGGCGCGCTCGCCGAACAGCCCGCGGGCACGGCACGCCAATACCGCGACGAGCAGCAGATACGGCACGAGCGGCGCGAGTTGCGCGAGCGTGAGCCCGCCCCAGGCAGCCGGCAGCGCACCTCCGGCCCGGTTCGCAACGTCGCCCAGCGAGAGGCTGCTGGCGGTGGCGAAGGTCTGCAGACAACCGACCATCAGCGAAGCCGCGAGGGCCCCGCCCAGCGAACCGAGCCCGCCGATCACGACGACCGCGAACACGATCGAGCCGAGCGTTTCCGCCATCGCGGGTTCGAGCACCGCGAGCGGCGCACCGATCACGCCGGCCAGTGCGGCCAACGCGGTGCCGGCCGCGAACACCAGCGTCATCACGCGCGGCACGTCGTGGCCGAGCGCTTCGACGGCCGCGCGGTGCGTGAGCGCCGCGCGCACGACGAGCCCCGTCCGCGACACGCGCAACACGGCCCACAGCACGCCCAGCATCGCGATCGACACCGCCATCATGAACGCGCGATAACGCGGAAACGGCGCGCCGTAGACCGTGAACAGCGGCCCGTCGAGCACGGCGGGCACCGGCGCGGCGAGCGGCGCGAGGCCCCACGCCAGCTTCACGCCTTCGGCGATCAGATACGCGAGCCCGAAGGTCAGCAGCAGTTCGCCCAGATGTCCGCGCGCCTTCACGCGACGCAGCAGCGTGCGCTCGCCGAGCGCGCCGAGCAGACCGACGAAGAGCGGCGCGACGACCAGCGCCGCCCAGAAATTCGAGCACGCGGCGATCGCGTAGCCGACATACGCGCCGAGCATGTAGCAGCTCGCATGCGCGAAGTTCAGCACGCCGAGCATGCTGAAGATCAGCGTCAGCCCGGCCGAGAGCATGAACAGCAGCAGGCCGTAGCTCAAGCCGTTCAGCGCGTTGACGACCATCGACTGCATCATGCGCGCGCCCTATTGCCCGAGCGGCGCGAGCGCGGCGCGCAATGCATCGGGCAGCGCCACCGGCCGCCGGCTGTCGCGGCCGACGTACACGTGGACGAAATGCCCCTGCGCGGCCGCCGTCGGGTCGCCTTCGGCGAACAGCCCGATTTCGTAGCGCACGCTCGACGAACCGAGTTTCGCGACCCGCAGGCCCGCGTCGACACGTTGCGGAAAGACCAGCGGCGCGAAGTAGTTGCACTGCGTCTCGACCACCAGACCGATGGTCGACCCGCGCTCCACGTCGAGCACGCCCGCGCGGATCAGGAACTCGTTCACCACCGTATCGAAGTAGCTGTAGTAGACGACGTTGTTCACGTGGCCGTAGACGTCGTTGTCCATCCAGCGGGTCGTGATCGGCAGGAAATGACGATAGGCGCTGCGCGGCAGCGCGACAGGTTTGACGGTGGACATGATCGGAAGAGTCAGAGAGAAGCGTTGGACAGGCGCACGGCGGCGCCGGCGATCGCGCGGCGCGGGCCGGCGCCGTCACGGGCCGCCGACGCGCGAGGCGTTCGCGCGGTGCGGCACGCGGCCCCCTCGCGCCGCGCGAACGCGGCGCATCCACGACCGCCGCCCGACCACCCGGACGGGCGCATCGCGAGTGCGGCGGCGCCGCGGCGGAAAGGCATCGGATGACGGAGGGGGTGGGCCACGGGCAATCCTCTTCGGTCCTGCAGGTTGGCGTTCGCCGGACGGCGGCGCGCTGGACAAACCGCCGCCGCCCGGGCGACCATGCGACACCGGCCGGCGTGCCGCACAGAAAAACATACATCGCGCCAAATTCCAAGAGGCCGGCGCGGCCTCCGGCACGCCGAGCCCGCCCATCCAACGGAGAACACCATGGCAGACCGGAACCTGATCACCACCACCTTCGACCTTCCCGGCTACCGGATCGAACGCTCGCTCGGCATCGCGCGCGGCATCGTCGTGCGCTCGCGCTCGATCGTCGGCACGTTCGGCGCGTCGATCCAGACGCTGTTCGGCGGCAACATCTCGCTCTACACGTCGCTTTGCGAGCGCGCGCGGCAGGATGCATACGAACGAATGCTCGCGCAGATGGCCGAACTCGGCGGCAACGGCATCGTCGGCATGCGCTACGACGCAACGGAAATCGGTTCGGGCGTGACCGAAGTGCTGTGCTACGGGACCGCCGTGCGCGTGAGCCCGCTCGATTGAGCGCCGCCCGCGCGATGCCGCCGGCCGGCCAGGCGCCCGCTACTGCCCCGCCCGCTCGACGAATTCGAAGTCGAGCCCGCGCGCGCGCATCCAGTCGGCGAGCGCATAGCCGGTCCCCGCGCGCCACGGCCGCAGTGCCGGCGGATCGACGAGCCGGTATTCGAGCAGTTCCGGCGACAGCGCGATCTCGCCGTACGCGCGCACGTGATACGCGATGATCAGTTCGTTCTTCCGGATGAATTCGTAGACGCCGACCAGCTCGACCGTCTCCGCTTCGAGCGCCGTTTCCTCGCGCACCTCGCGGGCGATGCCCGCTTCCGGCGTCTCGCCGTTCTCGAGGAATCCGGTGATGAGCGCGAACACGCCTTCCGGCCAGGCCGCGTTGCGGGCGAGCAGGATCTTGCCGTCGTATTCGACGATCGCGGCCACCACCGGCAGCGGGTTGTTCCAGTGAACGTAGCCGCAGCCGGCATCGGGGCAGGCCTGCCGCAGCCGGCCGCCTTCTTCGGCGGGATCGGCCCGCTCGGTCAGAGGGCGCGCGCAGCGAGGGCAGAAACGGTAGTCGGCAGTCGTCATCGTGAGGAGAGGACGGGCGTCTGTTCGCTCACGCCGCACCGACGGAGCACGCGCCCGTTCGGCGCTGGAAAGACTGCATTCTAGCGAGTTTGCACGCCGCGCATCGGGCATCGCGCCGCCGGCTTTCAGTCCGGTTGCGCACGTCGCGCCGCGTGCCACGCCCCCCCGGCGAAGCCTGCCGTGCCGATCATGAGCGACGCCACCGCGAGCCACAGCGCGGGCGCGAACGACCCGCTGTGCGCCGCGAGCGGCGCGGCGATCAGCGGCCCCGCGATCTGGCCGATGCCGTACGAGGCGGTCGCGTATCCCATCAGGCCCGCCGCGCGCTCGCCGTGCAGCCGGCGCGCCTCGCGCATCGCGAACAGCGTGATCGCGGTGAACGGCAGGCCGATCAGGATGCTGCCCAGCGAGAACCCGGACGCCGTCGGCCAGACGATGCCGAGCGCGACGCCCGCCGCCTGCAATGCGCAGCTGCAGGCAAGCAGCGCGCGGTTGTCCCAGCGAACCGGCAGCCGCGCCCCGAGCAGCGCACCGACGATCAGCGCGGCGCCGAACATCGGCCAGAACAGGTCCGGCCACGGCGAGCCCGCGGGCAGCGCGGCGCGCGCGATGACCGGCAGGAACGTCGCGGTAATGATGTAGCCGAAGCCCGGCAGACCGTAAAGCAGCACCAGCCAGCAGGCATCGGCCCGCGCCTGCCGCGCGCCGCCCGGCACGGCGGACGGCGGCGGCGGCGCGGCCGATGCGGCGCGGCGCGGCGACGGTTCCGCGAACACCCGCCACACGATCGCCGCCAGCACCGCCGACACCGCGGCGAAACCGATCCATCCGAGCGCCGAGCGCTGCCCCGCCAGCGCGCTGCCGATCAGGCCCGTCACGACGATGCCGAAACCGGGCCCGGTATAGATCACACCGCTCCACGCGGGCGCGTCGAGTTCGGCGAGGCGCCGCAATCCCCATTGCGATGCGAACACGAACGTCCACGCGCTCACGATGCCGCCCACGAAGCGCACCAGCGCCCATACGCCGAATGGGCACGCGACGCCCATCGCGAGCGTCAGCAGCACGGTCGCGGCCAGACCGGCGCGCACCATCCCGGCGGGCGACGCGGCCAACCGGGCGCAGGTCATCGCGCCGACGAAATAGCCGGCGTAGTTCGCTGACGCGAGCCAGCCGCCGTGGCGAATGTCGAGTTCGCCGCCCGCGAGCATCAACGGCAGCAGCGGCGTAAACGCAAACCGGCCGATGCCGAGCGCAACGGCCATCACGGCCGCGCAGGCGAGCGCCGCATCGCGCGCGCGCCGCTCGTCGCCGACCAGTGGCCGCGAGGGCGGCGGATCCTGCGCGACACCGGATACACCGGGGGGAGAAACCTGGTTCATGAGAATCGAATCCGACGGGTACCCCGCCGCGATAAAGCCCTGACGCGAACGATGCTAACTTGACCAACCCATCTCAAAAAATGAATAATTCAGATTCAATCCATCCCATGGAGAGAATCATGGATTTGGCAGCGCTGGCGATCTTTCGGGCGGTCGTGCGGGAAAACGGCGTCACGCGCGCCGCCGCCAAGCTCAACCGCGTGCAGTCGAACGTCACGACCCGGATCAAGCAGCTGGAGGCGCAGCTGGGCGCGGAGCTGTTCGTCCGCGACGGGCGCAGGCTGGTGCTGACGCCCGCCGGCGAAACCTTGCTGCCCTACGCGGAGCGCCTGCTCGCGCTCGCCGACGAAGCGCGCCACGCGGTGCGCGAGGACCGGCCGCGCGGCCGGCTGCGGCTCGGCACGATGGAAAGTACCGCGGCCAGCCGCCTGCCTGCCGTCCTCGCGCGCTATCACCAGACCTGGCCCGACGTCGCGCTCGAACTGGTCACCGGCACGACCGGCTGCCTGATCGACAAGGTCCGCGAGTTCGAGATCGACGCGGCGCTGGTCGCCACGCCGCTCGACCCCACGGTACTCGACGCACGCTTCGAAACGGCGGCGATCTTCCGGGAGGAACTGGTCGTGCTGACGCCGCGCGGGCATCCGAGCGTGCGCGCTCCGCGCGACGTGCTGCTGCCGACGCTCGTTGCCTTCGAGCGCGGTTGCGCGTACCGGAGCTACGTCGAACAGTGGTATGCGGCGCACGGGATGAAGCCCGCGCGCGTGCTGGAACTCGGGTCGTACCACGCGATCGTCGCCTGCGTCGCCGCGGGTGCGGGCATCGCCGTCGCGCCGCGCACGGTGCTCGACGCGCAGCGCGATCTCGACAACCTGTCGGTCCACCCGCTCGCCGGATTCGCGCCGATCGACACGCTGCTGATCTGGCGACAGGGCCACGCGTCGGCCGCCCTGAACGTGCTGCGCGACGCGCTGCTCGCGGCCACGGCCGGGCCGCCCGGCGCGCCGCCCGCCAGCCCGCGCAAGACCCGGAAGGAAACGCTCGCGCAGCCGGACTGCCCCGCGCGTCGTTTCGCCGGGCCATAAAAAAACCGCGAACCCTCCGGCTCGCGGTTTTTTATCAGCGAACGCCGCACGCGAAGCGCGGCGCATCGCGACGCGTTACAGCAAACCTTCGACCCAGCCCTTCACGCCGGCCAGCGCCGCCGGAAGATTCGCCGGCTCGGTGCCGCCCGCCTGCGCCATGTCGGGCCGGCCGCCGCCCTTGCCGCCCACCTGCTGCGCGACGAAGTTGACGAGTTCGCCCGCCTTGACCTTCTTGCTCGCATCGGGCGTCACGCCCGCGATCAGGCTGACCTTGCCGCCGTCGACCGACGCCAGCACGATCGCCGCGCTCTTCAGCTTGTCCTTCAGCTTGTCGACCGTCTCGCGCAGCGTCTTCACGTCGGCGCCGTCGAGCGTGGCGGCCAGCACGTGCACGCCGCCGATCTCGACCGCCTGCTGCGCCAGTTCGTCGCCCTGGCTCGATGCGAGCTTCGACTTGAGCGCGCCCAGTTCCTTCTCGAGCGCCTTCACCTGCTCCTGCACCTGGCCGATCCGCTGCGTCAACTCCGACGGCTGCGCCTTCAGCGCGGCGGCCGCCGCGTTGATGCGCGCGTCGAGCTCCTGCACGTAGCGCACCGCGTTGTCGCCCGTGATCGCCTCGACCCGGCGGATGCCCGCCGCGACGCCGCCTTCCATCACGATCTTGAAGAAACCGATGTCGCCGGTGCGATGCACGTGGGTGCCGCCGCACAGTTCGCGCGAAAAGCCGAGATCGAGCACGCGCACTTCGTCGCCGTATTTCTCGCCGAACAGCGCCATCGCGCCGCCCTTCACCGCTTCGTCGTACGGCATCACGCGCACGATGCCCGGCGCGTTCGCCAGGACTTCCGCATTGACGATCGCCTCGACCCGGCGGATCTGGTCGTCGGTCAGCGGCGCGTTGTGCGCGAAGTCGAAACGGGTCTTGTCGGCATCGACGAGCGAGCCCTTCTGCTGCACGTGCGAGCCGAGCACTTCGCGCAGCGCCTTGTGCATCAGATGAGTGGCCGAGTGATTGCGGGCCGTGCGCGCGCGGCGCTCCGCATCGATCTCCGCCTTCACGACGTCGCCGACCTTCAGCACGCCCTGCTCGAGCGTGCCGTGGTGGCCGACCACGTCGGCCTGCACCTTCAGCGTATCGCCGACCGCGAACCGCACGGCCGCGTTGCCGAGCGTGCCCTGATCGCCCGCCTGGCCGCCCGACTCCGCGTAGAACGGCGTGTGGTCGAGCACGACGATCGCCTGCTGGCCGACCTTCACTTCGCCGACGGCCGAGCCTTCGACATACAGCGCGACGACCTTCGCATCGTCGAACGCCAGTTTTTCGTAGCCGTGGAACGTGGTTTTCGCGCCCGAGTACTCGAGACCCTGCGTCGCCTTGAACTTGCCGGCGGCGCGCGCCTGCTCCCGCTGACGCGCCATCGCGTCGTCGAACGCCGGCTCGTCGACCGTCACGCCGCGCTCGCGGCAGACATCGGCCGTCAGGTCGAGCGGGAAGCCGTAGGTGTCGTGCAGCTTGAACGCGAGTTCGCCGTCGAGCACCTTGCCGCCCTTCGCGTCGAGATCCGCCAGCGCCGCCTCGAGAATCGACATGCCGTGCTCGATGGTCTCGAAGAAACGCTCTTCCTCCTGGCGCAGCACGTCGGTGACGCGCGATTCCGCTTCCTTCAGCTCCGGATAGGCCGCGCCCATTTCCGAGACCAGGTCGGCGACCAGCTTGTGGAAGAACGCGCCCTTGCGGCCCAGCTTGTAGCCGTGGCGGATCGCGCGGCGCACGATCCGGCGCAGCACGTAGCCGCGGCCTTCGTTGCCCGGGATCACGCCGTCGACGATCAGGAACGAGCAGGCGCGGATGTGATCGGCGATCACCTTCAGCGAGTTGTTCTCGAGATCGGCGATGCCGGTTTCGCGCGCCGCCGCCTTGATGAGCGTCTGGAACAGATCGATCTCGTAGTTGCTGTGCACGTGCTGGAGCACCGCGGCGATCCGCTCGAGGCCCATGCCCGTGTCGATCGACGGCTTCGGCAGGCGCGTCATGTTGCCCTGCGCGTCGCGGTTGAACTGCATGAACACGAGATTCCAGATCTCGATGTAGCGGTCGCCGTCTTCGTCGGGAGACCCCGGCGGGCCGCCCCACACGTCCGGACCGTGGTCGTAGAAGATTTCCGAGCACGGGCCGCACGGCCCCGTGTCGCCCATCTGCCAGAAGTTGTCCGACGCGTAGCGCGCGCCCTTGTTGTCGCCGATGCGGATGATCCGCTCGGCCGGCACGCCGACTTCCTGCGCCCAGATGTCGTAGGCTTCGTCGTCGTCGTGATAGACGGTCACCCACAGCTTGTCCTTCGGCAGCTGATAGACGCTCGTCAGCAGCTCCCAGCTGTAGTGGATCGCGTCGCGCTTGAAGTAGTCGCCGAACGAGAAGTTGCCGAGCATCTCGAAGAACGTGTGGTGGCGCGCGGTGTACCCGACGTTTTCCAGATCGTTGTGCTTGCCGCCCGCGCGCACGCTGCGCTGCGAGGTCGTGGCGCGGGTATAGGGGCGCGACTCGGTGCCGAGGAACACGTCCTTGAACTGCACCATTCCCGAATTGGTGAACAGCAGCGTGGGGTCGTTGCCGGGCACGAGGCTCGACGAACGGACGATCGAATGGCCCTTCGATTCGAAGAACTTGAGGAATTTCTCGCGGATTTCGGCGGCTTTCATGGCGGGCGGGGACGGTCTGAGGCTGACTTTACGCGCCGCCGGCCCGGACGGGCGGCGGCGCAGGGTTCTGAAACGATCGATTATACGGGATAGATCCCCGCCCGCGTCCGGCCCGCCGCGCGGCCGGACGCCGGGGGATTGTCGCGGCCGGGCGGCGCCCCGCGCGCCGCCCGGCCGGCGCGCGGCCTTCTCCTGCGGCGTGTGCCCCGCGAGATGCCCGCGCCCCGCGCCGGACGCGGCGGAATCGCTTTAAGATGCAGCCATCCCTGCCCGCGCGGCAGCGCCCGCCCCGTCGCCCGGGACGCGCCCGCGCGACGGCCAACACCAACGAGGAGACAGATCGAAGATGGGTGCCTTGAGTCATATCCGCGTGCTGGATCTCAGCCGCGTGCTCGCCGGTCCGTGGTGCGCGCAAACGCTCGCCGATTTCGGCGCCGACGTCATCAAGATCGAACGGCCCGGCGCGGGCGACGACACCCGCCACTGGGGGCCTCCATACCTGAAGGCGCCGGACGGCACGGACACCCGGGAAGCGGCCTACTACCTCGCGGCGAACCGCAACAAGCGCTCGGTGACGGTCGACATCGCGACGCCCGAGGGCCAGCGGATCATCCGGGAGCTGGCCGCGCAAAGCGACGTCGTGCTGGAGAATTACAAGGCGGGCCAGTTGAGCAAGTACGGGCTCGACTACGCGTCGCTGCGGGAAGTGAAGCCGGATCTCGTGTACTGCTCGGTGACGGGCTTCGGCCAGACCGGCCCGTACGCGCACCGCGCCGGCTACGACTTCATCGTGCAGGGCCTGGGCGGCTTCATGAGCATCACCGGCGAACGCGACGATCAGCCGGGCGGCGGCCCGCAGAAGGCCGGCGTCGCGATCGCCGATCTCACGACCGGGCTCTACGCGACGATCGCGATCCTGTCCGCGCTCGCGCACCGCGACCGCACGGGCGAAGGCCAGTACATCGACATGGCGCTGCTCGACGTCCAGGTCGCGCTGCTCGCGAACATGAATACCAACTACCTCGCGAGCGGCGCGCCGCCCGCGCGCTGGGGCAACGCGCACCCGAACATCGTGCCGTACCAGACCTTCCAGACGAGCGACGGCTGGATCATCGTCGCGGTCGGCAACGACGGGCAGTTCCGCAAGTTCGTCGAGGCGGGCGGCCGCGCCGAACTCGCGGACGACGAGCGCTTCTCGACCAATCCGGCACGGGTGCGGCATCGCGACACGCTGGTGCCGATCCTCTCGGAGATGACCCGGACCCGCGGCAAGCGCGCGTGGATCGACGCGCTGGAAGTGGCCGGCGTGCCGTGCGGGCCGATCAACACGCTCGACGAAGTGTTCGACAACGAGCAGGTGGTCGCGCGCGGGATGGAGATCGAGCTGCCGCATCCGAGCGGCGCGAACGTGAAGCTCGTGCGCAATCCGGTCCGCATGAGCAGGACGCCGCCCGAGGCGAAGAGCGCGCCGCCGCTGCTGGGCGAACATACCGACGCGGTCTTGCGCGACGTGCTCGGCTATGACGACACCGCGATCGCCGCGTTGCGCGAGAAGCAGGCGATCTGATCCGGACGCCGCATGACGCGGCCGCGCGGGCCGCGCGGCCCGCGTCGGCCGCCGACATCGCGAGGTCATGCCCGCGCGGTACATATCGCCCCTCATTCCCCATCGAGGATCCTCATGTCGTCGCGCCGCACCTTCCTGCTCTCCACCTCCACCGCCGCCACGCTGCCGCTGCTGAGCGCTGCGCTTTCCGCCTGCGGCACGAGCGATGCCGCCGCACCCGACGGCCCCGCCGTGTCCGACGCCGAACTGAAGCGGCAGATGACGGGCAAGCTGACGGCCGAACTCGGCGACGCGGCCGTTGCGGGCACCGTCATGCCGTATCTGCTCGATGTCGGCTTCACGTGGGATTTGCCGACGATGCCGGCCGCGCAGGCCGACCGCATCGTCGCGTACGGCTTCGGCAACCGCCCGAATGCCGCGAGCGGCAACACGCCGAGCAATCCGGGCGGCCCGCATCAGGCCGCGCTGCCCGATCCGGGGCCGGTCAACGAAGCGCTCGCCGACGCGGTGTACCGGATCTACCAGATGAAGCCGGTCAAGGTCTACGCACAGTGGGAGATCGCCCGCTTCCTCGTGTCGAAATACGGGCTGCGGAACCTGCACTCGATCGAACCCGTGATCGCCGGCGACGGCTCGGTCAGCTACCTGAGCACGGACGGCGTCGCCGCCGCGATCGTCGCGCTCGAGGGCAGCGGCGCCGCGCTGGGCAACGTGGCCGTCGTCGGTCATCGGGATCATGCGAAGCGCTGCATCCAGACTTCGCAGGCGCGCGGCATGAATGCGCGCGCGGTGCAGGAGGTCGCGCTGCCGTCGGTCTACGATCCGCAATCGGGCCAGGCCTGGACGCGGCGGCGCGACCTGTATCTGGTGCACGACATGTATGCGCAGCTCGCGACCCTGCGCGCGAACCTGATCGCGGCCGCCTACCCGAACGGCTGACGCGAGGCAAAGCCCCGGCGGCCGGAACCGCCGCGGCCCGGGCCGCGGCAGGCGCCACACGCGATGCGCGCGGTCCATCCGTCCGCGCGGCCGCCCGGCTCCGCCGGGACTCGCCGTTTGGCGGTTCTCCTTCGCCCGCCGCGCGTCAGCGCGCGGTACCCGCGCCGATCAACCCGCCCGCCGCCGCGCCGGCCACCGTGCCGAGCGGGCCGCCCGTCACGAGGTAGCCGAGCGCGCCGCCGGCGGCGGCGCCGATTCCGGCATTGCGCTGGGTATGCGTCATCGCGCACGCGCCGAGGCTGGAAACCGCGACGACGATGACAGCGGCACGGACGAGAAAGCGGGGGGTCTGGGTCATGATTCAACTGCCTTGAAATGCCCGCCGCGCATGGCACAGCGCGGACGGTACGGGATCTGTGAGCGCATCTTAAAAAAACCGCCGGCGCCCGGCAAAACGATTTACCTCCGGTTACAGCGGATCCAGGTCCGGCCCGGACGAGCTGTCCGCACCGCCCCGTCAAGGGATCGCGCGCCTCAGGAGCGGCTTGCGTCAGGTAGAATTGACGGATTAATGCGCCGCAGCACGCGCCACCACCCTACTTTCCCTTTCCGCATGAGCACCGAACACAACGACGCCCCCGCGGCATCCAATTTCATCCGCAACATCATCGACGACGACAACCGCACCGGCAAATGGGGCGGCCGCGTCGAGACGCGCTTTCCGCCGGAGCCCAACGGCTACCTGCACATCGGCCATGCGAAGAGCATCTGCCTGAATTTCAGCGTCGCGCGCGACTACGGCGGCGTCTGCCACCTGCGCTTCGACGACACCAATCCGGAAAAGGAAAGCGTCGAGTACGTCGACTCGATCGTCGACGCGGTCCGCTGGCTCGGCTTCGACTGGCAAAAGAACGCGGTCGACCATCAATACTTCGCGAGCGACTACTACGACAGGCTGTACGAGTACGCCGAGCTGCTGATCCAGCGCGGCAGCGCCTACGTCGACAGCCAGAGCGCCGACGAAATGCGCGCGAACCGCGGCTCGCTCACCGAGCCGGGCAAGCCGTCGCCGTTCCGCGACCGCACGCCGGAGGAAAACCTCGACCTGTTCCGCCGGATGAAGGCAGGCGAGTTCAAGGAAGGCGAGCACGTGCTGCGCGCGAAGATCGACATGGGTTCGCCGAACATGAACATGCGCGACCCGGTGATCTACCGGATCCGCTTCGCGCATCATTACCGGACGGGCGATGCGTGGTGCGTGTATCCGATGTACGACTACACGCACTGCATTTCGGATGCGATGGAAAACATCACCCATTCGCTGTGCACGCTCGAATTCGAGGATCACCGCCCGCTGTACGACTGGGTACTGAACCAGCTCGCCGACGCCGGCATCTTCACCCGCCCGTTGCCGCAGCAGATCGAATTCTCGCGTCTGAACCTGACCTACGCGATCACCAGCAAGCGCAAGCTGCTGCAGCTCGTCACCGAGCAGCACGTGGACGGCTGGGACGATCCGCGCATGCCGACCATCGTCGGCGTGCGCCGCCGCGGCTTCACGCCGGAAAGCATCCGCCTGTTCTGCGAGCGGATCGGTGTCACGAAGATCGATTCGTGGATCGACATGAGCGTGTTCGAAGGCGCGCTGCGCGACGATCTCGACGCGAAGGCGCCGCGCACGGCCGCCGTGCTCGATCCGCTCAAGCTGATCATCGACAACTACCCGGAAGGCCAGTCGGAAGAATGCACGGCGCCCGTGCATCCGCATCATCCGGAACGCGGCCTGCGCACGTTCCCGCTGTCGCGCGAACTGTGGATCGAGCGCGACGATTTCACCGAAGCGCCGCCGAAGGGCTATTTCCGCCTGTTCCCCGGCAACAAGGTGCGGCTGCGCTACGGCTACGTGGTCGAATGCACCGGCGTGGACAAGGATGCGGACGGCAACGTCACGGCCGTCCACTGCAACTACTTCCCGGACAGCAAGTCGGGCACCGAAGGCGCGAACACCTACAAGGTGAAGGGCAACATCCACTGGGTCAGCGCGCCGCACGCGTGCCCGGCCGAAGTGCGGATCTACGATCGCCTGTTCAAGGAACCGAACCCGGATGCGGGCGGCCGCAACTTCCTCGAAGCGCTGAACCCCGATTCGAAGAAGATCGTCCAGGCATACCTCGAACCCGGCGCACGCGATGCCGAGCCGGAAGCGCACTACCAGTTCGAGCGCCACGGCTACTTCGTCGCCGACCGCTACGACTCGAAACCGGGTCAACCGGTGTTCAACCGCATCGTCGGCCTGCGCGACAGCTGGGGCAAGCCCGCGTAACGCGGTCCGCACGGCTCGCACACGAAAAAATGCCCGGCTTTCCAAGCCGGGCATTTTTGTATCGGCTCACCGGTCGCAGCCGGCGCGCGCCGCACTCACGCAGGCAAAGACCGATGCAGATCGGCCAGCGGCAGCGTCGTGCGAAACAGCCGCGCGAGACTCCGGCTCGCGTACTGGTCGACCTCGGCGGGCGCCGTCCAGCGGTAGTCGTCCATCTCGGGAATCATCGTGCCGTCGGTGCGGCGCGGGAACATCGACGTGCAGATGCAACGCGACAGGTCCCACTCGGCTTCGGCCGCGCGCGCGGCGAACAGATGAAGATCCTTGTCGGGGCGGTACAGGAACACCCCGAGATCGGTCAGCCGGTCGGGCGCGAGCGTGATGCCGGTCTCCTCGACCAGTTCGCGCAACGCCGCCTGCTGCGCCGTTTCGCCGGGCTCGCCCTGGCCTTTCGGGATATCCCAATGGGTCGTTTCGGTCGCATGCGCCAGCAGCACCCGACCGTCCCCATCCAGAATCACGACCCCGCACGAGATCGTGCGCGGCCCACGGCTGCGCATCACGCGCCCGGCATCAGCGCTTCTGCAGCGCCCACTTGCCGGACGCCGACTTGCAGAACACCGGCTTGAGCGTCATCGACTGCCCTTTCGCGGTGAGCTCGACGACGATCTCGCGGCACGCGCGTCCGTTGTCGTCGGAGCTGGTCGGCGTGAGCTTCGCGGCGATCGGCGTAGCGTGCCCGTCGTTCTGCCAGTCGACGGTTTCGCCGTCCTTGCCTTCGTCGCGCACCTTCTGCACGGCCTTCGTCAGCGACGCCGTATCGGCCTTGCTCATATAGCTGAGCGGCGTGTCGTTCAGGAAGCCGAGGTTGTTCTGCGCATGCGCGGCGCACGCGCCGGCAACCAGCGCGGCGCCGGCCAGCACGCGCGTCAGGACGGGAAAGGAAGCTCGCATCGACATCGTCTGTTCTCCTTGAAAGCGATCGGACTTCCGCGCGGCACACCGCGCGGGCGATAGCGTTCGAGCATAGCACGCCGCCCCGCTCAACGCGCCGGAGCGGGCGCGGCGGGCTGATAACCGTCGGTGAGCGTCTGCAAGAAGGCGATCACATCCTTGATTTCCGCTTCGTTCAGCGCGGGGGGCTCGCCGCGCTTGCGATCGAACGGCGCTTCGGCGTTGAGGTTGCCCCAGTACTGCTTCGGCAGATCGTCGAACTTCTGCACGACGCCGTGCTTCACCGGATAGAACTTCTCCGGGTTCGTGTCGCGCTCCACATAGAAATGCATCACTTCTTCCAGCGTGTGATAGATGCCGTTGTGGAAGAAGGTCTTGCGCAGCGCGACGTTGCGCAGCGTCGGTGTGCGGAACAGCCCGCAGAATTCGTCGCGGCCCTTCAGGTCCTTCCGTTCGGGTCCGCACGCGCCGAGATCGTAGAACTTCGGATCGCGATTGACCGCCAGCGCGCGATTGCGCGGCACGCCGATCGCGATCAGCCCGAAATCGCTGAACTGCGGCGGCGTGCCGTCGAGCGCCCGCTGGCTCAGGTGACAGCTCGCGCAGTTGCCCTTCTTCTCGTCGTTGAACAGTTGCAGGCCGCGCAGTTCGGCGGGCGTCAGTCGGGCGCGGCCCGCGAGGTACGCATCGTATTTGCTGGTGTACGGGTAGAACACCTCGGGGGTCTGCTCGAACGTGCCGAACGCCTGCAGTACCGCCTTGAACGTCGCGTCGTCGTCGTCGAAGACGTGCGCGCCGAACGCCGCGCGGAATTCATCCGCGTAGGGCGCGGCCCGCACCGCGCGCGCGACCTTCGCCGGCGTGCTGTTCATCTCGAACGACGACGTGAGCGGAATGCGCGCCTGCTCCGCGCCGCTGTCGACGCGGCCGTCCCACGTGAGACCGCCCGTCGGGCCGTTATCGACGCTCTCGTCGCCTTCGTCGTCGGAGTCGTGATAGTGCTCGCTGAACGCGGGCACCGACTGCAGGTACTTGAGCGTCGGCGCCGCGCGAAAGCCCTGCTGATGCATGTCGTCGCCGCCGAGCTGCACGGACAGCGCATTGGGCGGCCCGAACCCGTGATCCGGGCTGTGACACGAAACGCAAGCTAACTTACCGGAGCCCGACAGCGACGGGTCGAAGAACATCGCCTTGCCGAGCGCCGTCATCCGCTTCACGCCCTCGTACACCTGCGCCCGCGTTTGCGGCTGGCCGTTCGCGACGGCGGGCGCGCTCGCGGCCGCAGCGGCCGGGGCGACGGCCGTCGCGGCAGGCCCGTGCGAATCGCAGCCAGCCAGCCCGGCCGCAGTCGTCAGCGCCGCGAGCAGGCTCAGCGCGCCCCATGTCGTTCGGGTCCAGGTCGGGTACGGCGGCAGAAGGCTGCGCATCATCGGTTCGGCGAGATTGAATGGAGAGAGGCGCGAGCGTATGTCAGGCGCATGTCATTTCCATGACGGCATGACTGATAGCTATTCGAAAGCTCCACTACATTCCGCTGTCAAACGGTCCTTACATAATTCGCGCAGCCGGCTGTCAGATGACGTTCAAATAGCGTTCGGAATGCGTTCAACCGCATGCGCGCGCCGGTCCCTCAGTACCAGTACATCGTGCGACAAGAGAGAAAACGAATGAACAAGACTTGGATCCGCGTCACGCCTATCGCGTTGGCCGCGGCTATCGGCCTGAGCGCATGCGGCGGGGATGACATTGCGTCACCGGGCCTGGCGGCGGTGAAGAATGTCGTGGTGATCTACGCCGAAAACCGCAGCTTCGACAACCTCTACGGCAACTTCCCCGGCGCGAACGGGATGCAGAACGTCACGGCGGCGAACGCGCAGCAGCTCGACCGCAACGGCGCGCCGCTCGCGACGCTGCCGAAGATCTGGAACGGCCTGACCGCGACGGGCGTCACGCCCGCGGTGACGGAAGCGATGACGGCGAACCTGCCGAACGCGCCGTTCGCGATCGACGATCCGAAAGGCTTCAACACGGCGATGAACGTCACGACGCGCGATCTCTACCATCGGTTCTACGAGAACCAGATGCAGATCAACGGCGGCAAGAACAACATGTTCGCCGCGTGGGCCGATTCGGGCGGCCTCGTGATGGGCCGCTACCTGACCGACGCGTCGAAGCTGCCGCTGTGGAAAATCGCGCAGCAGTACACGCTCGCGGACAACTTCTTCATGGGCGCCTTCGGCGGCTCGTTCCTGAATCACCAGTACCTGATCTGCGCGTGCGCGCCGTTCTACGCGAATGCCGACAAGAGCCCGGCGGCCGGTTCGATCGCGGTGCTGAACGCCGACGGCGTATCGCTCAAGACAGCAACCAATTCGCCCGCGTCGGCGCAAAGCGGCCCGCCGAAGTACGTGAACTCCGGCAACCTCACGCCCGACTTCTACGCGATCAACACGATGCAGCCGCCGTATCAGCCGAGCGGCAACAAGGCGCCCGCGAGCGGCGACGCGACGCTCGCCGATCCGGCCGCCGCGACGACCATGCCGCCGCAGACGCAACAGAACATCGGCGACCTGCTGACCGGCGCGAACGTCAGCTGGGCGTGGTACGGCGGCGCGTGGAACCAGGCGCTGCAGGCGGCGCAAAGCGGCACGTCGGGCGTGATCTACGGTCCGAACATGACGGCGCCGAACTTCCAGCCGCACCACCAGCCGTTCAACTACTACGCCAATCAGGCGCCGGGTTCGGCGAGCCGCGGGCAGCATCTGCTCGACGGCGGCGTCAACGGTGCCGAGTTCATCAAGGCAATCGACGCGGGCACCTTGCCGCAGGTCGCGTTCTACAAGCCGCAGGGCAACCTGAACGAGCATGCCGGCTACACCGACGTCGCGTCGGGCGACCAGCACATCGCCGACCTGATCTCGCATCTGCAGAAGAGCCCGCAGTGGAAGAACATGGTGGTCGTCGTGACCTATGACGAAAACGGCGGGTTCTGGGACCACGTCGCGCCGCCGAAGGGCGACCGCTGGGGCCCCGGCACGCGGATTCCGGCGCTCATCGTCTCGCCGTTCTCGAAAACGGGCTTCGTCGATCACACGCCGTACGACACCGCGTCGATCCTGCGCTTCATCACGCGCCGCTTCTCGCTGCCGCGCCTCGCCGGCCTCAAGCAGCGCGACGACGCACTCGTCGCCAACGGCGGCAAGCCGATGGGCGACTTGACCAACGCGCTCAACCTGTCGACGGGTCAATAAGCGCACACCGGGCAACACGACAATACCGAGCAGGATTTCGCAGGGCGGCCTTGGCCGCCCTTTTTTGCATGGGAGGCCGGCGCGCGCGCCGGATAGCCGGCTCGCCCGCCGCCGCCCCGCTCTCGGTGCAGGAGGCGGACGGTTCATAAAATTCATATCAACCACATGTTTCGTCGGCGACGTGTATCGTGTCGACTGCGCGCCGTGTCCGAAAGATGCCAGGCGACGCTGCCTGAACCCGCGCAGGCGATACCGTTGCCGGACCCGGCATCCGCATCGCGTCATCGCGGCGCCGATCGCCGGCGATTCGCCACCCGCCCGGCATTCCGCCGTCCGTCACCGCTCACCCCGCAAAGGATCCGCTCCCATGCCCCGCCCGCTCTCCACGCCCTTGACCCGGCAACTCGGCATCGAACTGCCCATCGTGCAGGGTCCGATGAACGGCGGCTCGCCGCCCGACATGGTGATCGCAGTCGCCAACGCCGGCGCACTCGGCTCGCTCGCCGCGGCCGCGCTCGGCCCCGATGCGATCCGCGCGCAAGTCGCCGCGATTCGCGCCGGCACGTCGAAGCCGTTCAACGTCAACCTGTTCGTACTCGACACGCCCGCGCCGAGCGACGACGAGATCCGCCGCGCGCTCGACCGGCTGCAGCCGGTCCGCGCAGCGCTCGGGCTCGAACCGGGCCGGCCGCTCGAACGCTATTGCGAGGATTTCCGCCAACAACTCGACGCATTGATCGAGCTCGAGGTTCCGGTCGCGAGCTTCACGTTCGGCCTGCTCGATGCGCCGTCGATCGAACGCCTGCACCGGGCGGGCAGCCTCGTGGTCGGCACGGCGACCAACGTCGCGGAAGCGCTCGCGTGGGAGGCGAACGGCGCCGACGTCATCTGCGCGCAGGGCGCCGAGGCCGGCGGCCATCGCGGCACCTTCCTCGGTCATCCCGACGCGAGCATGATCGGCACGCTCGCGCTGGTCCCGCAGATCGTCGATGCCGTATCGCGGCCGGTGATCGCGGCGGGCGGCATCATGGACGGACGCGGCATCGCCGCCGCGCTGACGCTCGGCGCGCAGGCCGCGCAACTCGGCACCGCGTTCCTGACCAGCGCCGAATCGCCCATCCACCCGGCATGGCAGGCGCAGATCCGAGGCGCGGCCGACACCTCGACGCGCACCACCCGCGCCTTCACCGGGCGCCCCGCGCGCGGCATCGTCAACGACTACATGCGGCACATGGCCGCGCACGAGCAGGACGTGCCCGCCTATCCGGTACAGAACGCGTTGACGCTGGAGATCAGGAAGGCGGCCGGCGCGGCCAACCGGCCCGATTTCATCTCGCTGTGGGCGGGACAGGCCGCGGGCATGAGCGGACGACGCGCCGCGCGGATTCCCGCCGCCGCGCTGGTCCAGGATCTGGCCGACGAAACGCGCGACGCGTTCGGTTGAAGCACGGCGGCGGCGAACCGCGTCCGGCGCGAGCCGCCGCAAGGTCGGGCGGTCGGCGCCTCCATTAGAATGCTCGCAGTTTTGCCCGCCGGCGGTCTGGCGGGCCTCTCTTCTGCGAGGCTTTCATGATCATCAAACCGCGCGTGCGCGGCTTCATCTGCGTGACCACGCACCCCGCCGGATGCGCGGCGAACGTCAACGAACAGATCGATTACGTTCGCGCCCGCGCGCCGCTCGTCAACGGTCCGAAGAAGGTGCTGGTGATCGGCGCATCGACGGGGTACGGCCTTGCCGCGCGAATCAGCGCGGCGTTCGGCAGCGGCGCGGCGACGCTCGGCGTGTTCTTCGAGCGGCCCGGCGCCGACGGCAAGACAGGCACGCCCGGCTGGTACAACACGGCGGCGTTCGAGCGACAGGCGGACGCGGCCGGCCTGTACGCGGCCAGCCTCAACGGCGACGCGTTCTCCGACGAGATCAAGCAGAAAACCATCGACACGATCCGGCGCGACCTCGGCGAGGTCGACCTGGTCGTCTACAGTCTCGCCGCCCCCCGCCGCACCCACCCGAAGACCGGCGAGACCTTCTCGTCGACGCTCAAGCCGGTCGGCCGTGCGGTCAGCCTGCGCGGCCTCGACACCGATCGCGAAACGCTCAAGGACACGCTGCTGGAACCCGCGACGCAGCAGGAGATCGACAGCACCGTCGCGGTAATGGGCGGCGAGGACTGGCAGATGTGGATCGACGCGCTGCTCGACGCCGGCGTGCTCGCCGACGGTGCGCGGACCACGGCGTTCACCTACCTCGGCGAGAAGATCACGCACGACATCTACTGGAACGGTTCGATCGGCGCGGCCAAGCAGGATCTCGACCGCAAGGTGCTCGACATGCGCGGCAAACTCGCCGCGCGCGGCGGCGACGCGCGGGTCGCGGTACTGAAGGCGGTCGTCACGCAGGCCAGTTCCGCGATCCCGATGATGCCGCTCTATCTGTCGCTGTTGTTCAAGGTGATGAAGGCGCGCGGCACGCACGAAGGCTGTATCGAGCAGGTGCACGGCCTGTTCGCGGAGAGCCTGTACGGGGATGCGCCGCATCTGGACGCGGAAGGCCGCCTGCGCGCCGACTACAAGGAACTCGACCCGGACGTGCAGGCGCAGGTCCAGGCGCTATGGCGCCAGGTGACGGACGACACGCTCCACGAACTGACGGATTTCGCCGGCTACAAGCACGAATTCCTGCGGTTGTTCGGTTTCGAGATCGCGGGCGTCGATTACGACGCCGACGTCGAGACGGATGTGCCGATTCCGCATCTGGTTTGAGCCGGGGGCGTGGATGGGTAGCAGTGCGGGAGCGCGCCGCCCCACCCAGCCGCCGCCCGCCAATCCGGCGGCGGCCGGCACGCTTCCCCCTCCTCAACCCCTCTCAGATGTGCAGCGCGTGCCCGAGCGCGCGCAGCGCGGCTTCCTGCACGGCTTCGCCGAGCGTCGGATGCGCATGGATCGTGCCGCCGATGTCCTCGAGCCGCACGCCCATCTCCAGCGATTGCGAGAACGCGGCCGCCAGTTCCGACACGCCGCGCCCGACCGCCTGCCAGCCGACCACCACGTGCGTGTCGCGCCGCGCGACGACGCGCACGAAGCCGTCCGTCGCATCGAGCGTCATCGCGCGGCCGTTCGCCGCGAATGGAAACGACGCGCTGATGCAGTCGGCGCCCGCCGCCTCGGCCTCCGCCGGCGACCAGCCGGCCGTCACGATCTCCGGATCGGTGAAGCACACCGCCGGGATCGCGGCGGGGACGAACTGCCGGCGCCGGCCGGCAATCAGCTCCGCGACCATTTCGCCCTGCGCCATCGCGCGATGCGCGAGCATCGGTTCGCCCACCAGGTCGCCGATGGCCCACACGTCGCGCATCGACGTGCGGCACCGGTCGTCGACCTTCAGCGCGCGGCCGTCCCGCTCCAGCGGCAAATTTTCGAGCCCCCAGCCGTCGAGACGCGGACGGCGGCCGACCGCGACGAGCACCCGGTCCGCCGGCAGCGTCCGCTCGGCGCCGTCGGCCGCTCGAATGCGCACCGCGGCCCCTTCCGCGTCGAGCCCGAGTACCGTATGGCCGAGCCAGGTCCGCACCCCGAGCCGGGCGAGCGCGTCGGCCACCGGCTTCACCAGTTCGGCGTCGTACGCGGGCAGGATCCGCTCCGCGGCCTCCACCACGTCGACCTCGACACCCAGCTTGCGGTAGACGGTGCCGAGTTCGAGACCGATGTAGCCCGCGCCGACCACCACGAGCCGCTGCGGCAGCGTACGCGGCGACAGCGCGCCGGTCGACGACACCACCGGTCCGCCGAACGGCATCGACGGCAGTTCGACCGGCTCGGAGCCGGCCGCGAGCAGCAGGTGCTCGCAGCGGATCCGCGTCGACGCCTGCTGCGCGCCGTCGGCGAACACGTCCACCGTCTTGCCGTCGACCACGCGCGCGTCGCCGTGCACGACCCGCACGCCGTGCTTCTTCAGCAGCGCGCCGACGCCGCGCGTCAGGCGCTCGACGATGCCGTCCTTCCACGCGACGCTCTGCGCAAGGTCGAGCGTCGGCGCGCCGGCACGGATGCCGAGCGGCGAACCGTTCGCGTGCCCGCGCGCTTCATCGAACGCGTCGGCGACGTGAATCAGCGCCTTCGACGGAATGCAGCCGATGTTGAGACACGTCCCGCCGAGCCGCTCGCGCTCGACCAGCACGGTCGGAATGCCGCGCTGCCCGGCACGGATCGCCGCGACATAGCCGCCCGGGCCGCCGCCGATCACGAGCAGCGTCGTTTGCTCCATTTGACTCATGCTTACTCCGTAAACAACAGCGCGGGCTGTTCGAGCAGCCCGCGAACCGCCTGAATGAATTCGGCCGCATCCATCCCGTCGACGACGCGATGGTCGAACGACGACGACAGATTCATCAGCTTGCGCGTCGCGAGCGCGCCGGCGACGATGGCGGGCCGCTCGACGATCCGGTTCACGCCGACGATGCCGACCTCCGGATGATTGATCACCGGCGTCGACACGATGCCGCCGAGCGCGCCGAGACTCGAGATCGTGATCGTCGAGCCGGTCAGCTCGTCGCGCTGCGCGCGGTTCGAGCGCACCGCCTCCGCGAGCCGGCCGATCTCGGCCGCGATCGCCCAGACGTCGCGCGCCTCCGCGTGGCGCAGCACCGGGACGGTGAGCCCCGCTTCGGTCTGGGTCGCCACGCCGACATGTACCGCACCGTAGCGGGTCACCACCCCGGCTTCGTCGTCAAAACGCGCATTGATCTGCGGGAAATCGCGCAGCGCGATCACCATCGCGCGGATCAGGAGCGGCAGCAGCGTCAGCTTGCCGCGCGCCTCGCCATGCCGGCGGTTGAGCGCCGCGCGCAGCGCTTCGAGTTCGGTCACGTCGATTTCCTCGACGTAGCTGAAATGCGGAATGCGCCGCTTCGCTTCCTGCATCTTGCGTGCGATCGAACGGCGCAGGCCGATCACCGGCACCGCGGTCTCGTCGGTGCGCGCCGCATAGCCGGACCCAGACTGCACGCCCGCCGCCGCGCCCGGCTGGCCGTTCGCGTACGCGTCGAGATCCGCATGCTCGATCCGCCCCGCGTCGCCCGTGCCGTGCACGTAGCGCAGCTCGATGCCGAGATCCCACGCGCGCTTGCGCACCGCGGGCGACGCGAGCGGCCGCTCGCCGGCGGCGCGCACCGGGCGCGCGGACGACGGTTCGCGGCGCGCGACGGCAACGGGCGCCGGTTCGGGCGCGCGCGGCGCAACGGCGGCCGGCACGGGACCGGCGACATGCGGCACAACGGCCGGCGGCTCCTTTCGCGCGGCCGCCACACCCGCCGCGCCCGGCTTCAGGTTGCCTTCGCCGTCGACTTCCAGCCGGATCAGCTCGCTGCCCACCGCCATCACTTCGCCGAGCCGGCCGCCGAGCGCGAGCACCTTGCCCGAGACCGGCGACGGAATCTCGACCGACGCCTTGTCGGTCATCACGTCCGCGAGCGGCTGATCCTCCTTGATCGTCTGGCCGACTTCCACGTGCCAGGCCACGAGTTCGACCTCGGCAATCCCTTCGCCGATGTCCGGCATCTTGATCACATGCACGCCCATGTCATGCCTCCATCACGCGCCGCAGCGCATCGCCGACCCGTGCGGGACCGGGAAAATACGCCCATTCCTGCGCATGCGGATAGGGGGTGTCCCAGCCGGTGGTCCGTTCGACGGGCGCCTCCAGATGGTAGAAACAGTGCTCCTGCACGAGCGACACGAGTTCCGCGCCGTAGCCGCAGGTGCGGGTGGCCTCGTGCACGACCACGCAGCGGCCGGTCTTGCGCACGGAGGCGATCACCGTGTCGAGATCGAGCGGCCACAGCGTGCGCAGATCGATCACCTCGGCATCGATGCCGGTCTCGTCGGCCGCCGCGAGCGCGACGTGTACCGTCGTGCCGTAGGTCAGTACCGTCACGTCGGCGCCCGGCCGCACGACCGCCGCGCTGTCGAGCGGCACCGTGTAGTACCCCTCGGGCACCGCGCTCGACGGGTGCTTGAGCCACGACGTCACCGGCCGCTCGTAGTGGCCGTCGAACGGCCCGTTGTAGAGCCGCTTCGGCTCCAGGAAGATGACGGGATCGTCGTTCTCGATCGCCGCGATCAGCAGCCCCTTGGCGTCGTACGGATTCGACGGCATCACGGTGCGCAGCCCGCACACCTGCGTGAACATCGCCTCCGGACTCTGACTGTGGGTCTGTCCGCCGTAGATCCCGCCGCCGCACGGCATCCGGATCGTCAGCGGCGCGATGAACTGCCCGGCCGACCGGTAGCGCAGCCGCGCGCCTTCCGACACGATCTGGTCGGACGCCGGGTAGAAGTAATCGGCGAACTGGATCTCGCAGACGGGCCGCAGCCCGTACGCGCCCATCCCGACCGCCGCGCCGACGATCCCGCCCTCCGAGATCGGCGTGTCGAACACGCGCGACTTGCCGTACTTCACCTGCAGCCCCTCGGTGCAGCGGAACACGCCGCCGAAATAGCCGACGTCCTGGCCGAACACGACGACGTCGTTGTCGCGCGCGAGCATCACGTCCATCGCGGAGCGCAATGCCTGAATCATCGTCATCGGCTGCGTGTCCGATGCCGTTCCGTTTCGTTCCGTCATGGTCACGCTCCCAGTTCCTGGCGCTGCCGGCGCAGATGGTCCGGCATCTCCTTGTACACGTCGTCGAAGATCGTCGCGGGGCTCGGAATCCGCTCGTCGACCAGCGTGCCGTACCGTTCCGCTTCCTTCTGCGCGGCCAGGACTTCGGCCTCCAGTTCCGCCGTGAGATCGTCGTGCGCGCGATCGGACCAGATGCCCTTCGCGATCAGGTGACGCTTGAAGCGGGCGACGGGATCGCCGAGCGGGAAATGGCTCCAGTCGTCGCCGGGCCGGTATTTCGTCGGGTCGTCGGAGCTCGAATGCGGACCCGCGCGATAGGTGACCCATTCGATCAGCGTCGGGCCGAGATTGCGCCGCGCGCGCTCCGCTGCCCAGCGCGACGCCGCATACACCGCGAGGAAGTCGTTGCCGTCGACGCGCAGCGACGCGATCCCGCAGCCGACGCCGCGCCCCGCGAAGGTCGTGCCCTCGCCGCCCGCGATCGCCTGGAACGTCGAGATCGCCCACTGGTTGTTGACGACATTGAGCACCACGGGCGCGCGATACACGTGCGCGAACGTGAGCGCCGTATGGAAATCGGCCTCGGCGGTCGCGCCGTCGCCGATCCACGCGGATGCGATCCGCGTATCGCCCTTGATCGCGGATGCCATCGCCCAGCCGACCGCCTGGATGAACTGCGTCGCGAGATTGCCGGAGATCGAGAAGAAGCCCGCGTCGCGATCCGAATACATCACGGGCAGCTGTCGGCCTTTCAGCGGGTCGCGCTCGTTCGACATCAATTGGCACATCATCTGTTCGAGCGACACATCGCGCGCGATCAGGATGCTCTGCTGGCGGTAGGTCGGGAAGCACATGTCGTCGCGCTGAAGCGCCATCGCGTGCGCGGCGCCGATCGCCTCTTCGCCGAGGCTCAACATGTAGAAGGAGATCTTCTTCTGGCGCTGCGCGATCAGCATCCGCGCGTCGAAGATGCGGGTCTTGAGCATCGCGCGCATCCCGGCGATCAGCCGGGTGTCGTCGAGGTCCGGCGCCCAGGGGCCGAGCGCGTGACCGCGGTCGTCGAGCACGCGTACCAGGCTGCGTGCGAGGTCGGCGGTGTCGGCCGCCGCGACGTCGATGGGCGGGCGGCGAACCGCGCCGGCCGGCGACAGATGCAAATAGGAAAAATCCGTGCTGCAGCCCGGGCGCCCGGTCGGCTCCGGCACATGCAGACGCAATGGCTCTGACAGGCTCATCGTCTCGTCTCCACGCTCGATTGTGTCTCACTCTGTTGGGCGCGCCCGCCGTCGGTGGCCGGCCGGCACGCTGCGATGCGCGCGGACTCACTGCCCGCGCGTCGCGACGCCGCCGCGCGGGTGACGCGCGGCGGCTCCTGAAAGTCTAGGGGATGAGCGGCGGGCCGTCGATGTCCAACGCGCTCACTCGGCGTGAGCACATTTGCCATGCGGCGGTGCAGCGAAGGCGGCACGGCATCCGCGGGCAGCGGCGCGCGCCGACCCCGTCGACCGGGAAGCAATCGAAACGCCGGGGCATTGAGATCCCCGGTTCATCCCGCCCGGTGCGCGGTCCCGAACCGGCGCGATCGGCGCGCTAGGCGCCGGGCCCCATCACCAGCGAGCGATGGGCCATCACGCCCGCCGCCACGCCGGCCGCGGATGCGAACGTCGCGTTCGTGAACAGCGTGGCGGCGTCGCCCGCCGCGTAGACGCCGTCGACGGTCGTCTGCTTCCATTCGTCGACACGGATGACGTCGCCGCTCGGGCCGGCCTCGATCGCACAGCCCAGCATCTCGGCAAGCGAATGCGTGAGCACGGTTCGGGGCGCGACGAACAGCGCGGCGATCTCGATCGCGCGGCCGTCCGCGAGCCGGACGGCTCGCAACGCCGGCGCCTCGCCCAGCAATTCGACCACCGGCGAGCGCTCGATGCGCACGTTGCGGCGCTTCAGTTCCTCCCGCTGCGCCGCATCCGGCTCGATGCTGCCCTGCGTGAAGTACGTCGTCGGCCCCCAGTCCGGCAACAGCATCGCCTGATGGATCGACATCGCGTGAGCGGCCAGCACGCCCAGCGGCCGGTCGCGCACCTCATATCCATGGCAGTACGGACAATGCAGCACCGTCCCGCCCCAGCGCTCGCGCAAGCCCGGGAGCGCAGGAAGCTCGTCCCGCACGCCGCTCGCCAGGATCAGGCGGGCCGCGCCGGCCGTCGCGCCGTCGGCGAGCGTCACGGCGAATCCGTTCGCGCCGCGCGCCGCCGCCACGACTTCACCTTCGATCATGCGGACCGTCGGATAGGCCGCCACTTGCGCCCTCGCCTCCCGGACGATCTCCGCCGGCGCCCTGCCGTCCTGACCGAAGAAGCCGTGCGCGTGCGCGGCGAACCGGTTGCGCGGCAAACCCGCATCGACAATCAGCACGCGACGCCGCGCGCGGGCAAGCTGCATCGCGGCCGACAAACCCGCGAAACTCCCGCCGACGACGATCACGTCGTAGTTCGTATCCATTCCGTTTCTCCTGTCTCGTTCGCCACTTCAAGAAACTCTTAAAGTTACATGATATCGACATGTTACACTTTCACGCAACATCAAAAGTTTCATGAGTGCCGTCAGGCGATGTCGATCGAATCGGGAGCAATGAATGAGAGTGGATAGCCGTTTGTCGCGGACGCTGCACGTGCTGCTCCACATGGACCAGCAGGAGGGGCCGATGACGTCGGAGACGATCGCGGCCATGCTCGGCACGAATCCCGTCGTCGTACGACGCATGCTGGGCGGGCTGCGCGACCAGGGGTACGTGGAATCGGCGAAAGGCCACGGCGGCGGATGGCAACTGACGCGGGACCTGAACACGCTGACGCTGCTCGACATCTACCGGGCGGTCGGCGAGCCCGCGCTCTTCTCCGAACTGCTGACGGGGGATCATCCCGACTGTCTCGTCGAACAGGCCGTCAATGCCAGGCTGACGGCGACGATGCAGGAGGCCGAAGCCGCCCTGCTCGAACGGTTCGGCAGCATCACGCTCGGGATGCTGTCGCAGGAGGTCGGGGTGCGCGGGCAGATGGGTCGGCGGGGTTGAGGCGGTGGTTGGCCTCCGGTTCATCGGATGAACGAACGGTAAACGCATGGACAAGCGCGCGTCACCGCTCCAGCGTCATCTCCGAATCAGCCCTCAAGATTTTCGCAACGCCTCGCATCGTTTATTGCCCGGTTTCACCTGGGCCCACATCCATGGCCGCCGGCGATGAGCGCGGCGCATTGCCTGTTCGCCCCGTCGCCCTGTAGAAAACCCCATCGCATCACTGACCATGCCGACATGCATGATCTTCATTCGGCATAGCCACCATAATTGGTAGCTATGCTAACGGATCTCGGGAACTATCATGATTCCGAGACAACCCCGATCAATCGACTCTTCTCAACGACGATGGGTGATCAATTGAATATTTTCCACTGAAGGTTACGGAAGATTGATCGCATCGACATTTGACCACTCATCCATTCCGCCCATGCGCGCCTTGGGGTTGGATGACATTCGCCCAGTTTTAATTAATTTAAAATTTAATCACCAGAACCTCTTACGCAAGCACCTTTAAAAAAACATCACCGGCACGCTCTTGGCATTTCCACATCATCATCAATCGCACGCCAATACTCCGATGGACACCTCACTTGACTGCCCCAGCTCCCAGCCCGGCCCTGGCAGCCGGGTTATCGGTGTCGTACTCGTCGTTGAAAAAGAGCAGCGCATCGCACCATTAAAACAGGCCGTTCCACTGGAGCAGATTGCTCATCTCGTTCCGGATTCAGTTCCCGCGACTGAAATTGTGCGACTTGCCTCGCCCTGCCAAACGGAGAGATGTCAGCATTACCTCGATGAAAAATGTTCCTTAGCCAGCAGAATAGTCAAAGCCTTACCCGAAGTAGTGAACAAATTGCCGCACTGCTCCGTGCGGAAATCGTGTCGATGGTGGTTTCAAGAAGGAATGCACGCTTGCATGAGATGTCCGCAGATCGTCACCGAGCCATTTACCTATCCCGATCGCATTAAAGATCTGTCGATACCCTTAAACACCCCTAACAGCTCACCTCAGGAGTTGCAAAATGGACAATGAAAAACCGACCTCCAAGACCCCCGTTCCGAAAGTCGACTTGGGTCAGCTGACGGAAGCGGTTACCGCTTCCGTGAGAAATGCCCTCGAGGAGCGCGCACCCACCGAAGCCACCGCTCGGGTTTTTCGGAATCCGAGAATAATTATCGGAATCATCATGGAACCGCAATCCGTGAGCGAAAAGGAGCTGTGACGATCGGCGCTTCCACCCATCGTCAATCGGCGAAGGCAATCAGCACGATCGCGGCATTTATCGGGGATAGACGTGGCCGCGCTCGTTCGGACCGTATTCTGAGATTTTTAAGTGGAACGTCCGAGGCAGTCATACTGCCACTTTGATCGCAGGCAGCGTCGCGAAGTATGCCTCATCCGGCGTTTGATCCGCCAAGCTCGAATGAGGCCGTTTTCGGTTGTACAGCTCAATGTACTCGCCGATGGAACGCCGGGCATGACCGACCGACTCGTACGCTTTCAGGTAGACCTCTTCGTCCTTGATGCTGCGCCATACCCGCTCGACGAACACGTTGTCGCGCCAGCTTCCCTTGCCGTCCATCGACAGCCGGACGTTCCGGCCCAGCACGGCCTCGGTGAACGCGTTCGCGGTGAACTGGCTGCCCTGGTCCGTGTTCACGATTGCGGGCTGCCCGTAGCGCGTGAACGCTTCCTCGAGCGCCTCGACAGCGTGCATTGCTTCGAGCGTGATGGTCACTCGGTGTGCGAGGATCTTGCGTGTCGCCCAATCCACCACCGCCGTCAGATACACGATGTCCGCGCCGATTGAATTTTGACCGCATCCCCGTTCCCTCATGACAAACAAGTCCGCGTTCACTCAGCAGTTCCTGAAAGCGGTGCGGCACGCGCACTTGTTCGCATTGGAGGCAGGTTATCGTGCCTCGCATCGCGACCGTGCCCACGCGAGTGAAGTCATGGCCCGATTCGCAGCGGAATTCATAGTAGGACTTCATCCCACGCCATTCGAGCGTCAGAAGCGTGAGCCCCCGTTCAGCGGCAACCTCGACCAGACGGGGGCATATGCAACATCGGGCTTGCGACGTGTACGTGTCGGAGAAGTACCTTGGCTCATTGTCTTCAGAACTGAGCGGTCACCTGAAAACCGAGCGTCACTCGCGCAGTCGGAAAACCCGACGGCTTGTAGACAGGCGTACCCGCGAAGAGATCGTACGCAAAGGCTCCGAATCGCGTACCCACGCTGCCCTTTATGCCGATCACTGCGCCAGCCAACTGCGTCCCGACAAGGACGACAGGCTGCGGACCCCATACGCGACCATAGTCGAGTCCCGCATACACTGCCTGCCCCGTCTGCCCGATCGGCGCCTGCAATTCGTTGCGCCAGTAGAAGCCGCGTGCTGCGGCGAGCATCGTCTCGCCATCGAAACCGCGCACTGTATAGCGACTGCCAATCGTCAAGTCGTCGATGTAGTAAAGCGTGTTTCCGGTGTACTGGCCGTGGAATGTGCCGACATAGCGGAATGGCTGCTTACCGATGGCAAACGGCACCGACAAGTTCGCATCGAGCACCGCCATCTTGAAGCGATAGGTCGGCCCGCCACCCGCCGCCAACGTATCGTCCTGGGCGCCCAATCCACCGACACCTTGACGATATGCAAGTGAGCCGTCGAACTGCGCGCCGCCGAAGTAGTGACGATCAGTCAGGCCGAGTTCGATCATCGTGTTATTGCGGCGCTGCTGCGAGATCTCGGTGTCTTCGATAAAGTTTTGTCCAAAACGGCGCGACAGGCGAGCGTAGGCGCCGAACACATCGTTCTGACTACGCGACAGCACGCGGGCCAGTTTGAAATCGACCGTCTTTGAATTGCCGCTCGCGACGAATGTCTGATTCACGCCAGCAATCTGCTGGTAGTACGTGTTCGTGTAAGCGGACAGCGTGGCCGTCCAGTAGCCCCACGGGATCGAATAGAAGCCGTTCCAGCCGTGCGAGCCGAGGCGCTTGTCACCAAATTCCAGATCCTGGCTCACGCCGACGTTGAAAATGTCGTTCAGGCCGAGCGGATTGTCGATGCCGAGCGACAGATTGCCTTGCAGCTTGCCAGTCGCACGCGTGCCGGAGTTGTCGACGGACGCGACGACGGTCCACGGTTTGCCTCGCTTCACGTCGAGTACGACATCGCTTTCGCCGGGCAGCTCGCCCGGAACGACTTGCATCGAAACGTCCTGGCTCGACACGCGTTTCATTTGCTCAAGGCCCTGTTCGAGATCGCGCAGGTTCAGCAGTTCGCCGTCGCCCGTTGGAAATGCGGTCTTCCACGTGCCGCGCAGTTTCTCGTCGGCGAAGCGCACGTGGCGGACCACACCCGGGATCAGCGAAAACTTGAGGATACCGGTCGACAGATCCTGTTCAGGAAGTAGCACACGCGTCGTGACGTACCCGCGCGCTAGGATCGCTTGCGACAGACCCTTGACGAGGATGTCGAGGCCCTGTTTTCCGATGCACTGGCCAGCATAGTGCTCAAGCCATTCACGCGCGAAGGCGAAGCGATCCATCGGCAATGCCGACGCGCCTTGCGATTTCAGGGCCGTGGGTAGCGCATCGGGTACGTCGAGCGCAAAACGCTCGATCCGAAAGCAGGGCGTTTCCGACGGTAGCGTGGGATACCCACCGCTCGCCACCACGTCCGATCGCACCCCCGGCGCGGAGACCACCCGTTCACGCTCGCGCGCCTCTTCCTGCTGTCTGGACTGCTGATCATTACCCGGAATGATCATATGTTGCGGGATTTCCTGTGCAGCTACGCCTACTGTCACGGACAGCAGCGAGGCCGCAATGCAACTACCCCGTCGGACGATGCTCATGGATGTTGTTCTTATCAATCGGGTTCGTCGATTTATGGAATGCATCGATCCAACGCGACTCGCAGAGCAGCGCCGATTTCTGCTTCTGACGAATCGAATGGAAGGATGACTTTGGCGTCGTCGCCCAACCCTTCCCACGCTTCGAGCTTGTCATGACGGTTTGGATCAAGCGCTAGAACACCGTCGACGACTTTTGCGTGACACAAGATCATTTTCTTGAACAGGGCTTGCTTGGTTTTGTACCCAAACCGTGTAAGAAGGCCATCGACCCACTTCTTATAGTTCTCTCCAACCAGCCGAAAGTCGAAGAAAAGCGGATTTTCCGCACGTTGCTGTGGGGTAATGAAACGACTTTTCAACAACGCATCGTTGAGACAACGACCGAGTGTTTCGTCATCAGCATCTGTATCGAGAAAATATGCACAACCATCCGGATCTGCGATTGAAACGCTATATCCAGACTGCGTTCCAATGAAAATGAAATCTCGATTTCGATAAATGGCCGCACCGCGCCAAGGCTTAACATCACTCAATTCACTTCCCCTTTACCGTTGTCACAACAACCTTAACACCCTGGCTCTCACCGTACTGGATAGCCCGATTGATCTGCTCCCACTGCACCGCATTTGTTTGTTCCGGCACTGCAAGTTGCAGTTCTTTACTCACTATTTGTGCAGGATCAACCCGCGTGTCAAGGAGGGTGTAGGGTTTGTCATAGTTCAACAAATCCTGCCCCACGAACAATCGCTTTCGCCTTCTTAAAAATCAAGTGCAGCCGGTGGCAACGGATATTTTTCATGCAATTCAATCTCGCACTGACAACCACACGCATTTGGGAAATACCGATATAACGCACCATCCTCAATTAATCTCAAATATTTATTGATTTTTTCCTGAAGAAAAAATATACTCACTTTCCGACACCATCCATTCCAAATGATTGGAAATTTCGAGCTTGGCGATTCTCTTGTACGGATCAACCCCAATCAAATCAATAACATTCGTTTCGACAATAGACATGCAACTCCCCTTTTTCACCGTTCGGTGGGACGTCCACATCATCGACGCCGCAACGAGTGGCATCATACGTGTGAAAGTGATAATTTCTCACCTTCGGTATTCGTTATCTTGAAGAATTAGTATCGCCTCGCTATCAAATCCATCGGCAAGAATCTTGGAAACCACCGGTATCAAACCGGCTGAATTTTTATCACTCAATGAGACCAAAAAAACGATTCCGCCACCAACCCATGCTCGGCAGCGATTTCTTTGAGCGAAAAATCGGCGCCCCGAACTGGAGAAATTAAAAACTTCCCTCCGAATAACTCGAGGTTATTCGAGCGAATTTTATTTAAATCGGACTCTGCAGTATCACGATCGATTGAGAGATAGCAAAACAAGTCAATTGCCATTTAGTTTCCCTTTGGCTTTATGGTGACATATGCTGCCAAGCTTGTCGATAACAATCATTTTTTGCGGCGATCACAGGCCAATTATCACCTTCACTAGTTGCGACGTAGCGCCCAAGGATCGCTTTGGTGGCCTCATAATCATAGGCTTCAACAATCAACACGTGTCCACCCCATATTGGCCCCTTGATGGCACATTGCGATTTAAGCCACTCTGGCGTACAAACCTCGATGTCGAACGCTTCCGAACCTACCTCGCCTTGCGGACCAAGGTAGACACGAATCCACGTACTAAAATTCGACACATCGTCTGGCCAGTAGTTGATTAACCGATCTTCCAACTGCAACGACTGCAGCAATTTGATCTCAGCCTTCATGATGTGATATTCAGCTGCCCACCATCAATAGGCGCCCTATCCGGTGTGAGCTTCAATTCAAAGTCGGCCTGCACGCCGGTCGTGGCATACGAAATGTTCAGTTTCGCTGACGCGGGTGACAGATTCGAAAACCGTCCTATGATGCGACGAGCGACCCATCATCTCCGACCCAGACTATCCCAGGGATACTATAGAAGTAAGTCATCAAATCAACATCATTTTCATCGCGCGCGCCCTCCGGCCACTGGGAGCGGAGACTCTCAACAATTACCTCCGGCACATCGGACCAATGCGCGTCTTTATCGTAAATTGTATATCGCGGGTTGGGATTTTCAGGTGACGCGTAACAATCCACTCCCGGAGCGATAAACTTAATTTTTCCATCCCGGAGCAATCTATCAATCATCCAGAAAAAAGCATCTTTATGCTCCTCGAATGAGAACATCGGATTCCACGAGCCGATCGCACTGAACAGTCCAGAAACCCACAGTCCGAACGAATCCCTGACGATTTCATCAACGTGTTCTACCGATTTCAATGCAAACCTCCATCTTTAACGAATTTGATCTCAGGATTATACGTAGTTCCTACTGCACCTTTAGGTACATCAATGGTCCAGGCAGCGCCGGTTTGTCCCGATGAAGTCGAAAAATCTCTTAAAGCAAAATTTCCGTTGGGAGTATTCACAACGTACACAGTTCCTTTTCCTGGAATCGCTCTGGCAACAGGCAGCTTCGTTGTCCCAGTCAGCTCCATGAAAAACTGTTGAACTTGTGCGTCAGTGGCACCGGTGAACATTGCCGCGTTACCCGTGTTTGGTAACTCGGTAAACGTCGTGCCCCCAATGTTCAGTGTTCCGGGTACATTCGACGAGAAGAGGTTTGTTGTCTGTTGGATCGCAGGCGGTGCGTTTATAGCACCAGATGCGCTATTAGCAACTGGATATTGTACATTCCCCCCAGAGCTCCCCGCCGTGGCCGTTCCGGGCAAGGGCGACGCGCTTGCGCCATTGCCATACGGTTGCGTTCTTGCCGCATTGCCGGCCGCGCTCAAGTCGCCACTTGCCGTTTTGAGCGCACCGTTTCCAACCGTGGCGACATCCGCCGATGTTGTTGCCGCATCAGTTCCGACCGCCGCTTTCCCGCCGAGACCCAGCGTCGCCAGGACAGGCGTCCAGAACTCCGTGTCCGGACCAACCGACGTCCCCGATTTGTACGGCTTCTTCAGCCCGTCAAGCGAGACATAGCCCGGATCGCCCGGCGTGGCAAACGGCCCGCCGTTCGGAAGGTTGACGATCACGCCCGCGACGTTGACCATTCCGTTCCAAGCACCCGCCTTGGCGTCCGATGTCATGACGATTGCTTGTGCAACCTTCTTCGACAACGATGCAAAAACGTCGTTTGAAGTTTGATTGTTCGAATCGTTACCTGCATTGTAAAGCTGCACATTCGACGCCATCGCCGCGCCAGCACTACCGCCCACCAATGCGCCGCCGACCGTCGCGGCCACGTTCGCAGCAATATTGCCGACCAGCGACGAGCCGGTGGTATCGCCCACCGACTTGCTGATCTTCTCCGCCTGGTTCGCCAGCAGCGACGACATGCCAGCACCCGCTGCGCCGCCGATTGCCGTGAGCGCGCTGCCGCCTCCGAGCCCGCCGATCAGCGCACCGCCGCCCATCTGCAATTCGGCGCGCGACGCACCACCCTCCATCCAACCCTTGGCCTCGTTCAGCGCCGCTTGTGCGCCTGCCAGATCGCCGCTCTTATAGGCAGCGTCGGCAGTGGCGAGTGCTGCATCGCGCTTATGATCCGCATACAAGCCGATCCCCTGCGACACCGTCTGCCCGGCCGCCTGCGCCGCATTCATCGTATCGGCCTGCTGCGACAGCGTTTTTTGTACATCAGGCGTCTTCGAAACGGTCCCGTTCAGATTCGTCGCATCACGGTTCAGGTTCGCGACGTCCTGCGTCTGCTCGCCCGGCTTCGCGATATTGATCGTACCGGCGCTCACCGCGCTCTTCGTCGTCGCGCTCTGGTCGCCGCTGTCGTTCTGGAACACCATCGGCGTGACGCCGCCCGAGCCCGATACCGACGACGGGCCAACCGCCTTGTTGCTCGGCCCGACAGATGCACCCGCGCTGAAGCCCGCGCTGTTCGCGCTGTAGTGCGAGTGGTTCTCGATGTCGCTCGTCGTGAGCGTGCCGGTCGTCAGGCTGTTCTTCGACGGATCGGCCGTGCTGCCGATATACGCGCCCTTCAGGTCGGTGTTGCCCTTCACGGTCACGTCGAACCCGCCCGAACCGGCCTGGATGCCCGCCTGTTCGTTCACACCTGCATAGTTGCCGTCCGCGTGGCCGTTCTGCGCACTGAAACTCCCGCCGACGCCGCCAGCCTGACTGATCGTGACGCCGCCGCCCGCGCTCGACTGATGCGCGGCGCTCACGGTCGTATCCTGAACGCTCGCCACGTTCAGGCTACCGCCAACGTCAGCAACAACCTTGTTCGCGTTCACGTTCGCGCCGATCACGTTCGTGTCGCCGCCGCTCACGATGGTCGCGGTCTGGCTGGCGTTGATGTGCGTGTTGTTCTGGATCGCCGCGTCCGAATTGCCGTCGCCGTGCGCACGCTGCATCGACGCGGACACACCGACGCCATTCGTGCCGATCGACACGCCGACGCTCGAACCCGACGACGAGTTCGAGCTCTGCGTCTTGTCGGTATCGGTCGTGTTGACGAGATTGACCTGGTTGTTCGCGATCAGCGCCACGTTGGTTGCGTTCACGTTCGAACCGGCGATCGTGATGTTGCCGTCCTTCGGTGCACCGTTGCCCATTGCCACCAGTTTCGCGTTTCCACCCGCGTTAATGCTCGATCCGCGCTGAATCGTCTGGTCTTCCGACGACTGCATCGAACTATGGCTCGAACCCACGCTGACCTGCACGCCGATGCTCGGAGCCTGCGGCCCCTTGGCTCCATTGAGCAGCGCCGCGCCGCCCATGCCGCCAAATGCCACATCACCGGCTGCCGCGATGCTGTGGAGCGCCGACGCACGGCCGTTGTCGTCCTTCGCGGACTGGCGTGCGGCCTGCGTCTCGCTGATCGCATTGTTGATCGCATCGCCCACGGAACCCGACAGACCCACGGTCAACCCGCTCTTGCTCGTCTGCTGCTGCTGCGCTTGATGCGAAGTGTCGGTGGCCGAATCGATGACGATGTTCGCCGCCGTTCCCGTTACATCCTTTCCTGCTACCAGATCGCTGCCTTTCACGTGCAGCGTGTTGCCCGCGTTGACCGTCAGATTGCCGTCGAGCGAACCGACCGTACTGGCGTTGTTCGTGACGCTCGATGACTGGTTCTGCTGCGCCAGCTTGCTGTTGCCGATCGAGAACGACAGGCCGCCGCCCGACATCAGGCCCGAGTGCTGTTCCTGATAGGTGGTCGACGACTGGCTGGTGTCCTGCGACGTCGTTATGTTCACGTCGTGCGCCGCGTTCAGCGCCACATCGTGCGTACCAACGACCGTACTACCTTGAACGTTGATGTCTTTGCCGCTACCGATCGACACGCCATCCGCCGAGATCAGGCTGCCGTTCGCGATCGTCGAGGTTGCATCTTGCGAGCTGGCGATCTTCGTGCCGCTCACGACGCCACTACGACTATGTGTCTCGCGCGAGTTGTATACATGCGTTTCAGTAGCCGCTCCAACATTCACGTCGCCAGCCGCGAGCAGGTTCGCATCGCCCGTCTTCAGGTCGATCGTGCTGCCGATGACGTTGATGTCCTTGTTCGACACCACATTGAGCGTATCGCCGCCCGTGACAGTTGTGCCGGTCAGCGCCTGGTCCGATCCATGCCGGGTTTCCGCATAGCTGCGATTCCCCTGGTCGCCCGAGCTGTTGGCGTTGATGGTCGACGTGGTGCTCGCCGCACCGAAGGTCACGTTACCCTTGGCCGCAATCGTGCCGCCCTGGCCGAAGTCGAGCTGCGCACCTTGCGCGGTCAAGTCACCGCCCACACCGATGGCCGACTTGCCGCCGACGTTCACGGTGCTGCCGGTCGCGCTGTTGAGGTCCGTATCCGACACGCCGTTCGCACGCTGCACGACCTTGTGTTCGCCGGTCTGCTGCACGCCGAGATTCCAGTTCCCGCCGACATTGGCGTTCAGGTTCCCGCCGACGTTCAGGTTGCCCGCGTTCTGCTGGAAATCACCGCCGGTCTTGATCGACGCGTCGCCAGCCACGTTCAGGTTCGCAGCCGGCCCGAGCGTCGTTTTGTCGCTCGTCGCGCCGTCGCGGCTGACCTGGTGCGTCGTCTGCGTCGCCGTATCCAGAATCAGCTTGTTGCCTGCATTCAGATCGAGACTACCGGCCTTCACATTGGCCGACGTGAGATCCACGTTGCCCGTCGTGTCGAGCGACATCAGCCCACCGCTTTGCAGCGCACCGAACGCGTTGTCGATCTGCTTGCCCTGAAGGGCGAGTGTCGTGTCCGCCTTCACGGTCCCGCTGTTCGTGAAGACCTGCGTGTTCTTCAAATCGATATTGCCGGCCGTGATCAGCGGCCCGTTCGCGTTCTGCTGATCGGCCTTAGCCAGATACACGACCGGTACCAATACCTGCTGCCCACCGACCGTCTCGGTCTGCATGATGATCACGTTAGTCGTGAGCGCGGCCACTTGCTGCGGCGACAGGCTCATGCCAAGCGGCAGGTTCAGCGACTTCGACAATTCGGCGCCTGCGGCCATCAGCGACTGATACATGCCCTGAAGGTCCGTATACGGCCCCAACACCGCCTTGCCCGTCAGTTGCGTGACCTGGTTGCGCACGAGCTGCTGTTCGTAGAACCCGTCACCGAGACGTTTTTCCGTCGTCAGCGGATTCACGCCGATCTGGTTCAGGTAATAGTCGCTCGACAGGAAATTGTTCATTCGAGTGAACGCGGGGTTCGTCTCGATGAGATACGTCGGGTTCGGGGCGGGATTCGGCCGGTACAGGCCGCCTTGCGGAATCGTCAGGTTGTTCAACACATTCACGGCCGTCGCGCTCGCGATCACCGGATCGATCCAGGTGGGCGTACCGCCCTTGATCGCGGCGGCTCCCGATTGTGTGCCGCTCGCGCTACCGCTCACCGTGCCGATCGTCAGTCCCGGCACGGCCTGACCGGGCAGCAAGCCGAGCGACGGAATGGTCGCATTGGCCGCCGTGTTGTTCACGCTCACGCCGTTGCCCGAGATCGTACCGTTTGCGCCCCACGTCGAGCGATAGTCGGGCAAGCTGTATTGCCGCACATCGGCAGGCGCTGCCTGCGTATAGCCGCCTGGCCCGCCGACAAACGGCTTGTCGCCGAACGGCAAGGTCCAGTTGTGTTCCGAGTTGTCGTAGTTGTTGTAGTGGTAGTAGCCCGAATACGTGACCGTCACGCCCGGCGCTTGCTGGCCCGTCGCGCCCCAGCCGTCCATATCGAGGCTCGCGGGCTGCTTGATGTTGCCGACCGCCGTCACGCTGCTCCAGTAGTTCTGGAACGTCTTGACCGTCGACGCGTCCAAGTCGCCACCCGATGCGATCTGCGCGCCCGGGCTCAGTTTCGTCACGGTGTTGGCGACCGCCTTGCCCTCATAGGTCGTGTACTGATAACCGCTGTTCCACTGGCCGCCGTTCGGTGGAACGGTGAAGACCCCGCCCGGCTGCAATTTGAGCGCGGCGATGATCGGCGCAGGATCGTAATCGGGGTAATTCGGATCGTGGAACAGGTTGATCCAGTGCACGTCCTGACCACTACAGGCCGCGATGTAGTATGCGGCGCACCCCGACATGCTGATGCCGAGCTGTTGCAGCAGTGCCGGATCGACCTGACTCGTGTTGCCCGAGGTCTGCATCACGCGCCGAGTGTTCGTGACCTTGTCGGCGTGCAGTTCCATCGAAGCGCCCGACTGGATCGCCGCCGACGAATTGTTGACCAACGCCGCGTTCGTGTAGTTGCCGTTCGCATCCTTGCCGCCCGCCAAAGCCACTTTACCGAGCCCGAAGATCGTCGTGGTCGGCATCGAATCGCCCAGCGTCGTGTCGTCGCGGTTCTCGATGTCGTGTGCGAGGATTTCGAGCAGGCCCGACGTGTCCGATGCGCCAATCAGCGCGACAGGGCCGAGGTTCGACGCGGTGCCACTCGCCTGGATGGCGACGCTGCCGCCGACCATCGCGCCATAGTTCGTCAGGTTGCCCGAATGCGTACTGAGCAGGCTGCCGGCCGTCATCGCGCCCGTGTTGACGATATTGCCGGCGTTGACCGTCAGATTGTGGACCGATTGCAGGTTCGCGCTGTTGGCGAACGTGCCCGGCAACGTGAAGGTCAGGTCGTGACCGATGTTGAACTGCGTTTGCGACGTCGTCGTGAAGTCGCCTTGCAGGTTGAGCGCCGCGTCGCGCGCCGCGCTGAATGCGCCACCGCCAAGCAGCGTGGAAGCCGCTACCGACAGGTCGCGCGTCGAGCTGACCGACCCGTTGGTATTCGTCACCGCGCCCGACATCGCGACGTTCACGTCGCCCGTGGCATTCGCTACGTTGCCGACCTGTCCTCCTGAGTTGTCGAGACTATTGCCCTGAACGCGGAGGTTCGCGCCCATCAACTGGCCGCCCTGTGTGTTCGAGATCGAAGCCGCACTGATCGTTACGTCGCCCTGGCCGGTCATCTGCCCCATGCCATCGACGCCGCCCGCGTGGCTGTTCACGATCTGGCTGCCACCTTGCACGGTCATCCTGCCGGTGCCGAAGTCGTGCACTGCGCCATCCGTGTTATCGATCGACGCGGCTTGAATCGACAGCGTGCTCGCGTCGCCGGCCGTGCCCGCCTCGATGTGCCCTTGGTGGTTCGACAGCGCCCCGTTGCTGATGATCGACAGCGCCGCGTTCGAGCGCACCAGACCCTGAGCATTGTTCATCGCCCCGGCGATCGTGGCCGACAGGCCCAGTTTGGCGGCGATGACCCCACTACCATTGTCCAGACTGCCGGCTTTCACGATGGCCTGTCCGTTGGAGCCGATCGTGCCGCCGATATTTTGCAAGGCCCCCGCGCCGTTGCCGGGCATGAGCGTCAGCGTGCCGGTGCCGCCATGCGTGATAGTGCCCTTCGAGTTGTCCAGAACGGCCGGCGCGAGCGTCAGGTCCGTGCTGTTCGTCTGGATGACGCCGCCGTTCGAATTGTCGAGCGTGCCAGAGACGGCGAGTGTGGTCGGGCCGCTCTGCCATTGCGAGATGTGGCCGCCCTGGTTTTTCAGGTTCGCGAAACTCAACGAAAGCTGATTGGCTTCGATGTCGCCGTTCTGGCTATTGTCGATCAAGCCGGCGACAGTGGCCGTCAGCGTGGGGGAGACGATCTTGCCGTTCAGATTCGAGAGCGAGGCGCTATGAATCGTCGTCGCTGCCGTCTTTGAGCCGAGTTCACCGCCGTCGTTGACCAGTGCGCCACCTGCGGTCACGTCGACGTTGGCGTTCGACGTGAGCTTGCCGCCCAGATTCGTAATCGAGTCGACGGCGTTGACGCTCAGGCCCGTTTGGCCGGACGCCGAACCGGCCGAGTTGTCGATCGTCTTGCCTTGCAGGATGGTTCGGCCATTGCTGGCGATGGAGCCCGCTTTGTTGCTGACGGAGCCTGAAGCGTTACCAACCGTCAGCGTGCCCGTGCCGACGTGTGTGATCGTGCCGCCGTTGTCGTTGATCAGCGCAGCAGGCGTGAGCGACAAGTCCGTGCTGCGCGACTGGATCAGACCGTTGTTCGAGTTGTCCAGCGTGTCGGTGATCGCGACCGTCATCGGGCCGGTGCCGGTCTGCGTGACCGTACCGCCGTGGTTCAGCAGCGTCGAACCGTTCAGCGAGACCGTCGCCGCATTGATCGTGCCTTGGGAGTTGTCCAGCGTCGCGCCGTTCAACACGGCGCTTTGGCCCTCAACCCGGCCGCTGACATTCGCAAAATGATTGCCGGCGTCGACGGTGGTGGTCTGTCCGGCGTGCAGCGCGCCGTTGCCGTTGTCGACGCTCTGGCCGATCACGTGCAGGTTCGCGTCGGCCGACATCGAGCCGCTGTTCGTGACCGTGTTCCCCTGTACGGTGACGTCGCCCTTGCCGCCGATGACGCCGCCCGGGTCGCCGCTCACGTTCGTGCCGGCCGCGTTCGTGAGTGCGCCGGTTGCCGTCACCGACAGGCCATCCGCGTTCAGGGAAATCAGCCGGCCTGCCGAATTGTCGACCGATGCGCCAGCAATCGTTTGCTTGCCTGCGCTCTGAATCAGCCCGGCATTGTTCTGGATCGCACTCCCGCGAACGTCGGCCGTGCTTTGGGAACTCAGCATGCCGTTTTGGTTCGACACGGTGCCGGCCATCTGCACCGACAGTGGACCTTGCGAATTGGCACGGCCGCCCTGGTTCGACAGGTTGCCGCCGCCCAGCGTCATGCCCGCGCCGCTGGACAGATTGCCCCGGTCATTGATGACCGTGCCGCTCGCCTGTGCGTTCATGGCGCCCTTGGCGCTGACGGTCGAGCCGGCCAGATTCGCATCGCCCGCCGTCGCCGTCAGCGCGAGGTTGCCGTTGGCGGCCGTTGCGCTGTTCGACAGATCGACACCGCGACCGGTGAAGGCTGCGTTGCCGGCCGCGCTGTTGGTCCCCGTCGCGGTCAACTGGCCGCTGCTCGTGACGTTCAGATCGCCGCTCGTGCCGACCGTGCTGTCGACGTTGATGCCTGCGCCGAGCGTGCCCGTCGAGTTGAGACTGCCGACGTTAGCGGTCAGGTTCTGCTGGGCGGTCAGCGCGCCGCTGTTGGTCAGATCGGCAGCGCCAGTGTTGACCGTGACCGATTGCTTGCCATACGTGACGCCGCTGTTCTGAATGCCACCCGAGGCCGACAGCGACATGTTGCCGGCCGCATTGGTGTGGCCCGAGAGCACGAGACGACCGTTTGCCTGCAGCGTCAGATCACCCGCCTCTGCCGCGATGTCGCCCGCGTTCGCAACACCGACTCCATTCTCGGAACTAACGAGAAACACCCTGTTCGCGTACATACCACCGAGTTGGCTAACATCGATCGCGATGGTGGGCGCTGCGCCGTTGCCCGCGATCGGCGTGGCGCTCAGCGTGTTGTAATCGACCTGGTTCGATCCAGCGACCACGTTCAGGTTCTTCGCGTAAGCCTTGGCGTTGATCTGTACGGCACGTGCCAACAAATCCACCTGATCGACATTGGCCGTGTCGAGCCCTGCGCCGACGACCGAAATCAAACCCTGGTTGACGTTGAAACCCGTGAGCGCTCCGTCAGGCCCGAAGTTCGGATTGCCGGTTGTCAGCGTGGCTCTGCTCGTATTGATGAAGCCGCCGCCATCGACGACCAAGCCGGCCTGATTCGCGATCACGAGCTGTGCGGCTGCGCCTCCGATCTCGACTTTTCCACGAATAAAGCTCGGGTTGTTGCTGTTGACCTGGTTGACGATGAGGCGTGCCGCGTCGCCGGCTTGAAAATTGGGATTGCCACCGATAATGCCGCCCAGTTGAGTCTGGACGTTAACCGGCGAGTTGTTGAGAATAATCCCGGGCTTGGGTACGTCGAACTGGTTGTACGTGTTCATCGACACGCCCGACGAGCCGGGGCGGTTGATGTTCACCTGTTGAAGTCCATTCTGTGTCTGGATCACGGAAGGCGCATGCGCGCCGCCCGCAACAACCTGGGCATTGGCCCATATCGGCATCACGTCGGCCGCAACCAGTACAGCGAGTGCCACATGACGAAGCGTGAAGCTTGCGAATGCATGCGGCGAGCGAATGGCGAAATCGATTTCGCCCCGCCCTGCGTTCCCTGATGCACTGGCGGTTTCTTCCACCGCAACCAACATACCCCGTACGCGGCTGAATACCAGCCGATAATGGTTTTTATTCATGATCTTGGTCTACTCGCGATTCGTCCGATCCGCTCTCACGGACCTCGAACATCGCACGGAATCAAATAGGACAGCGTCAACAAGTGTTAAGCGTTATCGAGAAGCGACGGACTGCGGGACCTCTCCACACTCGTATCAACGACGAGCGCACCGACCGGCAATCCCGACCATGCATTTGGTTAGTCGCAAATATCGACGGTATTGGCTACAGCAATCGGCGTGAATATTACCTCACCCGACATCTCAAAAATTCCTGACGGAATTGCGAGGTCGAATCGGTACGTGATCGGTGATTAACATTTTTTAGCCACATGTCGCCGCCCTGAGAACAGTCAACTACGGCCACATCCACAGATATAATTGCTTCAGCACATCTCACTCAGGAGATTTCTCAAATTCCATTTTCTATTTCATTGCCGACCGGCCTAGGATGCATTCTCACTGTCCGTCATGCTGCCTTTTCGACATTTTTCGGCAATACCAGCGACTGCACTTCTGCAATAGATTGCCACTGTTGCAAATAATCGGCCTTATGCTGCGCCAGCCACCGGGCAACACGCGCGTTGTCCAGTAGATTTGTTACGTAGCGCTTGATAACCACCAGCTTTAGACTATCCGGACCGTAATTTTCCTCAAGTCACTTGGTATCCGCTTGTCGCACCGCCAACTCTCGCTCAAGACGCTGTATCGCCTCGAGTGTTCCGCTCTTTGCAGCTCGCTCCCATGCGCCAACACATTTTTCGTTGTATTGCGCCAGGTGAATGAGTGCTTCCATACCAAGAACACATCCCGCATCATCCAATCTCGGTCGTCCCGTCGTGCCCCAATCGAAGCACGTTGGCTGTCGAATGCCGCTAGTATTCAAGCCCAGCCGGTCCCACATGGATTGGTTGCGATCCAGGTTGACTACAAACACCTACATGCTGCCTACACGAGCATGCCGACAAAGGATGGGGAATTTGAAAATATCAGCTAACGCACTGATTTTGCTGGCCCGCCCTACACGATTCGAACGTGTGACCTACGGCTTAGAAGGCCGTTGCTCTATCCGTCTGAGCTAAGGGCGGTCGGAAGACGCGGCGAGCACGCCGCGCGAAGCGCAATCGCTTCCTTGAAAAGCTTGGGTGCTCGACCGTCACGCGGAGGCGATCCGATACGCGGCCCGACATCGAAAACGCGTATCGCCCCGCATCGATTGCGAACCTGGCCCAAACCAAGCCCGCAATTATACCTGATCGATACCCTCATCCGGCCGGGCACCCCCGCCGCGCATCAAGCCGGCTGAGCATGGAACATGAACCAGCCGAGACAGAACAGCCCTGCCAACACGCAGTACACACCGAACGAAGCCAGCCGTCCCCGCCCTTCGAAATAACGCATCAGGAAGCGCACGCTCAGATAGGCCGCGATCGCGGTCAACACGCCGCCCAGCGCCGCGTCGGCCAGTTGATCCGGCGCATGGAACAACTTGGGCAGTTCGAGCAGCCCCGCCGCGAAAATGATCGGCGTACCCAGCAGGAAAGAGAATTCCGCCGCCTTCTCCGCCGTCAGGCCCGCCGCATTACCCGCGATCATCGTGAGGCCGCTGCGCGAAAAACCGGGGATCAGCGCGCCGACCTGTGCAAGACCGACGAAGAACGCCTGCCGGAAAGTCAGTTTCTCCGGCGCGCGATGCGCACGTGCGCGCTGCAACCGGTCGCCCACCCACAGCAGAATGCCGTTGACGATCAGCGCGATCGCAACGATCCGCAAATCGTGAAACACCCGCTCGAGACGCTTTTCGAGCAGCAGCCCGACCAGCCCGGTAGGAATCGTGCCGATGATCAACGCCCACATCATGTGGCCGTCATCGTTCCTGCGACCGCCGAGCGACGCGAAGAAGCCCTTGATCAGCGCGATCCAGCGGGCGCGGAAGTACCACAGCAACGCAAACGCGGTCCCGAGATGCAACGCGACCAGAAACGGCAGCAGTTGCGGCGCATGCTTGTCGATGTGCATGCCGAACAACGCGGGGACGAGCAGCGTATGGCCCAGGCTGCTGACGGGGAAAAGTTCGGTGACGCCCTGCAGGACGCTCAGAAATACCAGAAACCAGAGGCTCACGCGTCGGTCCTTTGCTTGGAGAATTAAACGGGGAATTTAAAGCGGGACGGCAACATGCCGTCCACGACAAACCGCGCCCCGATTATGCCGAGCGGAAGTGACCGCGCCAAGGCATTCGGCGCGGAATGGGCATCTGACCCACAGGCGAGTCAATAGTCCGATATTTTATGTAATGAATATGAAAGAAAAAGCCCGCCATCGATACGCGGCGGGCTTCAATCGTTCAAAAGGTTTCGCGTCAGCGACCGACCTTGTAAAAAAACAGAACCGTGCTGCCAGTGAACATGCCGAACAGCGCAAGGCCCATTGCGGTTGCCAGATCCATGCTCGCTCCTAGAGGGTCAAGAGCCGGCGCCAAAAAGAAGTGACCGGTTGACGGCATTGTCCTTACAACTGACCTTTTCTGACACTCGCAATTTCCCTGGAAGGGTTTTCCCTTAGCCGGTACGCTGGCGCACCGCACAAGCAGCGCGCGATCCGTTATGCTTTTTCGCCCCGTCTCAACCCTTGCCGAGCGAACCAACATGCCGATCTTCCAGCAGCAGGACATCCTCGAATTCAACGACGGCCCGTCGCGAATCCGCGTCGCCCCGCAGGCCGGTGGCCGTCTGCTCTCGTGGCAGATCGGCGACGAGGCCGTAATCTTCTGGCCGGAATCGGCCGACTGGTCGCAACCGGCCCGGATCCGCGGCGGCAATCCGCTGCTCTTCCCGTTTCTCGGCCGCCACCGCGTCGACGGCCGGATCGGTCGCTGGCGCGACCGCGACGGCGTGGTGCGCGACCTGCCGATGCACGGTTTCGCGCGTGACCTGCCGTTCGCCGCGCAAGCCGATGCCGACGGCCGAGGCATCGTGATGACGCTCGACAGCAGCGACGCAACCCGCGCCGGCTACCCGTTCGAATTCCGCTTCACCGCCATCTATCGCCTGGTCGATTCGCACACCCTCGACGTCACGCTGACCACCCGCAATCTCGGCACGGCACCGCTGCCGTATTACGCGGGGCATCACTTCTACTTCGCGCTGCCGCACGCCGAACGCGCCGCCACCACGCTCGAGCTGCCGCCCACCCAGCGCTGCCACCACCAGGAAGACGGCACGATCAGCCCGCGCGAGCCGGGCGCCGCGCGCTATACGCTCGACGAATCACGCATTCTCGACCGCTTCCATTGCCTCGACGGCCTCCCCGACACGCCCGTGCGCATCGCGATGCCCGGCCGCCGCCACGCGATCGACATCGACCTGCGTCGGCCCGGCTCGATCCCCTGGTACGCGGTCACGACATGGACCGAAACACCGCAATCCGACTTCTACTGCGTGGAGCCCTGGCTCGGCCTGCCGGACGCCATCCATAACGGCCTCGGCCTGCGCGAACTGGCACCCGGCGCCATCGAAACCGCCGCGCTGCAAATCCGCGTGACCCCGCTCGGCTGAGCGGCTCCGCACCGGCGGCCGCGCATCGACGACGCCGTTCGCGCGCCGCCGATACACGCTGCGGCAGCCTGTTTTGCATCCCCAAATGGTTGCCGCGGCGTCGAACCCGTTAAAATCGGACGTTTTGTGTCCCCTGCCGCCGCTCGGGCGGCAGCGCTTTGCGAGGTTCAATGTTGGTGAAAACAACAAGACGGCTCATCGTGGCATCGCTTGCCGCCCTGCTCGCCGCCTGCGGTTCGGCTCCGGTCGGCCCCGGCTTCTACCGCGTGGAACGCGGCGACACCCTGTCGAAGATCGCGCGCGACAATCGCCAGTCGGTGCCCAGCATCGTCCGCTGGAACAAGCTGCCGAATCCCGATGCGATCGAAGTCGGCCAGGTGCTGCGCGTCGCGCCGCCCGCCGGCACCACCGCGTCCACGGTCGGCACGGGCAGCGCCGGCCGCGCGAACAGCGGCGGCGGCAACGCCAGCCGTCCGGCGCCGTCGGCGCCCGTCGAATCGGCCGTCAAGCCGCCGTCCAATATCGCGCTCATCTGGCCCGCGAGCGGCAATGTCATCCGCTCCTTCAACGGCGCGAACGCCAAAGGCATCGACATCGGGAACACGGCGGGCACACCCGTCGTCGCGGCGGCGGCCGGCACCGTGGTCTATGCGGGCAACGGCCTGCGCAGCTACGGCAACCTGCTCATCATCAAGCACAACGGAGATTTCCTGACGGCCTATGCGCACAATCGCGCGCTGCTCGTGAAGGAAGGCCAGGCGGTCACGCAAGGCCAGAAGATCGCGGAAATGGGCGACACCGACAACGACCGCGTCGCACTGCATTTCGAATTGCGCTACGGCGGCCGGTCGATCGATCCGTCGCGCTATCTGCCCGCACGCTGATACGCCGGCACGCGCGCACGGCATCGCACGGCGCCGGTGCGCGCCGCGAATCGGAGGAGGATGAGGAGAACGATCAGCGCTTGCGCAAACGGCCGTACAGACGGCCGGAGAGCGGATCGACATGTCGCGCGAACACAACCAGCACGCCGATTCCGATCAAGCTGAGCCCCGCAGCAATCAGAAACAAATTCATGGTCACATAGGTTATGGGTAAAACGATCATACGCATCATTTTGCCTACATGCATCGAGGGACACCTCGGTCCCGGACGAAATATGGCCCGAACGGCGTGACGAACCGGTGTAAGGTGCTGAAAAAGCCTGCGCAAACACGATCGGAGACACGCCCATGCTGCCTCATGCTGCTCATTACGAGGGTTTGTCCGAGCGCTTCGCGTGGGATATTCCCGCGCGCTACAACATCGGCGTCGACGCCTGCGACAAATGGGCGGACGGCAGCGGCCGTCTCGCGCTGATCCACGAGCGTCCCGACGGCGCGCTCGAACGCTACACGTTCGACGACCTCAAAGCCGCGTCCAACCGGCTCGCCAACAGCTTCGCGCGCGCCGGCATCCGCCCCGGCGACCGGATCGGCATCTTCATCGCGCAAGGCCCGGAAACCGCGATCGCGCATCTCGCGGCGTACAAGTCCGGCGCGATCGCCGTCCCGCTGTTCTCGCTGTTCGGCGCCGATGCGCTCGAATTCCGGCTCGCCAACAGCGGCGCGGCCGCACTTGTCACCGACCGCGCCGGCTATGCGAAGGTCGCGCAACTGCGCGCGCAGTTGCCCGCGCTCACGACCGTCTACTGCATCGACGACGCCCCCGATCTCGCCGAGCCGGGCGTGCTGTCGTTCGGCGCGGCGCTCGCGGCCGAATCGGCGGCATTCGACCCGGCCGACACCGGCAGCGACGATCCCGCGCTGATCATCTATACGTCCGGCACGACCGGCAAGCCGAAGGGCGCCCTGCACGCACATCGCGTGCTGCTCGGCCACCTGCCCGGCGTCGAGCTGTCCCAGGCACTGTTCCCGCGCAACGCGCGCCTGTTCTGGACACCTGCCGACTGGGCGTGGATCGGCGGGCTGCTCGACGTGCTGCTGCCGTCCTGGCATCACGGCGTGCCGGTGCTGGCGCGCCGCTTCGAGAAGTTCGACGGCGAAGCCGCCTTCGACCTGATCGCACGTCACGGCGTCACGCACACGTTCCTGCCGCCGACCGCGCTCAAGCTGATGCGTGCCGTCGAACGGCCGCGCGAGCGCTTCGCGCTGGCGCTCGAATCGGTCGCGAGCGGCGGCGAATCGCTCGGCGCGGAGCTGATCGCCTGGGGCCGCGACGCGCTGGGCGTGACGATCAACGAGTTCTACGGGCAAACCGAATGCAACATGGTGCTGTCGTCGTGCAGCGTGCTGTTCGACGCGCAGCCGGGCGCGATCGGCAAGGCCGTGCCGGGTCACCGGGTCGACATCGTCGACGACGCGGGCGAGGTGCTGCCGCCGGGTGTCGAGGGCCATATCGGCGTGGCGGCGCCCGATCCGGTGATGTTCGTCGGCTACTGGCACAACCCCGCCGCGACCCATGAAAAATTCGCCGGCAACTATCTGCTGACCGGCGACACGGGCGTCGCCGACGCGGCCGGTTTCATCCGCTTCGTGGGCCGCAACGACGACGTGATCACGAGCGCCGGATACCGGATCGGCCCCGGTCCGATCGAGGATTGCCTGCTGACCCATCCCGCCGTACGGATGGCCGCCGTCGTCGGCGTGCCGGACCCGACGCGCACCGAGATCGTCAAGGCGTTCGTCGTGCTCAACGCGGGGCACGAACCGGGCGATGCACTCGCCAAGGCGCTGCAGGAACACGTGAAGACGCGGCTCGCCGCGCACGAGTACCCACGCGCGGTCGCGTTCGTCGATGCTCTGCCGATGACCGCGACCGGCAAGATCATCCGCCGCGCGCTGCGTGACGCGTGAGCGGCCGCGCGGCCGTGGCGGCGCGATGGTTTATAGTGGCGCTCATCCGTTTTTCCCCACCCTGAACATGTCTTCGAACGATAGTCCCGCGGCCGCATCGCACAGCCCGCTTTACGTGAAACTCCTCGGCGAAACCGCGAAGATCGACTGGTGCGATCTCGAACGCTTCTTTGCGCAAGGCAAGCTGCTGGCCGTCGCGCGCGACCTCGATCTGGTCAGCGTCGCCGAGGCGATCGCGAGCGACGACAAGGAACAGGTCACCCGCTGGCTTGCCGCCGGGCACGTCGAGCGCATGACGGCCGACACCGCACAGGACTTTGCCGCCCGCACGCCCGAGCTGTGGGCCGTCGTCGTGTCGCCGTGGGTGTGCGTACAGGAACGCGGGTAACGCCCGCCGATGTCCGCCTCCTCTTCCACCGATACCCACGTCCCACCCGAGCCCGCGCCGCCGACCCACTGGCACGGCCGCGTGCTGGCGCTCGCGCTGCCGATCATCCTCGCGAACCTGACGCAGCCGATCCTCGGCGCGGTCGACACGGCGGTCGCCGGCCATCTCGCCGGCCCGCAGTATCTCGGCGGCATCGCCCTCGGCGGGCTGTTCTTCAGCTTCGTCTACTGGGGCTTCGGCTTTCTGCGGATGGGCACGACCGGGCTTGTCGCGCAGGCGTTCGGCGCGCACGACGCGGCCGCGATCCGGCTCAGCGTATTGCGCGCGCTGATCCTGGCATTCGTGCTCGGCGCCGCCGTGCTGGCGCTGCAGACACCGCTGCTCGCGGCCGCACTCGCCGCGCTCGGCGGCAGCGACGCGGTACGCGCCACCGCGCTCGACTATTCGCACGCGCGGATCTGGGCCGCGCCATTCGCACTCGCGAACTACGTGCTGCTCGGCTACCTGCTCGGCGTGCAGCGGGTGCGGCTCGCGCTCGTGATCCAGATCTTCATCAACGTGGTCAACATCGGCGCGGTGCTGTTGTATGTCTACCGCTTCGACGGTGGGGCCGCGGGCATCGGCGCCGCCACCGCGACGGCCGATTTCGCCGGCTTCGCGCTCGGCGCGCTGATCCTCTGGGCCCAGCGCACGCGCGGCCTGCCCCGGCCGACGCTCGGCGAACTGCTCGACCGCATCGCGCTGAAGCGCCTCGTCGCGCTCAATCGCGACATCTTCATTCGCACGCTGTGCCTGCTGAGCGCATTCGGCTGGTTCGCGCACCTCGGCGCAAAGCAAGGCGACGCGACGCTTGCCGCGAACGCGCTGCTGCTCAACTTCCAGACCTTCATGGCGTATGCGCTCGACGGCTTCGCGCACGCGGCGGAGGCACTGGTCGGCGCGGCCAAGGGCGCACGCGACCGGCGCGCGTTCCGCCAGTCGCTGCGGGTTGCGTTCCTGTGGGCGGGATGCGGGGCGCTCGGTTTCGCGCTGATTTATTGGAGCGCAGGCAGTTGGATCGTCGCGCAGCTGACCGATCAGGCCGCCGTGCGCGCCACGGCCGAACGCTATCTGCCGTGGGCAGCCGTATCGCCCGTGATTTCGGTATGGGGGTTCCTGCTCGACGGCGTATTCATCGGCGCGACGCAGACCCGCTCGCTGATGCGCGCGATGGCCGCGTCGCTCGCGATTTTCGTCGCCGCGACATTCGCGTTCGGCGGCGCATTCGGCAATCACGGGCTCTGGCTCGCGATGCTGATCTTCATGGCGGCGCGCGGCGCGACGCTCGTCCGCTATCTGCCTGCGCTCTCCCGCTCGATCGGCAGCGACGAACCCCGCACCCGAGCGACGGCATGACAGCATGACGGCGCGCCGTCATCCGTTCCGCGCCGATCGGTAAGCGCGGCGCGCGGACGCGCTTCGGCCCGCGCGCCGCGCATTCACCACGCTGGCGGCGTCTCTTGTTCGATGCTTACTGCGCGGGAGCGGATGCGGCGGACGGAGCTGCCGGCTCGCCGACCATTGCCGGCGGCGTCATGTCGGTCGGCACGCCGTGATAGTCGGCCGGATCCTGGGGCGGCGTACCGCGACGAGCGGCACGAGGGTCGCTCGAACAGCCGGCAAGCGCAGCCGCCACGAGCGCAGCGATGATGAAGCGGGTCATGAAACGTCCTGTGAACGAGGGAGGGAACGCAACGGCCGACACACCGGTGCGACGGGCCCGTGGAGTCTAATGGAAATCGGTGCGGCGGGCATCCGTGCGGCGGGCATCCGTGCGGCGGGCATCCGTGCGGCGGACATCCGTGCGGCGGGCATCCGTGCGGCGGGCATCCGGCAAAGGATCTCCACGCTGCGGCCTCCACGCCACCGGCCCGATGCACGGCAGATCCGTTCGACGCGCGTCTCGCCCCCCATACCTGCAATGCACCGCCGCCCGACCCGCCCTCGACGGCCTCATCCGGCGACATGCGGCCCCTGCGCACGCTCCCTACTTCGCCCGCGGCCGCCATGTCCTACTATGGAGACATGGCGCTGAACCGTGAAAGGAGGGCTGCCATGGATACCGAATCGATTGCGGGCCTGATCGGCCTGATCATTGGCGTGGGCGTGCTGGTCGGGCTGTCCGTGTTCGAGTCGCGCGAATACAAGCGCTCGCACAACGGCGAAGGCATGGTCCATCACTGGATGGCCGAACATCACCTGCTCGACTGGCGCCGCAAGCACTAGGCCGCGCCGTCACACCCCCGCCTTCGCCAGAATCACCACCGACACGCCGAGCGCCTCGCGCTCGCCGCTGTCGTTGCGGTACGAATGCGGCAGATGACCGGGAAACGCCAGCGCGTCTCCCGCGTCGAGGTCGTGCCGCTCGCCGGCAACGAAGATCGTCACCGCGCCCGCCAGACAGGTGAAGTACTCGCGCGTGCCCGGCAGATGCGGCGTGCCGCGCATCGAGCCGCCCGGCGCGAAGCGCATCGTCTCCAGGATGCCGTCCGGCATCGGCTCCGGCACCAGCGGCCGGATCAGCAGCCCCGTGCCGCGATTGTGCGCCGCCACATCCCCGCTCGCCCACTTGCGCACCTTCGCGCGCGGCGACGCGAGCAGTTCGTCGAGCGGCGCGCGGAGCGCATGCGCGACCTTCATCAGCACGGCAAGCGACGGATTGCCCTCCCCCGATTCGAGATTCGCGATCGTCGAGCGCGGCACGCCCGAGGCCTTGGCGAGCCCGTCCTGGGTCAGCGCGCGGGCATGACGCAGCGAGACCAGATTGCGGGCGAGGTGATGTGAGGTTTGTTCTATTTCGTCCATCGTATCGACTATCTGACAAGGCGTTGGACATCGGCGTCGGCTGCGAACCGCGCGGTCCCTATTATCAGCCCATCGGAGCACCGCCGACCCGGCGGCCCCAGACTGATCAAGGAGATTCACGATGTCTCAACGACAGGATTGCACCGGCTTGCGCGTCGCGATAACGGGCGGCACGTCGGGCCTCGGACGCGCGCTCGTCGACGCCTGGCACGCGCGCGGCGCGCAGGTCGCGCTGGTCGCCCGCGACGCCGCGCGCGTGCATGCAGTGGCCGCCGCGCGGGAACGCGTGATCGGCATCGCCGGCGACATCTCGGACAAGGCGTCGATCCACGGAATCGCGCTGCAGATGATGGGGTTGCTCGGCGGCATCGACGTACTGGTCAACAATGCGTCGTCGCTCGGGCCCGTGCCGCTCGCGCTGCTCGCGGACACCGATTGCGAAGCGTTCGAAACCGCGCTCGCCACCAACCTGCTCGGACCGTTTCGCCTGACCAGGGCGCTGCTCGGCGCGCTCGCGTCCGCCGCGCGCGAAACCGGCGCCGCCGCGATCGTCAACGTGTCGAGCGATGCGGCCGTCTCCGCGTATCCCGGCTGGGGCGCGTACGGCGCCAGCAAGGCGGCGCTGCGGCACCTGAGCGCCATCTGGCGGGCGGAACTGGCGCCGCACCGCATTGCGTGCCTGTCGTTCGATCCCGGCGACATGGACACGCCGCTGCACGCGCTCGCCGTCCCCGACGCCGATCGCCGCACGCTCCGGGCCCCGGCCGAATCGGCGCGCGAATGCATCGGCGTCGTCACCGCCGCGCTGCATCGCACGCGCCGGCCGGCGGCCGTGGCGGGAGACGCATGATGCGCGCCGCCGATCAAGCCATCCAGCGGCCGCCGCACGCGCGCCTGCTGACGATCGATTGCCGCGGCCGCATTCGCCATCGCCCGCGCGCGGCGCTCGCGACGCTGGTCGAACCGGGCGACTGCGTGATCGCCAACGATGCGGCGACGCTGCCCGCCAGTCTCGCGGCCATTCACGCGCGCACGGGCGCGGCGCTCGACGTGCGGCTCGCGGCGCGGGCCTCGCTCGAACCGGGCGCGCTCGCACAGTGCGCGGCGATCGTGTTCAGCGCCGGCGACCCGCATGAAGCGGTGGAGCGGCGCGCGCCGCCGCCCGCGCTGATGCCGGGCGACGTGCTGAGGTTCGGCGCCTGGCGCGCCCGCGTGACCGCGCGACTCGGCCATCCGCGGTTCGTCTCGCTGCGGTTCGACGGCGATGCCGCGCAGGTCTGGCGGGCAATCGCCGGACACGGCCGGCCGATTCAATACGAGTACCTGCGCGACCCGCTCGCGCTGTGGGACGTGTGGTCGCCCATCGCCGCGCAGCCGGCCGCGTTCGAAGCGCCGTCGGCCAGCTTCGCGCTCGACTGGCGGATGCTCGATGCGCTGCGCGCCCGGCACGCGACCTTCGCCACGCTCACGCATGCGGCCGGCCTGTCGACGACCGGCGATCCGGCGCTCGATGCACGCCTGCCGTTCGACGAGCCCTACCGGATCCCCGCCGCCACCGCGAGCGCGATCGTCCGGGCGAAAGCCCGTGGCGCGCGAGTCATCGCGATCGGCACGAGCGTCGTGCGCGCGCTCGAACACGCGGCCGCCGAAGACGGCATCGTGCGCGCCGGGACAGGCGTCGCCACCCAGCGCATCGGCCCCGCCACCCGCCTCGCGGTGGTCGACGCGCTTCTGACCGGCGCGCACGAACCCGACACGAGCCACTACACGCTGCTGCGCGCGTTCACCGACGCCGTCACGCTGTCGCACGCAAGCGCGGAGCTGGACGGGCGCGGCTATCGCACGCACGAGTTCGGCGATTCGATCTGGGTCGAGCGGAGGCAGGCCGGCGCAGCGCGCAGCGACCCGGCGCGGGTCGGGTGCACGCGAAACGCGGCATGAGCGCGGCGGCACCCGCCATCGCCGCTCCCGGCGCGCCACGACAAAACGGCACGGCGAGAACACTCGCCGTGCCGTCGTCGCGGGTCGCGCAGCGCGTCAGCGCGGCGGCGTCTCGCCGAGGAAGTGGCGCGCGTAGCGGGCGTTGATGTCCGACAGACGGAACAGCGTCAGGAAGTCCGCGCAGTTGAAATCGGGATCCCATGCGGGCGCGCCGCAGATTTTCGCGCCGAGACGCAGATAGCCCTTGATCAGCGGCGGCGGCGCGACCTTCGCGCCGGTCTGCAACTCATCGACGGGCAGCGGCGTATGCGGGAACGCGCGGTATTCCGGCGTCGTCAGCGATTCGCCGAGCGATTGATACAGGTTCGCCGCATAGTGACCGCCGTCCGCCATCGACACGCTGGCGCAACCGAGCATGGTCTCGTAGCCGTTCTGCATCATGTACGTGCCGAGACCGCCCCACAGCGACATGATCACCGACCCGCTGCGATAGTCGCGATGCACGCACGAGCGGCCGACCTCGACCAGCTTCGCGCGCAGGTGCGTCAGGCGCGACAGGTCGAATTCGCCTTCGGCGTACAAGCGGCCGACCCGCGCGGCCTGGTGCGGCGGCAGCACGCGATAGGTGCCGACGACCTTGAGCGTGTCGAGATCGCGTACCAGCAGATGATCGCAGTACGCGTCGAACGGATCGACGTCGAGGCCCGCCGGGCCGCTGACGTGCGCGCCCATCTCGTCGGCGAACACGTTATGGCGCAGGCGCTGCGCTTCGCGCAATTCGTCTTCGGTGCGCGCCCACGCGGCGCGCAGACGGAATTCGGAGGTAACGGTCTCGGCCGCGCGCGGCAAGCGGCGACGCGGCAGATCGATGAGCGAGGCAAAAGGGAGCGTGGGCGTCGGCAGTTCTCGCATGTAGCTTTCCTGGTCGTAAGGAAGGAGACGACATGCCCGCCAATGTAGTAACCAGCCGTGACGCTTGCGTGGCAAAACGGTGTCCGTTCGATGACGTGTCGCCGATTTGACTTTAGCGGAAAGCCCGAAATACCGTTTGATCCCGTCCAATCAAACCAGATCGGGCGAAATAGCCGCACGTAGCACCGCCCGAGGGAAGCCGTCGCGACTGCGGCTGGCAAGCCACAGCAGGCCGCCCTTGCGAACCGACCAGCCCTCGCCGTTGTTGGCGAGCAGCCGGGCGGCGACGCCGCCGAGCGTCGGCTGATGGCCGACCACGACCACGGTCGGCGCGATGCCGTCGGGCCAGCCGGCGGCGGCGAGCACGTCGCCGACGCCACCGCCCGGCGCAAGCTCGCGCACGGTCCGGTATTGGTCCGTCAACGCCTCGACGGTCTGCACGGTGCGCGCGGCGGGACTCGCGAGAATCACCGCGCCGCTTTCCAGGCGCGCGCGCAGCCATTTCGCCATCGCCTGCGCATCCTTGCGGCCCCGCGCGGTCAACTGGCGAGCTAGATCGCTGGACGCATAGTCTTCCGCTTCGGCGTGACGCCACAGGATCAGATTCATCATCGACGGTCTCCAGGATTCGTCCAGAGCGCGAAACGGCACAAGCAACCGGCCCCGGCTCCACATATTTGCACGATTTGATTGACCCCGTTACGGCAAACCCGCTAAAATCTTCGATTCCTCGGAGCGTAGCGCAGCCTGGTAGCGCATCTGATTTGGGATCAGAGGGTCGTAGGTTCGAATCCTATCGCTCCGACCAGGAACATGCAGTAGATTCAAAGGTCTGCGGGGCATGCAAGCATGTCCCGCAGACTCTCTCCTCACCCTCCAAGCCGCCGGCGCCCGCGCCACATCGTTTCGCCCCTCACCCATCTCGATCCGCCGATCACGACCGCCGCGAGCAGCAGTCCCGCGATCACGTCGATCAGATAGTGTCCTCCCTGGGTCGGCGTCGATACGATCATCAGCGCATTGAGCCCCAACGCCGCCACCGACAGCACCGGCACCCGACGCAGCGCGTAGGCGAACAAAACGCCCATCACCGCATGAAACGACGGCATCGATACCAATCCCTGCAATGCCGCCAGGTCGAACACCCGCAGCCCGCCATGCCTCAGCAGCGCGAAATCGGACACTGTGTCGGCCGTGTTCGGATCCGTCACGCCGAAATGGACGAACGCGCTGGCCGCCGGAAACGGCGCCGAAATCGCCACGGCCAGCAGACACGACGCCATGAACAGCCACACGAATTCGCGCAACGCCGCTCGGCGTCCCGTCACGCCGAGCAACACCGTGACGCCGATCAATTGCCACTTCGCGCTGTCGTACGCGAACGCGAAACCTGCCCGCACCGATGCGTGAGCGCGTCCCCACGCGTAGGCTGCCGGCCAGTCGAATCCCAGCCGGGCGTCGGTACGCAGCAGCGCTGCGTCGATCAATGGCGGGTCCAGCGTCACGCACAAATACGACAGCACGCTCGTCACCGACACGAACGTCGCGAGCAACGCCAACGCGAACAGGGTCTCCGCCACCTCGTGATAGCGGAACTGCACGGCCAGATCCCGATAGCGCGGAATGCGCGCGACGCCGCACAAGGCGCCGCCCAGCCCGACGCAGATCGCGATCACCTGCGCCACGGCCAGCGCGCCGTCCCACCGCACCGCATCGCCGCTCGCATCGAGCCACGCGATATCGACGACGAACACCGCCGCGACCACGCCCCATCCGCACCAATACGGATACGACGCCGGCACGCTGCGCCGCGCGTCCCGCCAAGCCACCCCCATCTCCCGCGCCATCCTCGCTCGCCCCCGTTTCGCCGTCCGTACCCGGTCTCCGGCTGTCGATCCTCGGCCGGCCCGTCTGACGAATCGCGGCCGCCGGTGCAGGAAACTAACACGCGCCGCATTCGGCCGGACGGCTCAGACGCGCACGCGCCCCCCGTCACGCGCGTTCGCCGCACCGCCTCCGTCAACGCCGCACCCGGTTGTTCAAACGATCCGATTAATGGCCGTGCGCGCGAATCGTTACACTGTCAGCCGATGCGGGCAGCCGTCCGCATGCTTTCGTTTTGTCAGCAGAACCCGGCGCGGATATCCGCCGCGCACGGCACAACCGGATCGCCCGCGCACAACGCGGCCGGCCCACGTGATAACAAGAAGAGATAGAGGATTCAATGCTTCCAAAATCATCACATGCCGCGAGCATGCTGTTGCTCGCGGCTGCCGCTTCGATTGCCGTCACCGCCCGCGCCGATGAAGGCATGTGGCAACCGCCGCAACTCCCCGGACTCGCTTCCACGCTCGAACAACGCGGCCTCGCGCTCGATCCGAACAAGCTCGCGACGCTCACCGCGTGGCCGATGGACGCCGTCGTCAGCCTCGGGTTCTGCACCGCGTCGTTCGTGTCGCCGGACGGACTGATCGTCACGAATCATCACTGCGGCTACGGTGCGCTGCAATACAACTCGACGCCGCAGAAGAACCTCATCGAGAACGGCTTCCTCGCCCGCAAGACCGGCGAGGAACTGCCCGCCGATCCGACCCAGCGCGTCTACGTCACCGATCAGATCAGCGACGTCACCGCGCGGATCAACGCGACGCTCAAGCCCGACATGGACGGCTATGCGCGCTACGTCGCGATCGACCTCGCGAAAAAACGCCTGGTGCAGGACTGCGAGCAGCCCGGGTATCGCTGCGACGTCTACACGTTCAGCGGCGGCTACAACTACCAGTTGATCCGGCAACGCGAGATCCGCGACGTGCGGCTCGTCTACGCGCCGCCGCTGTCGATCGGCAAGTTCGGCGGCGACATCGACAACTGGATGTGGCCGCGCCACACGGGCGACTTCAGCTTCCTGCGCGCCTATGTCGCGAAGGACGGCAGCTCCGCGCCGTTCTCGAAGGACAACGTGCCCTACCGTCCGAAGCACTGGCTGAGCGTCAACCAGAACGGCGTCGGCAACGGCGATTTCGTGATGGTCGCGGGCTACCCCGGCCGCACCGATCGCTACCGCCTGGCGGACGAACTGCAGAGCGCGATCGACTGGCGCTATCCGACCGAGATCGGGATCTTCAAGGATCAGCTCGCTATCGTCGACGCCGCCAGCCAGCAGCATCCCGACATCGCGGTCAAGTACGCGAACCTGGTCGCGGGGGTCAACAACGCGATGAAGAACTACCAGGGCAATCTGGACGGCCTCGCCCGCAGCGACGCGCTCTCGGTCAAGCGCGCAAAGGAAGCCGAACTCGATCGCTGGCTGGCGGCGCAACCCGCCGGCAGCGCCGCGCAGCCGGCCGACGTCACCGACCTGCGGCGCCTGATCGACAGCCAGATGAAGCTGCGGGAGCGCAATCTCGCGTTCCGGATCCTCGGCTACGGCGGCCTGTATCACCAGGCCTACCAGATCGTGCGGCTCGCGCAGGAAAAGCAGAAGCCGAACCTCGAACGCGAACCGGGCTACCAGAAGCGCGACGAGATCAGCCTCCAGGGCGAGGCACGCCGGCTCGACCGCGTGATGGACCCCGCGGTCGACCAGCAGTTGCTCGTCTACAAGCTGCAGCGCTACGTGAAGCTGCCCGCCGATCAGCGGCTGCCCGCGCTCGATCGCTGGCTCGACGGCGCGTCCGATCAGGCCGGGTTGAGCCGGAAAGTGGCCGACCTGTATCGCGGCTCGACGCTCACCGACACCGCGACGCGCCTGAAGTGGCTCGATGCCACGCCGGAGCAGATCGGCGCCAGCAACGATACATGGCTGAAGCTGATGACCGCGCTGATGCCCGACCTGCTCGCGTACGAACACGAGCAGAAAGCGCTGGACGGCGACGAATCGCGGCTGCGCGCCCGCTACATGGGCGCGCTGATCGCCTTCGACACGTCGCACGGCCGGCCGATCTACCACGACGCGAACAGCTCGCTGCGCGTGACGTTCGGCACGGTGGGCGGCTACGTCCCGCGCGACGGGGTCAGCTACGCGCCGTTCACCACGGTCGACGGCATCGTGCAGAAGAACACCGGCATCGAGCCGTTCAATGCGCCGGCAGCCGAGATCGACGCGATTCGCGCGAAAGCGTTCGACGGATTCGCAAGCCCCACGCTCGGCACGCTGCCGGTCGACTTCCTCGCGAACCTCGACATCACGGGCGGCAACTCGGGCTCGCCGACGCTCGACAAGAACGGCCAGCTCGTCGGCCTCGCCTTCGACGGCAACTGGGAAGGCGTGAGTTCCGGCTGGCTGTTCAACCCGGCCGAAACCCGCTCGATTCACGTCGACGTCCGCTACATGCTGTGGGTGATGCATCACCTCGATCACGCGGACAATCTGCTGAAGGAAATGCGCGTCGACATCGCGCATTGATGCAAGGGGCGGCCGGATGGCGCGACCGCCCTTGCTCGGGGCGGCCGCTCGTGCGGCCGCTCACTCGATTATTTCGGAACGATCGATACTCGACACCGAAAGACGCGGAACAGCAAATCCCATTAGTCAATATCGCAAAATCCGCGAGCGATTCATTTCATTTACCCGCCGCCAGCCTCTCTCTTCAGGCGAAAAGCACGGCCGCATTACCTCTCCCCGAGCCCACGCACACAAAACTCGACACGATTCCCACTCGAGCCGGTTGACGCTCTCATTTTGGATTTTTACGATTTATTAAAATCACACGTGATAATAAAAACGAAAGAATTTATTAAAATAAACGTAATATTCAAGCTCGGCGATCGAGGTTTTACCCTTGCTGCAATTGCTTCGTTAATTAATCGAAAGGCAAAAAGGATAAAAATGAAAGACAGGAATTTCAGGAACAGCACCGGGCATGGCCGACAAGCCCGGGCGATGGGAGGGACGATGCTGGCGCTGGGCATGCTCGCGCTGGCAGGATGCGGCGGCGACGGCACGAGCACGACGCCTCCCCCGCCCGATCAACCTTATGCCGACAATGTCGCTTACTCCCCGAACGCCGGCGACAGCCTGCCCGCGGCGCAAGTGTCGGAAAAAGCCGCCGTGATGCATCACACGTGGACTTCCGGCAGCACCACCGTCAACTACACCACCACCACCGGGCATTTGACCGCTTCCGATCCGAGCGGCAACGCGGAAGCGACGATGTCCTACGTCGCGTACACCGCGCCGAGCGCGGACGGCTCGCCCCGCCCCGTCACGTTCTTCTATAACGGCGGGCCGGGTTCGTCGTCGATATGGCTGCGGCTCGGCTCGTTCGCGCCCACGCGCGTCGCGACGCCCGACCCGCTGATGACGGGCTGGCCGAACTTCCCGCTGGTCAACAACCAGGAAAGCCTGATCGCCACCACCGACATGGTGTTCATCGACCCGCCCGGCACCGGCCTGTCCGAAGCGATCCAGCCGAACACGAACAAGACGTTCTGGGGCGCCGATCCCGACGTGCAGGTGATGCGCGACTTCATCCGCCGCTACCTGAACGTGAACAACCGCGCCAGCTCGCCGATCTATCTGTACGGCGAATCGTACGGCACGCCGCGCACCAACATGCTCGCGCTGTCGCTCGAATCGGCGGGCGTGAAGCTCACGGGCATCGTGCTGCAATCGTCGATCCTCAACTATTTCGCGGATCCGGGCGAGACGTATGCGATCACGAACCAGAATTCGGCCAACTATCAGGTCGAGTTGAAGTACACCACCGACGGGATGATCGGCTACTTCCTGAGCTACGCGCAGGTGGCCAACTACTTCAACCAGGTGTCGCCCGCGCCCACCAGCCTGGCCACCTACGCGCTGCAGGTGCAGAACTTCGTGACCGCGCAGTACACGTCGCTGTCTCAGTACGCACCGACCTTCTTCTTCAGCGGTTCGGCCCCGCAGACCACCCCTGCGACGTTCCCGAACAACACCACGCTGTCGGCCTGGTCGTCGCAGACGAACATGACGGTCGCATCGCTCAACGCGTACTTCGGCAACAGCTACTACGGCACCGCGCTCGTGCCAGGCTCGACCATCGGCCGCTACGACGGCCGCGTGTCGCTGCCGAGCACCGATCCGCGCCTGCAGGCCGACTCCGATCCGTCCGACATCCTGATCTCGCAGCCGTTCACGACCGCGCTGGCAACGCAGATGCCGAACTACCTCGGCTATACCGCGCCGAACGCGACCTATCAGACGCTCAACAACGCGATCATCGGCGCATGGAACTTCAGCCATGCGGGCCAGGCCGTGCCGGATACGATCCCCGACCTGTTGGCCGCGCTGACGCTCAATCCGCAGCTGAAGGTGCTGTCCGCGAACGGCTACCACGATCTCGCGACGCCGTTCTTCATCACGGAGAACCAGCTGGCCCGCCTGCAGTCCACGGGGCTCAATCCGAACCTGCAGGTGACGTTCTACCAGGGCGGACACATGATCTACCTGGACAACGTCGCGCGGCCGCAGCTTCAGGCCGATCTGCAGTCGTACTACCAGAGCCAGCCGATCTCGAACGCGCTCACGCTCGCGAAGCTGCCGCCGCCGTGGCCGGACGAAAACCCCGCCAACACGCCGACGGTCAAGACCGCACTGGCGGCCGCCCGCTGAGCCCAACGACGAGCGGGCCGCGATTCACGGCCCGCTCGCGCGACCCCTATTTCTTGCGAGTTACGTTATGTCCCAGACTTCCTTGTTGCGGCGCCTCCCCACGATGATCGCGCTCGCGCTTGCCGCCACGGCGGCAAGCGGTGCCCTGGCCGCGTCGATCCAGGCCGTGTCGCCCGCCGCGCCGCCCGGCGGCGGCGGCGTCGACGGTCCGTTCTTTCCGCGCGCCAAGATCGCCGCGCCCGCGTCGGCGACGACGGGCGCCGAACTGCAGCAGCAGGCCCAGGCGCGACTGGCCGCGAGCCTCGGCGCGAACAGCGTGCTGAGCGACGGCGCGGCAATCTCGAAGACGCAGGCGCAAACCAACGGCCTCGGCTACGTCGCCCAGCATTTCGAGCAGATCGATACCGCGCACACGGGCAAGGTCACGATGAAGCAGGTGCAGCAGTATCTCCAGCAACAGCAATAAGCGTCATCGATCGCCGCGTGAAGCCGTCGCCTGCCGGGCGACGGTTTTTTTTCGGCCGTGCGATGTGCCCGACCGGGCTCGCCCCTGGAACGGGAAATGCTTCGATGCGAGCGGACCCCTTGTTCGAGGAACGCCGCCATGACCCCTTCGCTCGTCACCGAATTCGCCCACGTCAAGCCGCAGGACACCGCCTTCCAGGGCGACGGCCTGCGCGACTTCTTCCTCTACCGCGACCTGGGCATCGCCGCCGCGACGCACGGCAAGGTCGTCGCGCAACTCGTGAAGGCCAACCATGCACCGCGGCAAGGCACCGGCTGGCACCGGCACGAGGCGGATTTCCACATCGTGATCATGCTGAAGGGCTGGGCGCGCTTCATGTACGGCGACCGGGAGACGCGGGTCGAAGCCGGCGACTGCGTCCATCAAGCGCCGGGCATCGTCCACTACCTGTTCGACTACTCCGAGGACATGGAGTACCTGGAAGTCGTCGGCCCCGCCGATTTCACGTCGATCGACGTGGAAGGACCGTGCGCGGTGCCCCCGGCGACGCCGTGGAGCGGCAGCGCCGCCGCGTGACGCGGGTACGCGCGGCGGCGCGAGGCCGGATCAGTGCGCCAACGCGGCGCCCGATCCGGCCATCGCATCGAGCCGCGCGCGCAGCGTCACCCAATCGCCTCCGGCCGCGCCGGATGCCGCTGAACGGCCGGCGTCGTACGGCTCGTTGTCGTGGATGGTCGCGCGCACCATCGGGTAGATCTGCGTTTCCCACTTGTGTCCGTTGAACACGCCGTAGTGGCCGACGCCCGTCTGCACGTGATGGGTTTTCATGTAAGGCCGCAGACCGCGGCACAGCTCCTGCGCGGCCAAGGTTTGCCCGACCGCGCAGATATCGTCCTTCTCGCCCTCGATCGTCAGCAGCGCGGTGCGGTGGATCGCCGCCGGCTCGATCAGCCGGCCGCCGACCGTCAGCTCGCCGCGCGGCAGCGCATAGTGCTGGAATACCTTGTCGACGGTTTCCAGATAGAACTCCGCGGTCAGATCCGTGGTCGCGAAATATTCGTCGTAGAAGCCGCGGATCGAATCGGCGCGCGCCGGATCGCCTTTCGCCCGTTCGTAGTACAGATCGGAGAACGACGTCTCGTGCCGTTTCAGGTTCATCGACATGAAGGCGCACAGCTGCACGAAACCCGGATAGACGCGGCGCTGCGCGCCGGCGAAGCCCGGCGGCACCACGCCGATCAGGTGCCGCTCGAACCACTCGAGCGGCCGGCTGTTCGCCAGGTCGTTGACTCGCGTCGGATTGATCCGGCAGTCGATCGGCCCCGCCATCAGCGTCAGGCTCGCCGGCTGCGCGGGATCGTCGTCCGCCGCCATCAGCGATACCGCCGCCAGCGCCGCGACGGTCGGCTGGCAGATCGCGACGAGATGCGCGTCCGGGCCGATATGCCGGACGAAATCCATCACGTGCCCGACATACTCGTCGAAGCCGAAGCGCCCGGCCGACAGCGGGATGTCGCGCGGGTTGTGCCAGTCGGTGATATAGACGTCGTGATCGGCCAGCATCGTGCGCACCGTGCCGCGCAGCAGCGTCGCGAAATGGCCGGACATCGGCGCGACGATCAGCACGCGCGGCTGACGCGCCGGCATCGCCTTGCGAAAGTGCAGCAGCGAACCGAACGGCGTGCCGGCCGTCACTTCCTCGACGACCGGCACCCGCTGGCCGTCGACCGTCACGGCCTCGATCCCGAACGCCGGGCGCCGATGCGACAGGCCCGCGCATTCGAACAGCTCGCACCACGCGTCCAGGGTGCGGCTCTGCGGGTCGGCCGCGAACGGCGGCCACGCCGACAGCACGGCGCGCGCGCACGACGCCCACGCGCGCGACGGCCGCATGCACTCCGACAGCCACTGATAGAGGGGATAGGCAAGCGTATTCATGGGCGTCTTGCTCCAGGCCGTCGATAGCCAATCGACAGGCAATACATATGCCAGGCGAACGCGCTGGCACGACGCTTGCGCGTGATGACCCGTCCGCGGACGCCCTACCCCGCGCCCGCGCCGCCATCGGGAACGCGCGGCGCACGCCGCCCGAGAAAGCGCGGCCGGGTGCGCGCACCCGGCGCCGCGCCGGCTCGGCATCGCGATGCACCAGCGTGAACGCGCGGCATGGTGCGCCGCACTGCGGCGGTGCGCACGGGCGCGCGCCGGACACGACGTCTGATCCGAAGGGAGCCGACATGAAACAGACTGAAGAAACCACGTTGACGATCAGTAGTCGGAATTATTCGTCCTGGTCGATGCGCGGCTGGCTGCTCGCGAAACTGAGCGGCCTGCCGTTCGAAACGGTGACGGTCCCGATCGACGCGGCCGCGCGCGCGGAGCTGCTGCTGCTCTCCCCGTCGATCCTCGTGCCCTGCCTGAGCCACGACGGCATCCAGGTCTGGGACACGCTCGCGATCGCCGAATATCTGAACGAGATCCGGCCCGACGCCCGGCTGCTGCCGTCCCGGCGGCACGAACGAGCGCACTGCCGCGCGATCTCGGGCGAAATGCACTCCGGCTTCAGCGCGTTGCGCTCCGCGCTGCCGATGAACCTGCGCGCGCACTTTCCGGCATTTCGGATCTGGTCGCGCGCGCAGCACGACATCGAGCGCATCGTGACCGTCTGGCGCGACTGCCTCGCGACCTACGGCGGTCCCTGGCTGTTCGGCGAGATCAGCATCGCCGACGCGATGTACGCGCCGGTCGTCACTCGCTTCCTGACCTATGACGTGAAGCTCGACCCCGTCATCGCCGACTACTGCATGCGGGTGCTCGCGCATCCGTTCGTCGCCGAGTGGATCGACGGCGCGAAGGCGGAAAGCGACGACATCGACGAGCTGGACATGGAGTTCTGAGCCCTGCCGCACGGCGCGGTCGCGGCGTTTTCGCTATCATCGGACCTCGACGGCTTCAGACCCTGCGGCACGCGGCCACGCGGCGCGGCATCGCCGCGGCGGGCACGCCGGCGCGACCGCGCGTCCGCCCGCGCCCCGGACGAAGCCATTCCGGGCCAACGACCATCACGCGCCGCTGCGGCGCGCTCATTGCATGCATACTTTTTTCCGCCCGGCCGCGGGACTGCTGATCGCCGCGCTGGCTTGCGCGGCCCCCGGCCTCGCGACGTCCGCGTTCGCGGCCGCCCCGGCGCTCGACGCCGCGCTCGACTGCTCGTCGACCGGCCATGCGTTCGTCGCGCCGCTGCTCGCGGACGGCGACATCAAAACCAAACCGATGCACGTCGAAGCCAATTCGATGAATGCGTTCCGCACGAACCGCTCGCTGAGCGCGTACGGCTTTCCGGTATTCGTGGTGCTCGGCTATCAGGCGAACGACCCGATCTTCGAGCACGGCGACGGCAAGCCGATCGGCGACTGGGCGTACGGCGTGGTGGTGAGGGGATCGAAAGACGCGGTCGAGGCGAAAGTCCGGCAGGCGGGCAGCCAGGCGGTCGTGAAGGACGCGTTTCCGTTCCTGACCGCGATCGTCTGCACGTCGCCGTAACGCATGGCCTTCCCCGGCGACAGGCGCCCTTGGGCGCCGCGTGTGTCCGAACCGTCTGAACGGGCAGCGGCCCGCCCTGCTCACGCGCCGGTATACACGACCCGGTACGGAATACCGACCTTCTCCCATTCCGCCGTTTCCTGGCTGAGGCTGTAGTCGGTCAACGGGTTCTGCTCGACCCAGTCGTTCGGCAGCCGCACTTCATAGCCGCCCTTCTTCATCTGCGCGACCGAGATATCGGGCAGGCCCGTATCGGTCCGGCGCCGGCACAGCAGCGCCGCGAGCCGCAGACAGAACAGCAGCGGCCACTCGACGTCGCGCGCCTGCGACAGCTTGCCGAGCTTGCCCGCATGACCGAGCACCAGCGCGGCCAGCCGAGCCTGGTCGGTGCGCGAGAAGCCGGGCATGTCGGCATTGCTCGCGATATACGCCGAATGCTTGTGATACGCGCTGTGCGAGATCGACAGGCCGATCTCATGCAGCGCCGCCGCCCAGCCGAGGAACATCCGGCTTTCCTCGCGGCGCTCGTCGTCCGGCTCCCCGAGCTGATCGTAGAAGCGCACCGACAGCGCGCCGATCCGCTCGGCCTGCGCGCGATCGACGCCGTAGCGGCGCATGAAGCCTTCGACCGTCACCGCGCGCATGTCCTCGTGCTGGGTCCGGCCGAGCAGGTCGTACAGCACGCCGAGGCGCAGCGCGCCGTCCGTCGTGTCGACATAGTCGATGCCGAGCTCCTCGAACACCGCCAGCATGATCGACAGGCCGCCCGCCAGCACGGGAATGCGATCGGGCTTCAGCGCGACGAGCTTCAGGCGATTGACGTTTTCCGCCTTGATGAGCGCGCGCTTCAGTCGCTCGAGGCCGCCGCGCGAAATGCCGTGCGTGATGCCCGAATCGTTGAATCCGTTGGCCTCGACCAGTTCCGCGAGCGCGCGCGCGGTGCCGGACGAGCCGATCGCCTGATCCCAGCCCGCTTTCTTGTAATCGCCCGAAATGATCTGGATTTCGCGTTTCGCGGCCAGCTCGGCCTGCCGCATCGTGTATTCGTCGACGTTGCCGGCCGGGAAGAAGGCCCGGCTGTGGCTCACGCAGCCGATGTAGAGGCTTTCCATCACGAGCGGCGTGTAATGCGAGCCGATGATGAATTCGGTCGACCCGCCGCCGATATCGACGACCAGCCGCTTGCCCGCATTCGCCGGCACCGAGTGCGCGGCGCCCGCGTAGATCAGGCGCGCTTCCTCGCGCCCGGCGATCACCTCGATCGGGAAGCCCAGCGCGGCCTGCGCTTCGCCCAGGAACTCCCCGGCATTCTTCGCGACGCGCAGCGTGTTGGTGGCGACGGCCCGCACGTGGTCGGGGTGGAAATCGCGCAGACGCTCGCCGAAGCGCTTGAGCGCCTCCCAGCCGCGCTCTTGCGACGCGCGGTCGAGCATCTTGTCGCCCGACAATCCGGCGGCGAGCCGGACCGATTCGCGCAGTGCGTCCACGGGATAGATCTGGCTGCCCGCGGGCGTTTCCTCGACGCGCCCGACGATCAGCCGGAAGCTGTTCGAGCCGAGATCGACGGCAGCCAGTAAATGCGGGGATGTAACCATCGAGGTGGGGCTCCGTTCTCGTCCGGCCGCGCGGCGGTGCCGCGCCGGCCTGAAAAATCAAAGGCGCCATTTTAAGCGCTGTACGCCCTTGGGTGTCACATCCGACGCGCAGGTGCGCCCCTTCATTGTATATAGCGGAAACGGAGGTGAGATTTATGGATTTCAAGCGTATTATTTGGCGATAAACATCAAATTGTCATCAAGACGTCATCGCACCGTGAGAATTTCCGAGCGTCCTTTCGAGCCTTCGCCTGACCTTCCGTATTCTCTGCCGATGTCCATCCGTTATCCGCTTCTCAATCGTGAATTGGGCATCCTGGGGTTCAACGAGCGCGTGCTCGCCCAAGCCGCCGATCCGCACATCCCGCTGCTCGAGCGCCTGCGCTTCATCTGCATCACCAGCAGCAATCTCGACGAATTCTTCGAAGTCCGGATGGCCGGGCTGCACGAGCAGATGCGCGACAACCCCGGCGCGGTCTCGCCCGACGGCATGTCGCTGCAGCACGTGTACGATCTCGTCGTCGAACGCGCGCAGCGGCTCGTGCACCGCCAGTACACGCTGCTGCACGAAACGGTGCTGCCCGCGCTCGAACACGAAGGCATCTACTTCCACGATCCCGACTCATGGAGCGACGCGCAGGTCGACTGGGCGCGCCGCTACTTCGTCGACGAGCTGCTGCCGGTGCTCACGCCGATCGGGCTCGATCCCGCGCACCCGTTCCCGCGCGTGCTCAACAAGAGCCTGAATTTCGTGGTCGAGCTGGAAGGCCGCGACGCGTTCGGCCGCCAGGCGGTGATGGGCATCGTGCAGGCGCCGCGCGCGCTGCCGCGCCTCGTGCGGATGCCGCAGGCGCTGTCCGGCTTTCAGCATGGTTTCGTGCTGCTGAGCTCGCTGATGCAGCACTTCGTCGGCGAGCTGTTCCCGAAGCTCGTCGTGAAGGGCTGCAACCAGTTTCGCATCACGCGCAACAGCGAGCTGTTCGTCGACGAGGACGAAATCACCAACCTGCGCGTCGCGCTGCAAGGCGAATTGCCCGCGCGGCATCTCGGCAACGCGGTACGGCTCGAAGTGTCGGCGGATACGCCGGCGCACCTGGTGCGCCGGCTGCTCGACGAAAGCGCGCTGAACGACAAGGATTGCTACCGCGTCAACGGCGCGGTCAATCTCGTGCGACTGATGCAACTTCCGGATCTGGTCGATCTGCCCGAGCTCAAGTTCACGCCGTTCACGCCGTCGATTCCCGCCGCGATCGCCAATGCGCCGACGATCTTCGACGCGATCGATCACGGCGACATCCTGCTGCATCATCCTTACGAAAGCTTCCAGCCCGTGCTCGAACTGCTGCAGCAGGCGGCCAGGGATCCGAGCGTCGTCGCGATCAAGCAGACGATCTACCGTACCGGCACCGACTCGCCGCTGATGGACGCGCTGATGGAGGCCGCCCGCAACGGCAAGGAAGTGACGGTCGTCGTCGAACTGCTCGCGCGCTTCGACGAGGAAACCAACATCAACTGGGCGTCGCAGCTCGAAGCGGTCGGCGCGCATGTCGTGTACGGCGTGGTCGGCCACAAGTGCCACGCGAAAATGATGCTGATCGTGCGGCGCGTGATGCGCAACGGCCGCGCGACGCTGCGCCGCTACGTGCACCTGGGTACCGGCAACTACCATCCGCGCACGGCCCGCCTGTACACCGACTTCGGGCTGATGTCGGCGGAGCCCGCGATCTGCGAGGACGTGCACCACGTCTTCCAGCAGCTGACCGGCATCGGCGGCGAACTGAAGCTGCACGAGCTGTGGCAATCGCCGTTCACGCTGCATCCCCGGATCATCGACGGCATCCGCGCCGAGATCGCCAACGCGCGCGCGGGCAAGCGGGCGCGCATCGTCGCGAAGATGAACGCGCTGCTCGAGCCCAGCGTGATCGCCGAGCTGTACGAGGCGTCGCAGGCGGGCGTCAAGGTGGACCTGATCGTGCGCGGCGTCTGCGCGTTGCAGCCCGGCGTGCCGGGCCTGTCGGAGAACATCACGGTGCGCTCGATCGTCGGGCGCTTCCTCGAACACCACCGCATCTACTACTTCCACGCCGACGGCGAGGAGCGCGTCTACCTGTCGAGCGCCGACTGGATGGACCGCAACCTGTTCCGCCGCGTCGAAGTCGCGTTCCCGATCCAGGAGCGCAAGCTGAAGCGCCGGGTGATCGCGGAAGGCCTGTCGGTGTTCCTCGGCGACAATCAATCCGCGTGGCTGATGCAGAGCGACGGCCACTACCGCCGCCGCCGCGCGGGCAAGACGGCGCGCAGCGCGCAGCTCGGGCTGATGGCGAAGTTCTGCACGTAAGCGCGCGGCGCGTCCGCCGGACGCGCCGCCGCTACGGATTCGCGGGCCACGCGCGCATCGCCGTGCGCGCCACCGCTTCCAGTTGCTCGCGCGACGCGCCGTCGCGCGCCTGAATCGACATCCCCTGCAGCACGGTCTCGAAGAAAGCCGCGAGCGGCTCCGTCGGCGTGCCGGCCGGCAACTCGCCGCTCTGCACCGCCAGCGCAAGACGATCGCGAATCAGCCGGCCGACGCGCGCGCGACAGTCGTACAGCAGCCGGTGCGCATCGCCGTCCGACGGCGCGCCGCCCGCCGCGCCCAGCACGACCAGGCAGCCATGCGGCCGCGCCTCGAGCGTCAACGCCATCGCCCCCGCCAGCAACATCCGCTCCACCCCGTCGCGCGCGCCGCCGCCGCCGCACAGCGCGTCGACGGTATGCCGCCCGTCCGTGCGCGCATAGCGTTCCACCGCCTCGCGAAACAGCGCCTCCTTGCCGCCGAACGCCGCGTACAGGCTGGGCGCGGCAACGCCCATCGCCGCCGTCAGATCGGCCATGCTCGTGCCCTCGTAGCCGTGCGCCCAGAAGAGTTCCATGGCACACGCCAATGCTGCCTCGCGATCGAAACCGCGCGGACGTCCTCGCTCCGCCATCGCATATCCCTATTTCTATAACTGTCATTACATAAATCGTTTGACGGCACCGGGCGCCGTCACGCACCATTTTATAACGATCACTACATAAAGGAACGATCATGTCGTCACCCGTGGCTTCCACCGCTGTCGTCCAACCGCCGGTTTCCGGCCGCACGCCGCTGACCGGCAAGGTCGCGCTCGTCACGGGCGCGAGCCGCGGCATCGGGGCGGCGATCGCGCGCCGCCTCGCCGCGGACGGCGCCGACGTCGTCATCACCTACGCCCGTTCGGCCGACGCCGCTCAGGCCGTGGTGCGCGATATCGAAGCGCTCGGCCGCCGCGCGCTGGCGCTGAAGGCCGATGCCGAGGATGCCCGCGCCGCCGCCCGGGCGGTCGATCAGGCTGCCGAGGCGTTCGGCCGGCTCGACATACTCGTCAACAACGCGGGACGCTGGCTCTTCAAGCCGCTCGCGGAGGCCACGCTCGACGACTTCGACCAGTTAGTCGCCGTCAACGTGCGCGCCGTGTTCGCGGCAACCCAGGCAGCGTCGCGCCATCTGCGCGCGGGCGGCCGGGTCATCACGATCGGCAGCTGTCTCGCGGAGCGGGTCGACAACGGCTCGGCCGCCCTCTATGCGCTCACGAAAGCCGCGCTGATCGGCCTGAACAAAGGCCTCGCGCGCGAATTCGGACCGCGCGGCATCACCGCGAACCTCGTCCATCCCGGCCCGATCGACACCGACATGAACCCCGCGGCCGGCCCGCATGCGGACTACCAGCGCGGCCGGCTCGCGCTCGGTCACTACGGCGCGCCGGCCGACATCGCGGGCGCGGTCGCCTATCTCGCGAGCGAGGAAAGCCGCTTCGTCACGGGCGCGTCGATCTCGATCGACGGCGGCGCGAACATCTGAGCCCCGCCGGGCGGCGCACGTCGATGCGAAAGGCGCGTCGATAAAAAAAGGGGCGGCTCGGGCCGCCCCTTTTTGCTTTACCTTGCGCCGCGCGCTACGCGGCCTGCCTGCGCACGATGGTCCGATGCGCGGGAAACCGGGCGGTGAAGGTGCTGCCGCGCCCTTCCTCGCTCTGGATCAGCAACTGCGCGTCGTGCCGCTGCAGCACGTGCTTCGCGATCGCCAGCCCGAGCCCCGTGCCGCCCGTATCGCGCGACCGGCTGCGGTCGACCCGATAGAAGCGCTCGGTCAGGCGCGGCAGGTCCGCCGCCGGAATGCCGAGCCCGCTGTCGACGACGGAGAACAGCGCCTGCCCTCCGTCGCGCCGCCACGCGACCTGGATCCGGCCACCTTCGGGCGTATAGCGCACCGCATTGGTCACCAGGTTGCCGAGCGCGCTGAAGATCTCGGTCTGCGCGCCCGTCACCGCGAGCGTCTCGTCGATCTCGAAGCTGATCTGGTGATGTCCGTTCGACAGCGTGTTCGCGTCTTCCTGCAGATGGTTCAGCACGCCCAGCATGTCGACCGCGCGATCGGCCGGCGGCTTGCTCTCGCCTTCGAGCTTCGCCAGTACCAGCAGGTCGGTGACGATCGAGCGCATCCGCGACGCCTGCTGCTCCATCAGCTCGAGATAGCGCGAACGCTCGTCCTCGGACAGCGGCAGCTCGCGCATCGTTTCCAGGAAGCCCGACAGCACCGTCAGCGGCGTCTTCAGCTCGTGCGACACGTTCGCGACGAAGTCGCGCCGCATCGCATCGGTGCGTTCGATCTCGGTGATGTCCTGCGTCAGCAGCAGCTTGCGGTTGTCGCCGTAGGGAAACACCTGCACCGCCAGCACGTTCTGCCGCGCGCCGCCCATTCCGCGCATCACGAGCATCTCGTCGTAATGCTGCGCGCTCAGGTAGCGCACGAAATCGGGATGCCGCACCAGGTGCGTGATGTGCTGGCGCAGGTCGCGCTTCGCATCGAGCCCGAAGTGCACCTCGGCGATCGCGTTGCACCACTCGATCTGATCGCGGTCGTCGAGCATCGCGACGCCGTTCGGCGACGCCTGGATGGCCTGAATGAAGCGCGAATGCTGCTGCTCGACCTGGCGCACCTGCGCGTGCCACTGCTTCGCGAGCTTGTGCAGCCGGTAATAGATTTCGCCCCAGATGCCGGGTGCGCTGGGCACTTCGCCGTACACGGGCGCATCGAGCAGGCGCCACAGGCGCTGCGTGTGAAACGTGCTGAAGAAACTCTGTGCGACGAGCATCACGAGTGCGAAGACAAGCGCGGTGCGAACGCCGATGAAGACGCCGACGATCGCGCTCAGCAGCGCGAGCAGCACGAGCGACACCAGAAAGCGCGCCCAGATGATGTTCATGGTTCGGCGCTCAACAAAGAAGAGAACAGTCGGGATCGTACGGCGCGCACCCCCTCGCGCCGCGTGGCCGTCAGGCGTGCTTGGCGAGCCGGTAGCCGCTGCCGCGCACGGTTTCGATCATAGCATCGCAGCCCGCCGGCTTGAGCGCCGCGCGCAGGCGCTTGATGTGCACGTCGACGGTGCGCTCCTCCACGAACACATGATCGCCCCACACCTGATCCAGCAGTTGCGTGCGGCTGTGCACGCGCTCCGGATGGGTCATGAAGAAATGCAGCAGGCGGAACTCCGTCGGACCGAGATCGAGCTTGATCTCGCTGCCTTCGGCATGCGCCGCGACACGATGCGTCGCCGGATCCAGACGCAGGCCGTTGATCGACACGACGTCCTCGGTCAGTTGCGGCGCGCGGCGGCGCAGCACCGCCTTGATGCGCGCCATCAGCTCCTTCGGCGAGAACGGCTTCGTGACGTAGTCGTCCGCGCCGATCTCGAGCCCGAGCACCTTGTCCTGCTCGTCGCCGCGGGCGGTGAGCATGATGATCGGGATGTGCTTGGTGCGCTCGTTGTTGCGCAGGTCGCGGGCAAACGCGATGCCGGACTTGCCCGGCAGCATCCAGTCGAGCAGCACCAGATCCGGCAGCACGTCGCTGATCAGGTTCTGCGCCTGTTCGGCGTTGTACGCGCGAATCGGGCAATGTCCCGCGTGCTGAAGATTCACCGAAATCAATTCGGAAATCGCGGGCTCATCTTCAATGACGAGAATATTGCTGGGCATCGGCACCTCTGTCCGTCCTTAACGTGACGTGTTAACTATTGGCTTCGCGGTCGAGCAGGTCGCGCGGCTGGTGCCGCACGTCGGTGCCCTTCACGATATAGATGATGAATTCGGCGATGTTCTTCGCGTGGTCGCCGATCCGCTCGATCGCCTTCGCGATGAACAGGTAGTCGAGGCCGACCGAGATCGTGCGCGGATCTTCCTGCATGTAAGACACGAGCTTGCGCACGAACGCGCGGAATTCCTGGTCGATCTCCTTGTCGTCCTTGACGATCTGCGCGGCCGCGACCGTGTCGAGACGCGCGAACGCGTCGAGCGCGCGGCGCAGGATCGTCACCGCCATCTCGCCCGAGATCTTGATCTCGGCGATGTTGACCGCGCGCGCGGCCGGCTCGTCGACCAGACGGCGCACGCGCTTCGCGATCTTCTCCGCCTCGTCGCCGGCGCGCTCGAGGTTCGTGATCGTCTTCGAGATCGACATCAGCAGGCGCAGGTCGCGCGCGGCCGGCTGGCGGCGCGCGATGATGTTGCCGCACTCCTCGTCGATCTCGACTTCCATGTGGTTCAGGCGCTCTTCCGCCACGATCACGCGCTCGGCCGCGTTGCGGTCGAACTCGTTGAGCGCATGCATCGCTTCCGTGATCTGCGATTCGACCAGGCCGCCCATTTCCAATACCTTCGACGACACCGCATTCAGATCGGCGTCGAACTGGCTCGACAGATGTTTATCCGACATATCGTATTCTCTCCGTCATCAACCGAAGCGGCCGGTGATGTAGTCCTCGGTTTCCTTGCGCACCGGCTTGATGAAGATCTTTTCGGTCTCGCCGAATTCGATCAGGTCGCCCAGGTACATGTACGCCGTGTAATCCGAGCAGCGTGCCGCCTGCTGCATGTTGTGCGTGACGATGACGACCGTGTAGTCGCTCTTCAGCTCCGCGATCAGCTCTTCGATGCGGCCGGTCGAGATCGGATCGAGCGCCGAGCACGGCTCGTCGAGCAACAGCACTTCCGGGCGGATCGCGATGCCGCGCGCGATGCACAGACGCTGCTGCTGGCCGCCCGACAGACCGTAGCCGCTCTGGCTGAGCTTGTCCTTCACTTCGTTCCACAGCGCGGCCTTGGTCAGCGCCCATTCGACGCGGTCGTCCATTTCCGAGCGGGTCAGCTTCTCGAACATCTTCACGCCGAACGCGATGTTGTCGTAGATCGACATCGGGAACGGCGTCGGCTTCTGGAACACCATGCCGATCCGCGCGCGCAGCAGCGAGATGTCGCGCTTCGAGTCGAGCAGGTTCTCGCCGTCCATCAGGATCTGGCCTTCCGCGCGCTGCTCCGGATAGAGCGCGTACATCTTGTTGAAGGTGCGCAGGAGCGTCGACTTGCCGCAGCCCGACGGGCCGATGAACGCCGTCACCTTGCCTTCCGGGATGCGCATGTTGATGTTCTTCAGCGCATGGAACTTGTTGTAGAAGAAGTTCAGGTTGTTGACTTCGATCTTCGCGTTCAGCGGGGCGAGCGGCGTCTGGCCGGGCTCCGCGTGGCTGCCTGCGGGCGCCGCGGCGCGATCGACGGGGTTGAGGTGGCTCTCTGCCATATTCATCGGATTACTCCGCCGTTACTTTTTCGAAAAGATCGAGCGCGCGAGGATGTTGAGTCCCAGCACCCCGAGCGTAATCAGGAACACGCCCGCCCACGCGAGCGACTGCCACTCCGCGAACGGACTCATCGCGAACTTGTAGATCGTCACCGGCAGGTTGGCGATCGGCTGGCTCATGTCGAGCGAGAAGAACTGATTCGACAGCGCGGTGAACAGCAGCGGCGCCGTTTCGCCCGAGATCCGCGCGACCGCCAGCAGCACGCCCGTCACGATCCCGCCGACCGACGCGCGCAGCGTGATCGCCATCACCATCCGCCACTTCGGCGTGCCGAGCGCGAATGCCGCTTCGCGCAGCGCGTTCGGCACCAGCTTCAGCATGTTCTCGGTCGTGCGGATCACGATCGGCACCTGCAGCAGCGCCAGCGCGATCACGCCGGCCCAGCCGCTGAAGCGGCCCGACTTCGCGACCACGAGCGCGTACACGAACAGGCCGACGACGATCGACGGCGCCGACAGCAGGATGTCGTTGATGAAGCGCATCAGGCTCGCGAGCCAGTTCTTCTGACCGTATTCGGCCAGGTAGACGCCGGCGAGAATGCCGATCGGCGTGCCGACGAAGGTCGCGAAACCGACCAGCATCAGGCTGCCGACGATCGCGTTCGCCAAACCGCCGCCCGCGGTGTTCGGCGCGGGCGTCGACTCCGTGAACAGCGTCAGCGACAGGCCGCCGATGCCGAGATGCAGCGTCGTATAGAGAATCCAGACCAGCCAGATGAGGCCGAAGATCATCGCCCCGAGCGACGCGGTGAGCGCGACCACATTGGTCGCCTTGCGGCGGCGCTGCAGGCGTTCGCGCATCGCGTCGAGCGCGGCGCCGCCCGGTCCGGGCAGATTCAGAATGGGCTCGCTCATTTCTTGCCCTCTCCTTTTTCAAGTCGCATCAGCATCAGCTTGGAGATGGCGAGCACGATGAAGGTGATCACGAACAGGATCAGGCCGAGTTCCATCAGCGCGGACGTATGCAGGCCCGGCGACGCTTCGGCGAATTCGTTCGCGAGCGCCGACGTGATGCTGTTGCCCGGCGAGTACAGCGAGATGTTGTCGAGCAGGTTGGTGTTGCCGATCACGAAGGTCACGGCCATCGTTTCGCCGAGCGCGCGGCCGAGGCCGAGCATCACGCCGCCGATCACGCCGGTCTTGGTAAAGGGCAGCACGATCTTCCACATCACTTCCCACGTCGTGCAGCCGATCCCGTACGCCGATTCCTTCAGCAGTACCGGCGTGACTTCGAACACGTCGCGCATCACCGAGGCGATGTACGGGATGATCATGATCGCGAGAATCACGCCCGCGCTCAGGATACCGATGCCGATCGGCGGGCCCTGGAACAGCGCGCCGATGAACGGCAGCGGCCCGAGCAACTGGCCGACCGGCTTCTGGAAATATTCCGCGAAGATCGGCGCGAACACGAGCAGGCCCCACATGCCGTAGACGATCGACGGGATCGCGGCGAGCAGTTCGATGGCGATGCCGAGCGGACGGCGCAGCCACACGGGCGCCAGTTCGGTGAGGAACAGCGCGATGCCGAAGCTGACCGGCACCGCGATGATGAGGGCGATCACCGACGTGATGATCGTGCCGTAGATCGGCACCAGCGCCCCGTAGATATCGGAATTCGGATCCCATTCGGACTGCCACAGGAAGCCGAGACCAAATTTCTCGATGGTCGGCATCGACGCGACGATCAGCGACACGATGATGCCGCCGAGCACGAGCAAGGTCACGATTGCCGCGAGACGCGTGAGACCGCCGAAGATGAGATCGCCGAGTCGGCCGGGCGCGCGCTGCGACGCCTGGCTGGCCGATCGGTTCGACGCGAGAGGGATGTCAGACATGGGAGCCTGTTATTCAGTGGCAGGGGCGACTTGAGCCGCCCTGCCGGTACCGCACACGCCGCCCGGCCTTGCCGGGCGGCGAACCGCTACAACTTGGAAGCTGCTTACTCGGTGGCGACCGACTTGCCGGCAGCGTCCGTCACCTTGACCTTCCACTGCTTGCGGATTTCCGTCTCGACCGCCGGCGGCAGCGAGATGTAGTCCAGTTCGTCCGCGGCCTTCGAACCGTTCTTGAAGGCCCAGTCGAAGAACTTCAGCGTTTCCGTGCCCTGCGCCGGCTTGTCCTGCTTCGCGTGCACGAGCACGAACGTCGCGCCCACGACCGGCCATGCGTCCTTGCCCGGCTGGTTCGTGAGGATCTGGTAGAACGACTTCGACCAGTTCGCGCCGGCTGCCGCCGCCTTGAAGGTTTCCGTCTTCGGTTCGACGACGTTGCCCGTCGAGTTCTTCAGGTCCGTGTAGACCATGTTGTTCTTCTTCGCGTACGCCCATTCGACGTAGCCGATCGCGCCCGGCAGACGCTGCACGAAGGCCGCGACGCCGTCGTTGCCCTTGCCGCCCGTGCCCGTCGGCCAGTTGACGGTCGTGCCTTCGCCGATCTTCGACTTCCACTCGTCGTTGACCTTCGACAGGTAGTTCGTCCAGATGAAGCTGGTGCCCGAACCATCGGCGCGGCGGACCACGGCGATGTCGGTATCCGGCAGCTTGACCTTCGGGTTCAGCGCGGCGATCGCCGGGTCGTTCCACTTCTTGATCTTGCCGAGGTAGATGTCGCCGAGCACCGGGCCCGACAGCGTCACTTCACCGGCCTTCACGCCCGGCACGTTGATGACCGGCACCACGCCGCCCACCACCGTCGGGAACTGGAACAGGCCTTCCTTCGCCAGTTCGTCATCCTTCAGCGGAGCGTCCGAGCCCGCGAAATCGACCGTCTTCGCGATGATCTGCTTCAGGCCGCCCGACGAACCGATGCCCTGGTAGTTGATCTTGGCGCCGCCCGACTGCTGATAGTCGGCTGCCCATTTCGTATAGATCGGCATCGCAAAGGTACTGCCCGCGCCGGTGATGTCGGCAGCGTGCGCGGCGACCGCGAAAAGCGCGCCAGCCAGGCCGGCAAACGCGGTTTGCATCAATTTCATGAGACCTCCAGTGTGTGAGCGGATGACTACGGCACCGCGAAGATTAGGGGCTGCTCATGACAGTACCGTGACAATCGATGAAACTGGCGTGACAGTAACATGACTGTTTGAAAGGCGGCAACGAAGGGGGAAGGCCCGCGGCGGGCGGGGGCGCCGAGCGCTTGTAGAGCGTAGGCGAAAAGTCACGCAATGGAAAAGATTCGCGTGGCTCGGAGAGGGATGGACGGCACAGCATGGCAGCGGCAAAGCCGCGCATCGGTGCGCTCGGCCGCCATTCTAATGGAGAACGCAGCCGTGGAAACGCAGCGCGATGTAAAAGCAGCGGGATGGAATCGGGGGTGGATCGCCGGCTGCCGGGCGGCGAACGCGCAGGGAAAGCCGATGCCGGCGGGATGGAGCCGCATGCGGTTGCAGCTGGAGCGAGTCGCAAGCCCGCCGAGCGACGGAGCAGCCGGCGCGAAGCCGGCTGCCGCTCTTTGCATCAGGTCGTCGCGCGCTTCACAGCATCGGCGATCGCCTCGGCGTGGCGCGTCGCATCCGCCGCGTCCTCGGCCTCGACCATCACCCGCAGCACCGGCTCGGTGCCCGACGCACGGATCAGCACCCGCCCGCTGCCCGCCAGCGCTTGTTCGGCGGACGCGATCGCATCGCGGATCGCCGTGCTGCTCTTCCAGTCCGCATCCGGCTTCATCCGGACATTGATGAGCTTCTGCGGAAACAGCGTGACGCCCTTCAACATCCTCGCGAGCGTCTGCCCGCTGCGCTTGAGCGCCGCCAGCACGAGCAGCGCCGACACAATGCCGTCACCCGTCGAATGGCGGTCGAGCGACAGGATATGCCCCGACCCTTCCGCGCCGAGCTGCCAGCCCCGCTCGCGCAGCTGCTCGAGCACATAGCGGTCGCCGACCGCCGCGCGCACGAACTGCACGCCGGCCTGCTTCAGCGCAACCTCGACGGCGAGATTCGTCATCAACGTTCCCACCGCCCCTTCGACTTGGCCGTTAGTTGCGATCCGATCCTTGACCAATATGTAGAGCAGTTCGTCGCCGTTATAGAGCCGGCCCGCGCTGTCGACCACCTGCAACCGGTCGGCGTCGCCGTCGAGCGCGATGCCCAGATCGGCATGGTTCGCGCGCACCGCGCGCACCAGCGCATCGGGCGCGGTCGCCCCCACCGCGTCGTTGATATTGAAGCCGTTCGGCGCAACGCCGATCGGGATCACGTCGGCACCCAGTTCGTGAAATACGTGCGGCGCGATCTGGTACGCGGCGCCGTTCGCGCAGTCGATCACGAGTTTCATCCCCCGCAGATCGAACGCGGCCGGGAAGGTGCTTTTGCAGAATTCGATGTAGCGGCCCGCTGCGTCGTCGAGCCGGCGCGCTTTGCCGAGGCCGTCCGACGGCGCGCATTCGAGCGGTTTGTCGAGCCACGCCTCGATATCGGCTTCGGTCTCGTCCGGCAGCTTGTTGCCGTCGCCCGAGAAAAACTTGATGCCGTTGTCGTGATACGGATTGTGCGACGCGCTGATCACCACGCCGGCCGACAGGCGCAGCGCGCGGGTCAGATAGGCGACGCCCGGCGTCGGCATCGGGCCGGCCAGCATCACGTCGACGCCGGCCGCCGAGAACCCGGCTTCGAGCGCGGCTTCGAGCATGTAGCCCGAAACGCGCGTGTCCTTGCCGATCAGCACCGTCGGGCGCGCGCCCCCCGCCGCCCGCCCGGACGCATTCGCGAGCACCTTGCCGGCGGCATAACCGAGCCGCAGGACGAAATCGGGCGTGATCGGCGCCGCGCCGACCGTGCCGCGAATGCCGTCCGTACCGAAAAAACGACGTCCCATAGGGAATGATCCTCCTTGTTTCGACTTATCCTTGCCGCGCGGCTGTGCGCACGGCATCCCATATTTTCAGCGCGTCGACGGTCGGGGCGACGTCGTGCACCCGCACGATCGCCGCGCCCCGCTCCGCCGCGCAGACCGCCGCGGCGACACTCGCCGCGATGCGCTCCGGCGCCGGTTTGCCGATCACGGCGCCCAGCATCGATTTGCGCGACATGCCCGCGAGAATCGGATATGCCCGCCCGCCGGGCTTCGCCGGCGCAGTGTCCGGCAAATGCGCGAGCAACGCATAGTTGTGTTCGATCACGGCCTTGCCGAAGCCGAAGCCCGGGTCGACGCTGATCCGCTCCGCCGCGATCCCCGCACGCAGCAGCGCATCCGCGCGCTCGGCGAGAAACGTGCGCACGTCGCTGACCACATCGCGATACGCGGGTTCGTGGATCTGCATCGTCTGCGGTTCGCCGAGCATGTGCATCACGCAGAGCCCGCACGAGCTGTCCCGCACCGCGTCGAGCGCGCCCGGCTGACGCAGCCCCCAGATGTCGTTGATCAGGTCCGCGCCCGCGGCGAGCGCCGCACGCATCACGGCGGGCTTGTAGGTATCGACCGACAGCGGCACCTGCATCCCGCGCAGCGCATCGAGCAGCGGAATCACCCGTTCCAGTTCCTCGTCGAGCGGCACGGGCGGCGCGCCGGGCCGGGTCGACTCCCCTCCGATATCGATGATGTCCACGCCTTCCGAGCGCATCTGCTCGGCCTGCCGCAGTGCGGCATCGCGTGCGATATAGCGCCCCCCGTCCGAAAACGAATCAGGCGTGACATTGAGGATGCCCATCACGAGCGGACGCTCGAAGGTCAGCGTGAAGCGCCCGCATTGCAGGGGCTCGGGAACGGAGGGAGTGGAAACGGCGAGCGTGGACACGAGAGACAGCGTCGGATGAAACCGCGAAAGAAAATATCAGGCAAAGAATGCAAAACGGGCCGGTGTGACAGCCACACCAGCCCGTGCATCCCACACCCGTCCGATCAGGCCGGGGCGGTGGCGTTGCCCGGCTTGACTTCGGTGCCGGCGCTGCCGCCCGACGACGGATCGCTCGCCGGCGGCGGCGCGTTCTTCGGCGAACGCGGCGGACGGCCTTCCATGATGTCGTTGATCTGGTCGGCGTCGATCGTTTCCCACTCCATCAGCGCCGCGGTCATCGCTTCGACCTTGTCGCGATTCTCGTCGAGCAGACGGCGCGCGAGGTTGTACTGCTGATCCAGCACGCTGCGGATCTCCGCATCGACCTTCTGCTGCGTCGCTTCGGAAATCGTCCGGGTGAAGCCTCGGCCGAACGGCGATGCGTCGTTTTCGTCGTCGACATAGACCATCGGTCCGAGCGCGTCGGTCATCCCGAAACGGGCCACCATCGCGCGCGCCGTTTGCGTCGCCTTGTTGAAGTCGTCCGATGCCCCCGTGCTAACCAGGTTCATGAACAGTTCTTCGGCAACCCGGCCGCCGAACAGGATCGCCAGGCGATCCAGCAGGTAGTCCTTCGAGTATGTTTCGTTGTCGTGCTCCGGCAGTTGCCACGTGACGCCCAGCGCACGACCGCGCGGAATGATCGTGACCTTGTGCACCGGATCGGCCTTCGGCAGCAGCTTGGCGACCACCGCATGGCCCGATTCGTGGTACGCGGTGGCGCGCTTCGCTTCTTCGCGAATCACGGCCGATTTGCGCTCCGGACCCATGAAGATCTTGTCCTTCGCGTCCTCGAAATCCTGCATCTCGACGATCCGCTTGCCGCGACGCGCCGCGAACAGCGCGGCTTCGTTGACGAGGTTCGCGAGATCGGCGCCCGAGAAGCCCGGCGTGCCGCGCGCGATCACCGCGGCGTCGACGTCGTTCGAGATCGGCACCTTGCGCAGGTGCACGCGCATGATCTGCTCGCGACCGCGGATGTCGGGCAGGCCCACGAACACCTGGCGGTCGAAACGGCCCGGACGCAGCAGCGCCTTGTCGAGCACGTCGGAACGGTTGGTGGCCGCGATCACGATCACGCCGGAATTCGCCTCGAAGCCGTCCATCTCGACCAGCATCTGGTTGAGCGTCTGCTCGCGTTCGTCGTTGCCGCCGCCCATGCCCGCGCCGCGATGACGGCCGACCGCGTCGATTTCATCGATGAACACGATGCACGGCGCATGCTTCTTCGCCTGCTCGAACATGTCGCGCACGCGGGCCGCGCCCACGCCGACGAACATTTCGACGAAATCGGAACCCGAGATGCTGAAGAACGGCACCTTCGCCTCGCCGGCGATCGCACGGGCGAGCAGCGTCTTGCCGGTACCCGGAGGGCCGACGAGCAGCACGCCGCGCGGAATCCGGCCGCCGAGTTTCTGGAATTTCTGGGGATCGCGCAGGAAGTCGACCAGCTCGGACACCTCCTCCTTCGCTTCGTCGCAGCCCGCGACGTCGGAGAAGTTGACCGCATTGTTGTTCTCGTCGATCAGGCGCGCGCGCGATTTGCCGAACGAGAACGCCCCGCCCTTACCGCCGCCCTGCATCTGCCGCATCATGTAGAACCAGAAGCCGATGATCAGGATCGTCGGACCGAGGTAGTAGAGCGCGGACACCAACGCATTCGGCTCGTCGTCGGCCTTGCCGCTGACTTGCACGCCGTACTTCATCAGGTCGCCGACCATCCAGATGTCGCCGGGCGACACGATCTGGTATTTCTGGCCATCCGCGGGAGTGACGGTGAGGTTGCGTCCTTGCACGATGACGTTCTTGACCTTGCCGCTCTTCGCGTCGTCCATGAACTGCGAATAGGAGACACCTTCCTGGACGCGGGGCTTGTCAAACTGCTTGAACACCGTAAACAGCACCAGTGCGATCACCAGCCACACTGCTGCCTTCGAAAACATATTGTTGTTCAAAGCACCACTCCTTCACTCATAGACGAGCGCCTACATTTTCCTTGCGGCGCTCCTCAGGCATTCTAATCCAGTCCGCAGGCCCCTGCCATAACGATTCATTACCGCCCTGATAGGCGAACCGCATGACTGACAAGGGCCGGGACGCGGCCTGCGGCATTGCGCAACCCCTAGCGGGGATGCTTCAGATGCCGACCCAAAATAAACGTTTCGGACGATTTGTCGCGGGAAGCTTTCGGCTTGCGCGGGGACACCGTCTTGAATTGATGCTTGAACTTTTCGACAATCTGGCTGTAGCCGCTGCCGTGAAAGCACTTCACTAAAAGGGCGCCATCCGGCTTCAGATGATTCTGCGCGAATTCAAGCGCCAGATCGCATACATGCTCGATCCGCGCCGCGTCCGCCAGCGCCACGCCGGAAAGGTTGGGGGCCATGTCCGAAATTACAAGATCGACCGGCCGGCCCGCGAGCAGTTCCTCGAGCTGGCTCAGCACGTCGTCCTCGCGGAAGTCGCCCTGGATGAAGTGCACGTCGGCGATCGGCTCCATCGGCAGCATGTCGAGCGCGATGATCGTGCCGTCGATTCCGCCTTCGCGAACCGCGTCGCGCTGCTTGCCCTGCGCGAGCTTGTTGCGCGCGTACTGGCTCCAGCTGCCGGGCGCGGCGCCGAGGTCGACGATCACCTGGCCCGCGCGGACCAGCTTGTCCTGCTCGTCGATCTCTTTGAGCTTGTACGCCGCGCGTGCGCGATAGCCTTCCCGCTGCGCCATTTTGACGTACGGATCGTTGATGTGGTCGTGCAACCAGTTTTGGTTAAAGCGATTCTTTGCCATTCAGTGGAGAGATTGCTGCCAATTGCTTCGTGAAGCCGCGCTTTTAGCGGATAATACGCGTCTTGTTCGCGCGGCTCCCGGCCAACAGCTGGCCAGAGCCGCGATTTTACGTGGTTTCGGCGCGCCGCCGTGGAAAAGCCTGGAAGCTTTCCCCGACGCGCCCTCGCCAGACGCCCTTATTTGAATTCATCGTCTCCATGCCAGCCCTTTCGCTTTCTCCCGCCGAGCGCTCCGCGCTGCGTTCCCAAGCTCACGCGCTCAAGCCCGTCGTCCTGATCGGCGCCGAGGGCCTGACCGACGCGGTGCTCGCCGAAATCAAGGTGCACCTCGCCGCGCACCAACTCATCAAGATCCGGGTGTTCGGCGACGAACGCGATGCGCGTATCGCCATTTACGACGATATCTGCGACCGCTTGAGCGCAGCGCCGATCCAGCACATCGGCAAGCTGCTGGTGATCTGGAGGCCCGAACAGGCCGCGCCCGTCGCGCCGGCGCGCAGCCGCCGCGGCGTGCCGAGCGCCCGCGAAGCCGCGCTGCGCGGCGAGCCGGAAACGCCGGCCAAGGGACGTGCGCCGCGCGTCGTCAAGGTGGTCAAGCAAACGGCCGACAAGCCCATGCGCAAGCCGAAGGCGCAGAAAGTCGTGGTGCGCGGCAACGAGCGCGTCACGGCGGGCGGCAACGTCAAGCGCGCGAAAAAGCGCCAGACGAGCGCGAAGCGCCAGTATCAGAGCGACAAGTAAGCCGGGAATCGGCGCGGCGCCGATGCGCCGCACGATACGGGCAGCGTGTCAGGCGGGGCGCGCGCCGCCCTGCCCGGGCAACGTCCAGACGAGCCACAGCCCCAGCACGCTTTCGACCAGATAGAACAGGCTCGACACGCCGTGCAGCATCCCGAAGCGCCCCGCGTAGGCCGAATGGCCGACGTCGGTGCCCGCTTCCATCGCGGCGATCCGCAGCGCGTTCATGAACGGCTGCAACGCGAAATAGCCGACCAGCACGCACACCAGCATCGCCGCCACCAGCCAGCGCAGCCGGCGATACGCGGCGTGGCCGCGACGCGTCAGCCCGTTCGCGAGCACGAGCAGCAGCACGCCGCTCGCACAACCGACGAACGCCTCGATCCTGAACAGCTGGGCCGCGACCGATCCGGCCGTCATCCGCTCGAGCGTCGTAAACAGCACGGGCGCAACGACATAGCCGATCGTCAGCAGACTGCCGACCCATGCCATCGACAGCAGACGGAACACGCGATGCGGCAACCCGGACCCCGTCATCTCAAACGTAGCTGACCGAGATGATTTCATACTCGCGCACGCCGCTCGGCGCCTGCACGGCGGCGACGTCGCCTTCGGTCTTCCCGATCAGCGCGCGGGCGATCGGCGAACTGACGGAGATCAGGCCGTGGTCGATGTCGGCTTCGTCGTCGCCGACGATCTGATACTTCACCGTGTCGCCCGACCCCAGATCTTCCAGCTCGACCGTGGCGGCGAACACCACGCGGCCGTCCGCGTCGAGCGAAGCCGGATCGATGACCTGCGCGGCGGACAGCTTCGATTCGAGGTCCGCGATGCGACCCTCAATGAAACCCTGCTTTTCCTTGGCGGCGTCGTACTCGGCGTTTTCGGATAAATCGCCCTGCGCGCGCGCTTCGGCGATCGCATTGATGACAGCCGGCCGCTCGACCGACTTGAGGCGCTGCAATTCATCGCGCAGCTGCTCGGCGCCACGTTTTGTCAACGGAATGGTGCTCATAAACGACTCAATAGCTAAAAACGGCTATAAAAAAAATCACCGCGATTAAGCGCATTTCCGGCATGCCGGAAACGCCGCTTAATCGCGGCACGTGTTGCTTGAACAGGTAACTGAAGGCTTAGTTTAGGCGAGCATGCAGACCTTGTAAATCATAGACTTCCAGGTTCTTCAGATAGCGCAAGCCTTCGACCGCCGCGCGCGCACCCGACATCGTCGTGTAGTACGTGACCTTCTGCGCCTGCGCGCTCATGCGGATCGAACGCGAATCGGCGATCGCCGCGCGGGTCTCGTCGACCGTCGTGAACACGAGCGCGATCTCGCCGTTCTTGATCATGTCGACGATGTGCGGACGGCCGTCCTTCACCTTGTTCACGACCTTCACCGGCACGCCGGCCGCCTCGATCGCGGCAGCCGTGCCGCGGGTCGCGACGATCGGATAACCGAGCTCGTGCAGCATGCGCGCCACCTCGACCGCCTTCGGCTTATCCGCATCCATCACGGTCAGCAGCACCGTGCCCGACTCCGGCAGGCGCGAACCGGCCGCGAGCTGCGACTTGAACAGCGCCTCGCCGAAGGTTTCGCCAACGCCCATCACCTCGCCCGTCGAACGCATTTCCGGTCCGAGGACCGGATCGACGGTCGGGAACTTGATGAACGGGAACACCGCTTCCTTCACGCTGAAGTACGGCGGCTCCACTTCCTTCGTCACGCCCTGCTGCGCAAGCTTCTGGCCGACCATCGCGCGCGCCGCGATCTTCGCGAGCGGCAGGCTCGTCGCCTTCGACACGTACGGCACCGTGCGCGACGCGCGCGGGTTCACTTCGAGCACGTAGATCACGTCGAGCTTCGAGCCGTCGTCCTGCGGCACCTGCTGGATCGCGAACTGCACGTTCATCAGGCCGATCACGTTCAGCGCGCGCGCCATCGCGCCCGTCTGGCGCTTCAGCTCGGCAACGGTTTCCTTCGACAGCGAATACGGCGGCAGCGAGCACGCCGAATCGCCCGAGTGCACGCCCGCCTGCTCGATGTGCTCCATCACGCCGCCGATGAACACCGCCTCGCCGTCGCAGATGCAATCGACATCGCATTCGATCGCATCGTTCAGGAAGCGGTCGAGCAGCACCGGCGAATCGTTCGATACCTTCACCGCTTCGCGCATGTAGCGCTCGAGATCGCGCGGCTCGTGGACGATCTCCATCGCGCGGCCGCCCAGCACGTACGACGGGCGCACGACGAGCGGATAACCGATTTCCTCGGCGAGCTTGAGCGCCTCGTCTTCCGCCCGCGCGGTGCGATTCGGCGGCTGGCGCAGGCCGAGATCCTGCAGCAGCTTCTGGAAGCGTTCGCGGTCTTCCGCGGCGTCGATCATATCGGGCGACGTGCCGACGATCGGCACGCCGTGCGCTTCCAGGTCGAGCGCCAGCTTCAGCGGCGTCTGCCCGCCGTACTGGACGATCACGCCGACCGGCTTTTCCTTGTCGACGATCTCGAGCACGTCCTCGAGCGTCAACGGCTCGAAGTACAGGCGGTCGGACGTGTCGTAGTCGGTCGACACCGTTTCCGGGTTGCAGTTGACCATGATCGTTTCGTAGCCGTCCTCGCGCATCGCGAGCGCCGCGTGCACGCAGCAGTAGTCGAACTCGATGCCCTGGCCGATCCGGTTCGGGCCGCCGCCCAGCACCATGATCTTCTTGTTGGCGGTCGGCTGCGCCTCGCACTCTTCCTCGTAGGTCGAGTACATGTATGCGGTCTTGGTCGCGAATTCGGCCGCGCACGTGTCGACGCGCTTGTACACCGGACGCACGTTCAGCTCGAGACGGCGCGCGCGCACGTCGGCCGGCGACACGCCGAGCAGTTTCGCGAGGCGGCGGTCGGAGAAGCCGCTCTGCTTCAGATAGTGCAGCTCTTCCTTCGTGAGGCTCGCGAGCGCGCGGCCCGACAGCGCCTTTTCCTTCAGCACGATCTGCTCGATCTGCGCGAGGAACCACGGATCGATCGCGGTTTCCTCGAAGATCTGCTCGCGCGACATGCCCGCGCGGAACGCATCGCCGACATACCAGATGCGGTCCGGGCCCGGTTCACCGATCTCGCGGACGATCTCGTCGCGATCGGTGGTCTTTTCATCCAGGCCGTCGACGCCCACTTCGAGGCCGCGCAGCGCTTTCTGGAACGATTCCTGGAAGGTGCGGCCGATCGCCATCACTTCGCCGACCGACTTCATCTGCGTGGTCAGGCGCGAATCGGCCTCGCGGAATTTCTCGAACGCGAAACGCGGAATCTTCGTGACCACGTAGTCGATCGTCGGCTCGAACGACGCCGGCGTCTGGCCGCCCGTGATGTCGTTCCTCAGTTCGTCGAGCGTATAGCCGACCGCGAGTTTCGCCGCGACCTTCGCGATCGGGAAGCCGGTCGCCTTCGACGCGAGCGCCGACGAGCGCGACACGCGCGGATTCATCTCGATGACGACCATCCGGCCGTCCTTCGGATTGATCGAGAACTGCACGTTCGAACCGCCGGTATCGACGCCGATCTCGCGCAGCACGGCGAGCGATGCATTGCGCAGGATCTGGTATTCCTTGTCGGTCAGCGTCTGTGCCGGCGCGACGGTGATCGAGTCGCCGGTGTGCACGCCCATCGGGTCGAGATTCTCGATCGAGCAGACGATGATGCAGTTGTCGGCGCGGTCGCGCACGACTTCCATCTCGTATTCCTTCCAGCCCAGCAGCGATTCCTCGATCAGCAGCTCGCGGGTCGGCGACAGGTCGAGGCCGCGCTTGCAGATCTCCTCGAATTCCTCGCGGTTGTACGCGATACCGCCGCCCGATCCGCCCAGCGTGAACGACGGACGGATCACCGTCGGATAGCCGCTGCCGCCCGTGATGGCCGCGATCTCGGCCTGCACCTTGAGCGCTTCCTCCATCGAATGCGCGATCCCCGACTTGGCCGAGCCGAGGCCGATCTTGGTCATCGCATCCTTGAATTTCAGGCGGTCTTCCGCCTTGTCGATCGCGGCGGGCGACGCGCCGATCAGCTCGACCTCGTACTTCTCCAGCACGCCGTGCTGATGCAGGTCGAGCGCGCAATTGAGCGCCGTCTGGCCGCCCATCGTCGGCAGGATCGCGTCCGGGCGCTCCTTCTCGATGATGCGCTCGACCACTTCCCAGGTGATCGGCTCGATGTAGGTGACGTCGGCCGTATTCGGGTCGGTCATGATCGTCGCCGGATTGCTGTTGACGAGGATGACCTTGTAGCCCTCCTCGCGCAGCGCCTTGCATGCCTGCGCGCCCGAGTAGTCGAACTCGCACGCCTGGCCGATGATGATCGGGCCGGCGCCGATGATGAGGATGCTGTTGATGTCTGTGCGTTTTGGCATGGCTCTAATAATTCAAGAAATAATCGTTAATGCTCGGACCGCGTGCCGCGCTCAGTTCATCGTCGCCAACGCGAGCTTCACGCCGAAGCCGATGAAGAGGCCGCCCACCCCGCTTGCCGCGCCCGCCGCGAGCTTGCGGCGCCGGCGGAAATGCTCGGCGAGGCGCGCGCCCGTGAAGATCAGCGTGCTCAGGTACAGGAAGCTCGCGCATTGCGAGATCGCGCCGAGCACGAAGAACGGCAGCACGGGATGCGGGAAGGCCGGATCGACGAACTGAATGAAAAACGAGATGAAGAACAGGATCGCCTTCGGATTCAGCAGGCTCACGATCAGCGCCTTGCGGAACGGCCGCTCGCCGTCCACCGCGGGCGCCGTCGCCGCGCCCGGCTGAGCGGGCGGCTGGCGCAGCCGGCGCCACGCGCCGCGCAGCATCCCGACGCCGATGTAGAGCAGGTATGCGGCGCCGCCGTACTTCACCACCGCGAACAGCAGCGGATTCGCCTTCAGCAGCGACGCGACGCCCGCGGCGGACAGCACCATCAGCACGGTGTCGCCGACGAAGACGCCGCATGCCGCGCGATAGCCGGCCTTCACGCCGCGCTGCGCCGCGAGCGACAGCACGTACATCGAGTTCGGCCCCGGCAGCAGAATGATGAACACCACGCCGAACACATAGGTCCAGAGGTCAGTGATGCCGAGTGTATGGCCGAACATGAGGGTCTCCGTGATGCGCTCAGGCGCTGCGGGTCTTCGCCGCGTCCATCAGCGCCGTGAAGCGGTCGAACAGGTAGCCGATGTCGTGCGGGCCGGGCGACGCTTCCGGGTGGCCCTGGAAACAGAACGCGGGCTTGTCGGTCAGCTCGAAGCCCTGCAGCGTGCCGTCGAACAGCGACACGTGGGTCGCGCGGGCATTGGCCGGCAGCGAATCGGCGTCCACCGCGAAACCGTGGTTCTGCGACGTGATCACCACGCGGCCGTCGCCGAGATCCTTCACCGGATGGTTCGCGCCGTGATGGCCGGTCTTCATCTTCAGGGTTTTGGCACCGACCGCGAGGCCCATGATCTGGTGGCCGAGGCAGATGCCGAACGTAGGCACGCCGCGTTCGATGAACTCCTTCGTCGCCGCGATCGCGTAGCCGCACGGCTCGGGATCGCCCGGGCCGTTGGACAGGAAAATGCCGTCCGGGTTGAGCGCGAGCGCTTCGGCCGCGCTGGCCTGCGCGGGCAGCACCGTGACGTGGCACCCGCGCTCGGCCAGCATCCGCAGGATGTTGTACTTCACGCCGAAGTCGTATGCGACGACCCGGTACTTGGGCGCTTCCTGCATGCCGTAGCCGCTGCCGAGACGCCATTCGGTCTGCTTCCACTCGAACGGCTTGGTGGTCGACACGACCTTCGCCAGATCCATCCCGGCCAGGCCCGGGAACGAACGCGCGAGCCCGATCGCCTTCGCTTCGTCGTCGGAGCCCGTCAGGATGCAGCCGTTTTGCGCGCCCTTGTCGCGCAGCACACGCGTGAGCTTGCGGGTATCGATGCCGGCGATCGCGACCACGCCTTCGTCGCGCAGGTAGTCGCCGAGCGTGCGCTCCATCCGGAAATTCGAGGCAAGCGCCGGGAGATCGCGCACGATCAGGCCGGCGGCGTGGACCTTGGTCGCCTCGACATCCTCGGCGTTGACGCCGACGTTACCGATGTGCGGATAGGTGAGCGTCACGATCTGGCGCGAGTAGCTCGGATCGGTGAGGATTTCCTGATAACCGGTGATCGCGGTATTGAACACGACTTCGCCGATCGTCTGGCCGGCCGCGCCGATCGAAACACCACGAAAGACCGTGCCGTCGGCAAGTGCGAGCAAAGCGGGAGAAAAAGACGGCAACACGGGAGGCTCCTTGGGGAACACCCTTGCTGCCGACCTGTCTGTCCTGCCGCGCGTTCGGGCGCGCCGAAACGGCGCGCGGGGACGCTCGCTGGACGCGGCTGGCGGGTCGAAGCGCGAAACCGGCGCGCGGCGCGGGCGGTTTCGCGACTCGCCGGCGGAAGCGGCGTGCGGCGGATGAACGGGATGGTGGAGGTAGGCGCTAGGGTGCGAGGTTGATTAGCACAAACCTTCAAATTATAGCTTGAAACCGACCCCGCCTTCAATCGATTAGCACACTTGCCGCAGCTTTTCGCGGCGCTTGCGGCCGCCCGGCCGCAAGCGAGCCCGTCTCAACGGGCCGGCTGGGCGGGCTTCGCGAGCGCCCGGCCGGGCAGCACATACCAGACCGCGCTCGCGAGCTGCAGCGCGACCAGCGCGCTCCACGCGGTCAGGTGCGCGGCGGCCGGATAGCGCCCCGCCACGACCGGCCACTGCGACAGCACGGCCCCCACGCCCACCTGGAACGCGAAGATGAGCACGAAGATCACGAGGGTCAGCGTGGTATTCGCGCGGCCGATCAGATGCGCGGGGAAATGCTCGGCCAGCACCGCGTAGCTGAGGATGCCGACCCCGCCGAAGATGCCGTAGGCCGCCCACAGCAGCGCGGCGGGCAGCGGTGCGCGCAGCATGATCGCGAGCTGGGTCGCGACGAACAGCGCCATGCCGATCCCGCAGAACGCGTACACCGAGACGCCGCGCCGCTCGAGGCTGCGCGCCGCCGCGCCGAACCCCACGCAGCCCGCCATCATCGCGAGGCCGAGCACCGACACGAGCGCCGCCGCGCCGTGTGCATCGAACCCCATCACGTCGCGCAGATACTGGCCGACCCATAGCGACTGCATCGCGTAGAACACGCCCTGCGTGACGACCGAGAACGACGCGATCTTCCAGAACGCGCGGCTTTTCAGAATGTGCCAGGTTCCCTTGAACTGGCTGGCGACGCTCGCCTGATGGTGGGTATTCCTGACTTCCGGCGCGACGAGCCACAGCGCCGCCGCGACGGCCACCGTCATCACGCCGAGCCCGACGCACACCGCGCGCCAGCCGGCGAAGCCGAGCAGCCAGGTGAGCGGCGAGCCCACCGCCACGCCGCCCAGGCCACCCACCGCCATCACGAGGCCGTTCATCAGCGGCAGCCGCGCGACCGGGAAATGCTGCGCGAGCGCCTTGAACGCCGCGCCGAGACAAACCGATACGCCGATGCCGATCAGCAGGCGTCCGAACATCATCACGCCGAGGCTGTGCGCGGCGCCGAACACCCAGACGCCCGCCGCCGCGAACAGCAGCATCGCGGCGCTGACGCGGCGCGGACCGTAGTGGTCGAGCAGCACGCCGGCCGGGATCTGCGCACCGGCGAAACCCAGGAAATAGAGGCTCGTCAGCAGGCCGAGATCGGCGGCCGACAGCCCGAGATCGTGCGTGATCAGCGGCGCGAAGCCGAGATTCACGCCACGAAACACGTAGGAAACGAAATAACCGATCGCGAACAGCGCGAACACGCGAAACTGCATCGAAGACATGCCTACCACCCTTCAACCGGCCGTCCGGACAACGAACGGCGCACCAACAAAAAAGCCGTCACCTGGGCGACGGCGGATGGGTGCGGATGATAGTCGATCGGCCGGCGCGGCATCGAATGCCCCCGCGCCGGGTGCGACCGATTCACGCTACTTCTGCTTCGCCTTGTGGCTCGCGGTCTTGGTTGCCGGCTTGTTGGAGGTGGATTTGGCCGGCGCCGCCTTGGCGGCGCTCCTGGCGGGCGCCTTCGCGCTCTTCGCGGCAGGTGCCGCCTTGCGGCCCCGTGCCGCCTTGCCGCCCGTATGCAGGCTGGCCTTTTCGATGTGGCCGCCGCCCACCGACGTCTCGATCCGCTCGGGACCGGGCTCGGCCGGCACCGAGCGGCCGACCGGCACGTGCAGCACCATCGTCTGGCCCGGCATCACGATCGCGCGATGCGTGCGGTTCCACGCGCGCAGTTGCCCGACCGACACGCCATAGCGGCTCGCGAGCGCTTCCATCGACTGCTTGCGGCGCACGCGGATCAGCATCTTGCGCGTGTCCGGCACGTCGGGCTCCATCGCGAGCGCGCCGTTTTCGGCAACGTCCGCGCTGATGTCTTCGTCGTCGTCGTCGTTGCGCGGCACGACGATGGTCGAGCCCGGCTTCAGGCGCATGCCCGCGGGAATCCGGTTGACCTGCATCAGCGTGTCGGCGTCGACGCCGATCTTCTCGGCGATCGCGGCCGGACGCGAGCGCTCGGTCACGGTGTAGGTCGTCCACGACGACAGCGCGCCGTCGTAGGTCTTCAGATTCTTCTCGAATGCGGCCGCGTTATCGAACGGCAGCAGGATCTGCGGCCCCGTCGCGCCCAGGATCACCGGCTTCGAGAACGACGGGTTGAGCGACTTGAACTCGTCGAGCGACAGGTTCGCGAGCTTCGCGGCGACCTTCACGTCGATGTCGCGCGCCGTCGTCACGGTGACGAAATACGGGTGGTTCGGGATATCGGGAAGCGTCAATCCGTACTGCTGCGGATTCGCGATGAGGTTCTTCACCGCCTGCAGTTTCGGCACGTAGTTGCGCGTCTCGTTCGGCATCCGCAGGCTTTGATAGTCGGTCGGCAAGCCCGCCGCCTGATTGCGCGCGATCGCCCGCTGCACGTTGCCCTCGCCCCAGTTGTACGCGGCGAGCGCGAGATACCAGTCGCCGAACATATCGTGCAGACGAGACAGGTAGTCGAGCGCGGCGCTGGTGGAGGCCAGCACGTCGCGGCGCTCGTCCTGCCACATGTTCTGCTTGAGGTTGTAGGTGCGGCCGGTGCCCGGAATGAACTGCCACATCCCCGCCGCCTTCGCGACCGACAACGCCTGCGGGTTGTACGCCGACTCGATGAACGGCAGCAGCGCAAGCTCGGTCGGCATGTGCCGCGCCTCGAGCTCCTCGACGATGTGATACAGGTATTTCTGCGACCGCTCGGTCATCCGCTGCACGTAATCGGGACGCTGCGTGTACCACGTCGTCTGCATGTCGACGAGGTCGCTCTGCAGGTCGGGCATCTGGAATCCGCGGCGGATACGCGCCCACAGATCGCTGTCGGCGGTCGTCAGATCAACGACCGACTGCTTGTCGACATCGACGGTTTCCGTGGCGGCGGCGGACTTGCGGAGGAAATTGGACGTTGCCTGCGGATCGGAAGCGGCAACGGGACTTTGGGCCGTGGGGCCCGGGCTCGCGCATGCCGCGAGCATCAGGACCACGAGCGCACTGAGGAAAAATCGCATGAAAATCTCGGCTTCCAACGGCTGGAAATTGCAGGCGATGGTACGGAAGTGCGTCGTTCGCGTCAATAAAAACGCCGAAAAACCCAATAAATCTTGTATTTGGGGACGATTCTGGAGATTCGGGATGAGCTTGGGACTACTCCCGACAGGGTTAACGAAAGCGGTTCTTCCACGCCCTCATCAGCGTGAAGGCCGTCAATCGGTCCGGCACCGTTTCGTGCAGTTCGGCCGCGAGCGTCGCATGGATCGCCGCGCTGTCCGCGCGCAGGAACGGATTGACCGCCCGCTCGTGCTCGATCGTCGTCGGCAGCGTGGGTTCGTTGCGCGCGCGGCGCGCGCGCGCTTCGTCGCGCCACGCGACGAGCGCCGCGTTGCCGGGTTCGCAGGCCAGCGCGAACTTGATGTTCGACAGGGTATATTCGTGCGCGCAGTGCACGTGGGTCGCGCCGGGCAGCGCCGCGAGCGCGTCGAGCGACGCGAGCATCTGCGCGGGGGTGCCCTCGAACAGGCGACCGCAGCCGCACGAGAACAGCGTGTCGCCGCAGAACAGGTGCGGCGCACGATGGGTCGCGCCCGCCGCCTGGAAATACGCGATATGGCCGCTCGTGTGGCCCGGCACGTCGAGCACCTCGAAGTCCAGCGCGGGGGCGGCCACGCCGACCCGGTCGCCGCCCGCGACGCGCGCCGTCAAATGCTCGATCGCCTCGCCCGCCGGCCCGAAAACCGGCAGCGGCGCACCATCCGGCTGGCCGTTCAGCAGATCGGCCACACCGCCGACATGGTCGGCATGATGGTGCGTGAGTAAAATAGCGGTCAGCCGCCAGCCCCGCCGGTCGAGATATCGACGCACCGGGGCGGCCTCGCCCGGATCGACCGCGACGGCATGAATGCCGTCCGACACGAGCCAGATATAGTTGTCTTCGAATGCCGGCACCGGCACATATTCCAGCTCGTTCATGGGGCGTGCAATCACCGATATGTCTGACCGTCCGATTATAGACTGGCCTGCGTGGACCGACTCCCCGCCCGGCCGCTACGTGCTCGACTGGGAGCAGGCGCAGCTCGACCGCATCGTGTCCGACGTGTTCGGCTTCCATGCGCTGCAGCTCGGCCTGCCCCAGCTCGACACGCTGCGCGAGAACCGCATGCCGTGCCGCGGCCTCGTGCTGGACCCGGCGAGCGGCGCCAGCGCGCCGTACCACTACCCGTGGGCCCGCGAAGCGCATAGCGCGGGCCATGCGCCCGCGGGACGCAGCACCGTCTGGTGCGACCTGCTCGATCTGCCGTTCGAGTCGCAAAGCGTCGACCTGATCGTGATGCCGCACACGCTCGAATTCACGTCGGACCCGCACCGCCTGCTGCGCGAGGCGGAACGGGTGCTGATGCCCGAGGGCCAACTCGTGATCACGGGCTTCAATTCGCTGAGCCTGTGGGGCGCGCGGCAGTCGTTCGGCCGGATCGCGAACCGGCCGTTCGTGCCGGCTACCCGCGACCAGATCGCGTTCATCCGGCTGAAGGACTGGATCAAGTTGCTCGGCTTCGACCTGGAGCGCGGGCGCTTCGGCTGCTACCGGCCGCCGCTCGCCACCGACAAATGGCTGTCCCGCTATGCATTCATGGAAGCCGCCGGCGACCGCTGGTGGCCGATCTTCGGCGCCGTCTACATGGTGACGGCGATCAAGCGCGTGCGCGGCATGCGGCTCGTCGGCCCGATCAAGGTCAAGAAGCCGGTGCTGGCCGCCGGCCTGTCGCCCGCCGCCAGCCCGACCACTCATCAAGAACACTCATGACCCAACACATCATCGACATCTACACCGACGGCGCCTGCAAGGGCAATCCCGGCCCCGGCGGCTGGGGCGCGCTGCTGCGCTACGGCACGCAGGAAAAGGAACTGTTCGGCGGCGAGCCCGGCACCACCAACAACCGGATGGAGCTGATGGGCGTGATCGCCGCGCTCGAGGTGCTGAAACGCCCGTGCCAGGTGATCGTCCACACCGATTCGCAATATGTGCAGAAGGGCATCAGCGAGTGGATTCACGGCTGGAAGAAGAAAGGCTGGGTCACCGCCGCGAAGACGCCCGTGAAGAACGCCGACCTGTGGAAGCGCCTCGATGCGCTCGTCGCCCAGCATGAAATCGAATGGCGCTGGGTGAAGGGCCACGCCGGCCACCCGGAGAACGAACGCGCCGACGCGCTCGCGAACCGCGGCGTCGAATCGCTGACGCAGGCCTGAGCCGGCCGCGCCTGGCTGGCCGCCCTGTACCATCCCGTTTTCAAGACCGACCCGAACCCGCCTCTCCGACATGCGCCAGATTATTCTCGACACCGAAACCACCGGCCTCAACGCCCGCGCGGGCGACCGCATCATCGAAATCGGCTGCGTCGAAATGCTGAACCGGCGCCTCACCGGCAACAACCTGCATTTCTACGTGAATCCCGAACGCGACAGCGACCCCGGCGCGCTCGCGGTGCACGGCCTCACGACCGAATTCCTCAGCGACAAGCCGAAGTTCGCCGAGATCGCCAACGCGCTGCGCGACTTCGTCCGCGACGCGGAGCTGATCATCCACAACGCGCCGTTCGACCTCGGTTTTCTCGACGCGGAATTCACGCGGCTCGACCTGCCGCCCTTCACCGAGCATTGCGGCGGCGTGATCGATACGCTGGTGCAGGCGAAATCGATGTTCCCCGGCAAACGCAACTCGCTCGACGCGCTATGCGACCGCTTCGACATCAGCAACGCGCACCGGACCCTGCACGGCGCGCTGCTCGACTCGGAACTGCTCGCGGAGGTGTATCTCGCGATGACCCGGGGCCAGGAAAGCCTCGTCATCGACATGCTGGGCGACGGCGGCTCGGCCGACGGCAACGGCGACACGCCCCGCATCGCGTTCGGCACGCTCGATCTGCCGGTGCTCGCCGCGAGCGACGACGAACTCGCCGCGCATCAGTCGCAGCTCGACGAGCTCGACAAATCGGTCAAGGGCGCGTGCGTGTGGCGACAGTAACGCGCGGGCGGCGCGGGGGGGGGCGGGGGGGGGGGGGGCCCTCCCCGGGGGGGGGGGGGGCCCTCCCCGGGGGGGGGGGGGGCCCTCCCCGGGGGGGGGGGGGGCCCTCCCCGGGGGGGGGGGGGGCCCTCCCCGGGGGGGGGGGGGGCCCTCCCCGGGGGGGGGGGGCTCGCGCGCCCCCCGCCACCCGCCGGCCGCGCTAGCCGCGCGGCTGCAGCGCGATCACCGCCATCCCGGCGAGCGCGAGCGCGGCGCCCAGCCCGTCCCAGCGCGACAGCGGCACCCCGTCCACCACCCGCAGCCACAGCAGCGCCACCGCGATGTAGACGCCGCCGTAGGCGGCATAGGTACGGCCCGCCGCCGCCGGATGCAGCGTCAGCAGCCACGCGAACAGCGCGAGCGACAGCGCGGCGGGCAGCAGCAGCCAGACTGGACGGCTGCCCTTCAGCACCAGCCAAGGCAGGTAGCAGCCGACGATTTCGGCCAGTGCGGTCAAGCCGAACAATCCGGCAATCTTGAGAAACGAAGTCATGTCGATGCGGCGCGCGAAGCGCCCGTCAAAAAGCCGCGACGGCGCGGCGGGCCCCACGCGTGATTATGCCGCCCAGCGCCCGCCACCATGGGGGTTGGGCGGCAATTTGCACGATCGTCTGCCATCGTGCTATCATGTCGCTTCGTTCAACAGTCTTTCCCTGTCATTCGATTTCGGTTGCCGAGCTTCCGGCGGTCTATCCCGGCCTCCCCGACCGAAATTTCGCTCACAAGAAAGCGCGCCTCCGGGCTGCTTTTTTCGTTTCGACGCCCATCAGGGCATCCGCCGGTGGCCGGCGCCGCGCCGCCCCGGTTTGCCGTCCGTCCCGCACGGCGGCAGTTTCACTCTCGAGTGCTTTTCGCGACGGCCCAGCGCCCGCGACAGTCCGGCCTTCGTCTGGATTAAATGCTTAATTGCATGATCCGCCGTTTCCGGCTTTCGTTCGCGAAACCGCACTCTCCGGCAAACCGTGGGCGAACCCGCACAAGCGCCACCGTGCGATTCGGCCGCAGTCACAGGAGCGTTTCAACCTTGACCGCAACACACGCCAGCCCGTCAGCTGCCTCGTCCTCCTCCCCGCTCGCCGTCGACGACATCACCGTCGTCGACCAGGGCCTTCTCAAACGCGCCGTCAGCGCCATGGCGCTCGGCAATGCGATGGAATGGTTCGATTTCGGCGTCTACAGCTATATCGCCGTCACGCTCGGCCAGGTGTTCTTCCCGTCGAGCAACCCGTCCGCGCAGCTGCTCGCCACCTTCGGCACGTTCGCCGCCGCCTTCCTCGTGCGCCCGCTCGGCGGCATGGTGTTCGGGCCGCTCGGCGACCGCATCGGCCGCCAGCGCGTGCTCGCGATGACGATGATCATGATGGCCGTCGGCACCTTCGCGATCGGCCTGATCCCGAGCTACGACTCGATCGGCATCATGGCGCCCGTGCTGCTGCTCGTCGCCCGCCTCGTGCAGGGTTTCTCGACGGGCGGCGAATACGGGGGCGCCGCCACCTTCATCGCCGAGTTCTCGACCGACAAGCGCCGCGGCTTTATGGGCAGCTTCCTCGAGTTCGGCACGCTGATCGGCTATGTGATGGGCGCGGGCGTGGTGGCGCTGCTGACCGCCGCGCTGTCGCACGAAGCGCTGCTGTCGTGGGGCTGGCGCGTGCCGTTCCTGATCGCCGGCCCGCTCGGCCTGATCGGGCTGTACATCCGGCTGAAGCTCGAGGAGACGCCCGCGTTCAAGCGCCAGGCCGAAGCCCGCGAAGCACAGGACAAGGCCGTGCCCGCCGTGCGCTTTCGCGAAACGCTGCTGCGCAACTGGCACGCGCTGCTGCTGTGCGTCGGCCTCGTGCTGGTCTTCAACGTCGCCGACTACATGGCGCTGTCGTACCTGCCGAGCTATCTGTCGTCGACGCTGCATTTCGACGAGGCGCACGGCCTCGCGCTGGTGCTGATCGTGATGGTCCTGATGATGCCGATGACGCTCGCCGCCGGCCGCCTGTCCGACCGCGTCGGGCGCAAACCGGTGATGCTAGCGGGCTGCATCGGGCTGTTCGCGCTGTCGATTCCGGCGCTGCTGCTGATCCGCACGGGCGCCACGCTGCCGGTGTTCGGCGGGCTGCTGATCCTCGGTGTGCTGCTGTCGTGCTTCACCGGCGTGATGCCGTCGGCGTTGCCCGCGCTGTTTCCGACCGAGATCCGCTACGGCGCGCTCGCGATCGGCTTCAACGTGTCGGTGTCGCTGTTCGGCGGCACCACGCCGCTCGTGACCGCATGGCTCGTCGACGCGACCGGCAACCTGATGATGCCGGCCTATTACCTGATGGGGGCGGCGGTGATCGGCGCCATCTCCGTGCTGGCGCTGCACGAAACCGCCCGGCAGCCGCTCAAGGGCTCCCCGCCCGCCGTTGCCTCCCGCCGCGAAGCGCACGCGCTCGTGCGGGCGCTGAAAGAGGACCCGGCGGTTCGCGACGACGATTACCCGGCGGTGTCCGCAGCTCGGGCTTGAGGGCTTGAGCACCGCGCAGCAAACAAAAAGCCCTGGCCGACGCCAGGGCTTTTTCGCATCCGGCGCCCGCACGCCGGCGCCGCCAGCGTTTCAGTGCGCCGCGTGCGGGCAATGCAGGCCCGACACCAGCGAGCGCGAGCGCTCCACCGCCGCGCGAGCCCCCTTCGCCGCGACCACCAGCCCGACCTGGCCGAGATTGAAATCGAGCGTCACCATCAATTGCATCAACGACACCATCGGCAACACGACGGACGGGTGATACAGACGTTCTTCGAACAAGGCTTTCATGGCGGGCTCCATCGGATGGCGGCGAATCGATGGAGTGAATTCTAGAGAGCCGGGCGCCCCGGATAAACGGGGCGCCGGCGAAGTCACTTGTCGGCCCAGCAGAACAATCGACGCGGCGCTCTCAATCCAGCGGCGTATCCGCGAATTCCGGCAGCGCCTCCGCCCGCTCGGAGAACCCGGCCAGCGCCGGAAAGCGGGCCTGATCGAACGGAGCCAGATCCGGGTAGTCGGCCGCGACGAACCGGGTGAAACGCCACACCGCCGCGACCGTCACGTCCGCCTGCCCGATACGCTCGCCGGTCAGCCAGCCCGGCGGCCGGCCGGCGATGTGCGCCTCCAGCGCCTGGTAAGCGCCGTCGAGCTGGCCGAGCACACGGTCGAGCCAAGGCTGGTGCTGCTTCTCGCCGGGGCGCAGACCGTGTTCGTACACCACCTGGACGGTTTTTTCCGCGGCGGCGAGCGCCAGGCCGATCAGCGCGAACGCGCGCACCCGTGCGGCCGCATCCTGCGGCATCAGACGCCGCTCCGGCGCGACGCGCTGATCGAGATAGTCGACGATCAGCGACGAGTCGAGCAGCATCGTGCCGTCGTCGAGGATCAAGGTCGGCGCCTTCACGACGGGATTGAGCGTCTTGAATTCGTCGAAGTGACGAAACACCGACAACGGCCGGTGCTCGAACGGCAGGCCCAGCAACTTGGCCGAGATCGCGACGCGGCGCACGAACGGGGAATCCAGCATGCCAATCAGCTTCATCGGATGACGCTCCGCTTCAGGTAGGGGGACGATCGCTGAATTTAGCAGCCTTCGTCCCGCTCCGGTTGACGCGCGACGATTTTCGCGCGGGGCAGCATTCCCGGGCACGCCCATCCGACCCTCGCGGCGGCACACCGCCTGCACCTGCCATTTATGCCAGCCCAATTCCATTGATTATTCCCGGCGACGAAACTACCGGCTGATATTTGAGCTCTATTGCAATTATATTTATTACTCATTTCATGAAATAAAAATTCACCACCCTTTGCACTGGACACCTATCAGGCTTGAAATTAAGATGAGGCGACATTACAGGATAGCCACGTCACGAAACAGTAAAAACTCCCTTATTTTAATAAGGAATCTGAATCATGAAATATCCATTTTATAAAAATGGAATGCCCGGCACGCTTGCCGATCGCGAGGTCCGTTTCCTGCCTTAGCGCGACGCTCGATGCCGCGAGACCGGCGCCGTCACCCTGGCGCCACGGCAGCGGACCTAGATACGCCGGCGTCATCGCAGTGTCAGGCGGTGTCTGCCCCTCGCCACCGGCATGGCTACCGGCAGGCTGGCGCCTGCCCGCTCGTTTTGCATGCGTCATGACAACGTAGTCCGGCGGGCCGGCGCCGCACCATGACGACAGTCCACCAGCCGATTGCCCAATGCCATGGAAAATACATAGGACTATTAATAATCCGGTTATAAAACGGACTATTTTTTGATCATTCATTTTTCCGAGATCTGCCGCCATGAACGAATTCATGAAAATCGCATTACAAGCTTTGACTACACCGCAATTGGAAATGTGGTTTGCCCAGCAACTCGATCCCAGCAATCCCCGGTTCGACAGTTGCGGTTATGTGAATATTCATGGATCCGTCGAGGTGGCCGTATTCGAACGCGCGCTGCGGCAATTCCTGGACGAAGCGGAAGCCCTGCACGTGCGCTTCGTCGAGATGCCCGGCGGACCGACGCAGGAAATCTCCGGCCCGCCGCCGCTGTCGCTGGAACGCATCGACCTGTCCGGCTACGCCGATCCGTTCCAGGCCGCGCTCGATGCGATGCACGCCGATGCCGCCGGGGTCTTCGATCTGCTCGCCGGACCGCTGTTCAGTCACCGATTGTTCAAGCTGGATGCGCAGCGCACCCTCTGGTACCAGCGCTATCACCATATCGCGCTCGACGGCGCCAGCATCCCGCTCGCCACACGGCGGGTCGCGGCGATCTATTCGGCGCTGATGCAGGGGCAGCCGGTTCCGCCGGGCGACTTCGCTCCGCTCGGCGTGCCGCTGCAGAGCGACACCGCGTACCGGCAATCCGCGCGCCACGCCGGCGACCGCGACTACTGGCGCGACTATCTCGCGGCACTGCCCGCCGCGACGACACTGGCGGGCGGCACGCCCGACGCCGGCGGGCTGTTCCGGCGGCGCTCGGTGGACCTCCCTCCGGCAGTGACAGAAGCCCTGTCGGCCGCTGAAGCGCAGATCGGCAAGTGGCCTCAACTGCTGACCGCGATCGTGGCCGCCTACATGCTGCGGGTCGCAAACGTCCGCACCGGCGTCTTCGATTTCCCGGTCACCGCCCGCGCGAAGGACACGCGCGCCACGCTCGGCATGTTCGCCAACGTGGTGCCACTCAAGGTGTCGATGACGGCCGACGATACGCTGGCCACGCTGACCGAGCGCGTCAACAACGAGATCTTCAAGCACCTGAAGCATCAGCATTTTCGCGGCAAGGACATCCGGCAGATGCAGGGCGCGTCCGCCGCACCGACCTTCGGCCCGCGGATCAACATCATCCCGTTCGACAACGAATGGGGCTTCGACGGGCATCCCGGCACCCTGCACTCGCTGTCGAACGGCCTCGTCAACGACTTCGCCGTGACGGTGCTGGGACAGCCGGGCAAGCCCGGCTTCGCCCTGCACGTCGACGGCAACACGAACCTGTACGACGAAACCAGCGTCGAGGCGCACGGCCGCCGGCTGCTGCATTTCATCGAGCGTGTGCTGGCCGATCCGCAGCAGCCGATCAGCCGGATCGATCTGCTCGGCCCCGACGAGCGCCGCCTCCTGCTCGACACCTGGAACGCCACCGACCGGCCCTATCCCGACCAAGCCTGTATCCATCAACTGGTCCAGCAACAGGTCCAGCTGCACCCCGACGCCCTCGCCATCGTCTGCGGCCCGACCTCCGTCACCTACGCCCAACTCGACGACCGCGCCAACCAGCTCGCCCATCACCTGCTCTCCCTCGGCCTCTCCCCCGACGCCCGCATCGCCCTCTGCGCCCAGCGCACCCCAGAACTCGTCGTCGCCATGCTCGCCGTCTCCAAAGCCGGCGCCGCCTACCTCCCCCTCGATCCCGAGTC